>NZ_CEEDFC010000014.1:0-211792 GCF_979254005.1 Variovorax sp. AC103 | reverse complement strand
CATCCCAGCCTTCCCCCAGAGGGGGAAGGAGCAAGACCGGCCTTGCAATGTCCCGGTGTCCTGACTTGCTCCCTCCCTCCCGGGGTAAGACGCAAGACCTCAGACGGGCGTGACGACGCCGCGCCCTGCGAAGTGCCCTTCGGCATTCGCAAGGAAATGGTCGACCGACTTCTGCGTCGCTTCGGGCGACCAGCCGGCCACGTGCGGCGTGAGCAGCACGTTGTCCAGCCCGACCAGCGGCTCGGGCCGCTTCGGTTCGCTCTCGTACACGTCGACGCCCGCGCCCGCGATGCGGTTCTCGCGCAGCGCCGCGGCCAGCGCCTCGGTGTCGACCACGCTGCCGCGCCCGATGCTCACCAGGTAACCCTGCGGCCCCAGCGCGTCGAGCACTTCGGCGTTGACCATGTGCTTCGTCGCCGGTCCGCCCGGCGCCACCAGCACCAGCACGTCGGCCCACGCCGCCAGCGACTTCAGGTCGTCGAAGTAGCGGTGCGTGGTGCCCTCGCGCGGCTTGCGGTTGTGATAGCCGATCTCCATGTCGAACGCCGCCGCGCGCCGGGCGATCTTCTGGCCGATGGTGCCCAGCCCCAGGATGCCCAGCTTCTTGCCCGACACGTTCGCCGGCTGCTCGATGGCCTCGCGCCACACGCCTTCGCGGCACAGCCGGTCGAGCTTGCGGAACCCGCGCACGATGCTGATCAGCATGCCCATGGCGTGGTCGGCCACGCAGTCGTCGTTGGTACCGGCACCGTTGGCCGTCACGATGCCGCGCGCACGCGTGACGTCGAGCGGCACGCCTTCATAGCCGGCGCCCAGGCAGCAGATCAGCTCCACCGCGGGCAGGGCCGCGATTTCCTCGGGCGTGATGCCGATCACGCCGATGGTCAGCACCGCGCGAAACTTCTTGCCGTGCTCGGCAATGGCGGCCGCGCGCTCGGCGGCGCCGAAGGCATAGGTCAGGTCGTAGACCTCGGCAATCTGGGCCTGGTGGGCGCTCGACAGGCTGTTGAGCACCAGCAGGGGAATCTTGGTCAGCACGTGGGAACTCCTAATCGATGTCAAAAAAATGGCGTGTATACCCCGCAGTGGAACACCGAGGATGCGGCTTTGCCGGGCCTCCGGTGTTGCCCCCGGCACGGGGTAGGAGAAGCGACACGAAGTGCGAAGTGCGCGGAGCCTGGGGGCGAGCCTAAAGAATCGGGGCCGCTTCGCTCTTCTGCAAAGCCCACATCTGGGCGTAGCGGCCCTGCCTGGCCAGCAGCTCGGCATGCGTGCCGCGCTCGACGATCACCCCGGCCTCGAGCACCAGGATCTCGTGCGCATCGACCACCGTCGACAGGCGGTGCGCGATGACCAGCGTGGTCTTGTCCTGCGCGGCGCTCTTGAGCTCCGACTGAATGGCGCGCTCGTTGGCCGAGTCCAGCGCCGAGGTGGCCTCGTCGAAGATCACGATCGGCGGGTCTTTCAGCAGCGTGCGCGCAATGGCCACGCGCTGCTTCTCGCCGCCCGACAGCTTCAGGCCGCGTTCGCCCACGGTGGTGTCGTAGCCCTTGGGCGTGGCCGAGATGAAGTCGTGGATGCGCGCGGCGCGCGCGGCGTTCTCCACCTCCTCGCGCGTGGCCCCCGGGCGGCCGTAGGCGATGTTGTATTCGACCGTGTCGTTGAACAGCACCGTGTCCTGCGGCACGATGCCGATGGCGCGGCGCACGCTGGCCTGCGTGACCTCGCGGATGTCCTCGCCGCCGATGGTGATGCGCCCTTGCTGCACGTCATAAAAGCGGTAGAGCAGCCGCGCCAGCGTGGACTTGCCCGAGCCCGAGGGGCCCACCACGGCCACCGTCTTGCCGGCCGGGATCTCGAAGCTCAGGTGCTTGAGGATGGGGCGCGCGGGTTCGTAGGCGAAGCTCACGTCCTCGAAGTGGATGGTGGAGTCCGTGCCGGCCAGCGGCTGCGCGCCAGGTGCGTCGCGCACCTCGCGGTCTTTCTCCATCAGCACGAACATCTTGTCCAGGTCGGTCAGGCTCTGCTTGATCTCGCGGTAGATCACGCCCAGGAAGTTCAGCGGTATGTAGAGCTGGATCATGAAGGCGTTGACCATCACCAAATCGCCCAGCGTCATGCGCCCCTCGACCACGCCCGAGGTGGCGCGCCACAGCATCAGCACCAGGCTCACGGCAATCAGCGCCTGCTGGCCGGTGTTGAGCATGCTCAGCGTGCGCTGGCTCTTGATGGCGGCCTTGCGGTAGCGGTCCAGGCTGGCGTCGTAGCGCTTGGCCTCGAACGCCTCGTTGTTGAAGTACTTGACCGTCTCGTAGTTGATGAGCGAGTCGACCGCCCGGCTCTGCGCCACCGAGTCGAGCTCGTTCATGGTCTTGCGGAACTGCGTGCGCCACTCGGTCACCGTGACGGTGAAGCCGATGTACAGCACCAGCGCCGCCCCGGTGATCCAGACGAACAGGGAGTCGAACTTGACCCCCAATATGGTGAGCACCAGCACCAGCTCGATGATGGTGGGCACGATGCTGTAGAGCGACATCGAGATCAGCGAGTGCACGCCGCGCGTGCCGCGCTCGATGTCGCGTGTCATGCCGCCGGTCTGGCGCTCCAGGTGGAAGCGCAGGCTCAGCGAGTGCAGGTGCTGGAACACCTCCAGCGCAATCTGGCGCGCCGTGCCCTCGGTGGCCTTGGCGAAGATCAGCTCGCGCAGCTCTCCGAACAGCGAGGTCGAGAAGCGCAGCAGGCCGTAGGCCAGCAGCAGGCCGATGGGCACGATGAGCAGGGCCTGGGCCAGCTCGGGCGCACCCGCCTTGGGCGTCATGGTGTCGACCAGGTTCTTCAGCAGCACCGGCACGCCCACGTTGGCCACCTTGGCGCCCACCATGAAGGCCAGCGCGGCGGCCACCCGCCATTTGTATTGCCAGAGGTAGGGAAACAGGCGGCGCAGCGTCGCCCAGTCGGAACGGTCGCTGCGCTCCGGCGGGTGGCCGGAGACGGTGTGTGTGGGGGGGAGGGCTTCGCCGCTTCGGCGCATGGAGGACAATCGTGGTTGCTTGTTTGTTCCAGATTGTGCCCATGTCAGACACTTCCAGCGCCGCCGCTGCCGCCACCCTCAAGAGCCTGCCCACCGACATGGAGCTGGTTCTCAAGGTCATCCCGATGCCGGCCGACTGCAACGCCAACGGCGACATCTTCGGCGGCTGGGTCATGGCGCAGTGCGACCTGGCCGGCTCGGTGATTCCGGCGCGTCACGCCAAGGGCCGCATGGCCACGGTGGCAGTGAACGAGTTCATCTTCAAGCAGCCGGTGCGCCTGGGCGACATCCTGTCGTTCTATTCGAAGCTGGTGCGCATCGGGCGCACGTCGGTCACGGTCACGGTGGAGGTGTTCGCCGAGCGCTTCCGGGCCCAGGGCGAATACATCAAGGTGACGCAGGCCACCTTCACCTACGTGGCCATCGACGACAACGGCCGCCCGCGCCCTATCGAGAAGTCGGCCGGTTAACTGCAGGCGCCCGGAACGCCCGAGGCTCCCGCCGGCAAGCCGGACGTGCACCGCCTTATCGCGTTAGATGCTACTTTTTCAGTAGCATCGTTCGCGGGCTGGACGCGCGTTAGGGGCGTTTTTCCCTTTGAAAACTGAACGTTGGGCAGCGTGCCCGCACCGGCCTGCAGCGCGCGTCAGACCTTCGAGAAATCCGGCTTGCGCTTCTCCATGAAGGCACCGAATGCCTCCTTGGCGGCCGGTTCGCGCAGCATGCGTCCGAAGCTCGCGCCCTCCTCGCCCATGCGTTCAAGCACGGCGGGCATCTGCGACTTCTTCAGCAGGCGCTTGGTCTCGATCAGCGCGCTCAGCGGCTTGGCCGCGAGCTTGCGCGCCTGCGTTTGCGCAATGGCGTTCGCCTCGGTCGGCGGCACCACGCGGTTGACCAGGCCCACTTCGAGCGCGGCTTCGGCCATGAAGGGTTCGCCCAGCAGCAGCGCCTCGGCCGCGCGGTGGTAGCCCAGCATCTGCGGCACCAGCAGGCTGGACGCGGCCTCGGGGCACAGGCCCAGGTTCACGAAAGGCATCGAGAAGGCTGCGTTGTCGCCCGCGTAGACCAGGTCGCAATGGAACAGCATCGTGGTGCCGATGCCCACGGCCGGGCCGCACACGGACGCGACGATCGGCTTGGGAAAGGTCGCGATGCCGCGCAGAAAGCGGAACACGGGCGACTCCTGCGTCGACGGCGGGGCGTTCAGGAAGTCGCCGATGTCGTTGCCGGCGCTGAAGATGGTCGGGTCGCCCTGGATCAGCACGCAGCGCACGGCCGCGTCGCCCTCGGCCGTGGCCAGCGCGTCGGCCAGTTCGGCGTACATGCTGCTGGTGATCGAGTTCTTCTTGTCGACGCGGTTGAAGGTGAGGGTCATCACACCGGCTTCGGTGTGGACGAGGATGTCGCTCATGGGAATGGTCCTTGGGTAAAAAGGGGCGTTGCCGCGGTCAGGCGGCTGCCAGTGCTTCGCGCACGAAATCGAGCCGGTCCTGGCCCCAGAACATCTCGGTGCCGACGAACATGGTCGGCGCGCCGAACACGCCGCGTTCCACGGCTTCCTGGGTGACGGCCTTGAGGCGGTCCTTGGTGTCCTGCGCACCGGCCAGCGCGAGCAGGCCGGCGGCGTCGAAGCCTGCATTCTGCAAGACGGCGCCGACGATGGCGGGGTCGTTGAGGTTCTTAGGCTCGACCCACATCGCGTGATAGACGGCATCCACATAGGCGCCGAAGCGCGCGGGCTCGGTCATCTGGATGCCGGTGGCGCCGCGCATCAGCAGCAAGGTGTTGATGGGGAAGAAGGGGTTGTGCACGTAGGGCACGCCGTAGCGCCTGGCAAAGCGCTGCAGGTCGGCGGTCATGTACGGGCCCTTGGGCTTGATCTCGGCGGGCGAATGGTTGCCGGTGGCCTGGAACACGCCGCCCAGCAGCATGGGCTTCCACACCAGGTCGGCACCGGTGTCGGCGCACACATGGGGCAGCTGGGTGGCCGCCAGGTAGGCAGCGGGGCTGCCGAAGTCGAAATAGAAGTCGACGGATCTGGTCATGGGTGTTGTCTCCTTCCTGGGGTCTTCAGAACTTCTCGGACCAGGGCCGCAGGTCGAGCTCGTGCGTCCACGCATCGCGCGGCTGCGAATGCAGCATCCAGTAGGCGTCGGCGATGTGTTCGGGGTTCAGGATGCCGTCGTCTTCCTTCAGCGCATAGCGCTCGGGGAAGTTGCTGCGGATGAACTCGGTGTCGATGGCCCCGTCGACCACCACGTGCGCCACGTGGATGCCCTGCGGACCCAGCTCGCGCGCCATCGACTGCGCGAGCGCGCGCAAGGCCATCTTGGCGCCAGAGAACGCGCCGAAGTTCGCCGCGCCGCGCAGCGACGCCGTGGCGCCCGTGAAGATGATCGTGCCGCGGTGGCCGCCCTTGGGCAGTTCACGCGCCACCATGCGCCGGGCCACTTCGCGGCCGTTGAGAAAACCCGAGAAACAGGCCATCTCCCACACCTTGAAGTACTTGCGCGCAGTCTCCGTGAGGATGCTCTCCGGCACGTTCGCGCCGATGTTGAACACCATGACCTCGATCGGCCCGATGGTCGACTCGATCTGCTCGACCAGCGCCACCACGTCCTCCTCCTTGCGTGCGTCGCAGGCGAAGGCGTGCGCCTTGCCGCCGTCGGCCTCGATCTGTGCCACCAGCGGCTGCAGCTTGTCGAGGCTGCGCCGCGTGACGCAGGTGGCATAGCCCTCGCGCGCGAAGCGGCGGGCAATGGCGCCGCCGGTGGCGTCGCCGGCGCCGACGACGAGTGCGGCTTTCGTCAGCGACATGGCGGTCATTCCTTGTAGTAGACGATCTGGTTCGACGTGGCCAGCAATGCGCCGCTTTCGCTCCACAACTGCGCGGCCTGGTCGAAGAAACCGTTGCTGAACTGCTGCCCCGTGGCGCTGCCCAGCAGGTAGCCCGTGCCGACCTCGGCCAGCTGTGCCGCGCTGGCATGGAAGTAGGTGGTGATCGACACCGTGCCCGCCGGCACCGGCTTGGCGCGGCGCAGCCACACGCGCGGATAGAACAGGTCGCTCATGGCCGCAAGCGACGTGAAGTCCAGCGGCCTGGGCTGGGCGTCGCGCAGCCAGAGCCGGCTTTCGCTGTGGTGGCCGTTGCCGTCCCACCGGGCCGGAATGCCGCCGCTGATCGGGCGCATCTCGTAATGGCCGATCCACGCCACGCCCGACGGGCCGATGGTGATGCGCTCGACCGCCTCGGGCTTGGGCACGGCGGGCATCGGCAGGTCGTTCTCGCCCCAGGTCTCGCGGCGCACCGCGGTGATCACCGTGGCGGTGGTCGTCATGTTCGGCGCGCCGCTCGGGCCGGCCTGGGTGATCTGCACCGTCCAGTGCTGCGTCGAGCGGTTGGTGCGCACGGCCGTGGCCTGGATGTCGAACGCACCGGCTTCCAGCGCCGCCGCGTAGTTGACCGTGAGCGCGATCGGCGCGCCGAGCAGGTCCGGGTGCTTCAGCACCGCCTGCAGCACCAGCGCCGCCGTGGTGCCCCCGAAGGGCCCGACCATGTTCCAGTAGTCGGGGCTGGTCATGCCCGTGAAGTGGCCCACGCGGATGTCGCTGTGGCGAATCGCGAGGGCCTTGTCGAACGGATGCGCTGTCATCTGTGTTGTCTCCTGCGACGGCTGCACGGCAAAACGACCTGGGCTGTCAGACGCGCTCGAAGATGCCCGCAGCGCCCTGGCCCATGCCCACGCACATCGTGACCATGCCGTACTTCAGATTCTCGCGACGCAGCGCGTGCACGACTGTCGCCGAGCGGATAGCACCGGTCGCGCCCAGCGGGTGGCCCAGCGCAATGGCGCCGCCCATCGGATTGACCTTGGACGGGTCGAGCCCCAGCGTCTGGATGACCGCCAGCGACTGCGCGGCAAAGGCCTCGTTGAGCTCGAACCAGTCAATGTCCTCGTGCTTCAGGCCGGCGTAGCGCAGCGCGGCCGGAATCGCCTCGATCGGGCCGATGCCCATAATGTGCGGCGGCACGCCCTTGCTGGCGAAGCTCACGAAGCGCGCGAGCGGCGTGAGGCCGTATTGCTTGACGGCCTTCTCGCTCGCCAGGATGAGCGCACCGGCGCCGTCCGAGGTCTGCGAGCTGTTGCCGGCCGTCACGGTGCCGCGCGCGGCGAACACGGTGCGCAGCTTGGCCAGGCCTTCGATGCTGGTGTCGGGGCGCGCGCCTTCGTCGAGGCTCACGGTGCGGGTCTTGGCGACCGACTCGCCGGTCTCCAGGTTCGGCGTGCGGTCGGTCACTTCGATGGGCGTGATCTCGTCGGAGAACTTGCCGGCCTTCTGCGCGGCCAGTGCCTTCTGGTGCGAGGCGAGCGCGAACGCGTCCTGGGCTTCGCGGCTCACCTTCCACTGCTGCGCGACCTTCTCGGCCGTGAGGCCCATGCCGTAGGCGATGCCCACGTCGCCTTCGCGTTCGAAGATGGCGGGCGACAGCGAAGGCGAGTTGCCCATCATGGGCACCATGCTCATGCTCTCGACGCCGGCGGCGATCATCACGTCGGCTTCGCCCACGCGGATGCGGTCGGCGGCCATCTGCACGGCCGACAGGCCCGAGGCGCAGAAGCGGTTGACGGTGATGCCGCCCACGCTGGTCGGCAGGCCGGCGAGCACCGCGCCGATGCGCGCGACGTTCAGGCCCTGTTGCGATTCGGGAATGGCGCAGCCGCAGATGATGTCCTCGATGGCCTTGGGGTCGAGGCTGGGGACCGCGGCGAGCGCGGCCCTGAGCGTGGTCGCGAGCAGGTCGTCGGGGCGGTAGTTGCGGAAGTAGCCGCGGTGCGACTTGCCGATGGGGGTACGGGTGGCGGAGACGATGTAGGCGTCTTGGACTTGTTTGCTGCTCATGAAGAAGCTCCTGGATTTTCTTGCTCCTTCCCCCTCCGGGGGAAGGCTGGGATGGGGGCCTGCGGCGTCAACTCGACAAGCCGGTTGGCTATGGCATGGCGAACCCCATCAAGATTGGTGAACGGATCGTTCGATGCAAAGCGCAGCACGTCGAAACCCTGCGCGCGGAAAAATGCGTCACGTCGCGCGTCGTAACCTTGCTGCGCTTGGTGCTGGGAGCCGTCGAGTTCGACGATCAGCTTCGGCGCAAGGCACGCGAAGTCGGCGATGTAGCCGCCCAGCGGATGCTGGCGCCGAAACTTCACGCCCAATTGCTCCGCGCGCAGACCGCCCCAGAGCTTGCGCTCCGAGTCGGTCATCTCGCGACGCAGCACCTGTGCGTTTGCACGGGCATTGGGCGTGGACTGGTTTCGCATCGTGCTTGGTTGGAGAGCCCCCATCCCTGCCTTCCCCCGGAAGGGGAAGGAGAAATGCAGGTCAGTTCCGTACCGGCTTCCCCGTACTCAGCATCCCCATGATCCGCTCCTGCGTCTTCGGATGCACGATCAGCGAGCAGAACGCCTTGCGTTCCAGCGTCATCAGGTATTCCTCGGTCACGAGCGAACCCGCGTCCACATCGCCGCCAGTCACCACGTTCGCGATCAGGCTCGCAATGTGAAAGTCGTGCGCACTGATGAACCCGCCGTCGCGCATGTTCACCAGCTGCCCCTTGATCGTGGCCGCGCCGCTGCGCCCCGCCACGCGGAAGCTGCGGCGCAGTGGCGCGCGGTAGCCGGCGTCGGCCATCGCCTTGGCCTGCTGCAGCGCCACGTACAGCAGCTCGTCCTTGTTCGGCACGATCACGTCGCTGTCGAGCAGGTAGCCCAGCTTCTTCGAATCGAGCGCGCCCGTGCCCACCTTCGCCATGGCGGCGGCGGTGAAGCCTTCGGTCAGGAACGGCAGCAGGTCGGTGCCCGTCGAGGCCGCGGCGTTCTCAGCCGCGCGGCGTGCGATGTAGGTCAGACCGCCCGCGCCGGGGATAAGCCCCACGCCGACTTCGACCAGCCCGATGTAGCTTTCCATCGCCGCCACGCGCCTGGACGAATACACCGCCAATTCGCAGCCGCCGCCCAGCGCCAGGCCGCGCACGGCCGACACCACCGGCACGCTGGCGTAGCGGATCTTGAGCATCACGTTCTGCAGCTCTTCTTCCGCGCCTTCGACCGCGCCGATGCCCGCGACCACGAAGGCCGGCAGCATCGCCTGCAGGTCGGCGCCGACGGAGAACATCTCGTCGGGCGACCAGATCACCAGGCCCTTGTACTCGGCCTCGGCCAGCTCGACCGCGGCGCCCAGCGCCTCGGCCACGTCGGGGCTGATGGCGTGCATCTTCGAATGGATGCTGGCGATCAACACCTCGCCGTCCAGCGTCCACACGCGCACGTCGCCTTCGTCGCTGATCGTGGTGCCGGCGGTGTTGGCATCGGCCGCGTTCGCGCCCAGCACGCTCTCGGGGAACAGCTGACGGTCGTGCACCGGCAGCTTGCGCTGCGGGATGAACTGGCCCTGCAACGCGCTCCATGAACCTTCGGGCGTGTGCACGCCACCGGCCTTGGCAACCGCGCCTTCGAACACCCACTTGGGCAGCGGCACCGTGCTCAGCGCCTTGCCCGCGTCGATGTCTTCCTGGATCCACTTGGCAACCTGTGCCCAGCCCGCTTCTTGCCACAGCTCGAACGGGCCTTGCTTCATGCCGAAGCCCCAGCGCATCGCGAAGTCGATGTCGCGCGCGCTCTCCGCAATGTCGGCCAGGTGCACGGCGGCGTAGTGAAAGCCGTCGCGCAGGATCGCCCACAAAAACTGCCCCTGCGGCCCTTCGCTCTCGCGCAGCAATTTCAGGCGCTCGCCCGCGGGCTTCTTCAGCATGCGGCCGTACACCTCGTCGGCCTTGGCGCCGGCGGGCACGTACTCGCCGCTCTTCAAGTCGAAGCGCAGGATGTCGCGGCCGACCTTCTTGAAGAAGCCGGCCTTGGTCTTCTGGCCCAGGTTGCCCAGCTCCAGCAGCTTGGCGAGCACCGGCGGCGTCGCGAAGTTGGCGTAGAACGGATCGGTCTCGGCGTTCAGGGTGTCCTGCAGCGTCTTCACGACATGGGCCATCGTGTCCAGCCCCACCACGTCGGCGGTGCGGAAGGTGCCCGAGCTCGCGCGGCCCAGCTTCTTGCCCGTGAGGTCGTCCACCACGTCGGGCGTGAGGCCGAACTTCTCGACTTCCTTCAACGTGGCCAGCATGCCGGCGATGCCGACGCGGTTGGCGATGAAGTTGGGCGTGTCGTGCGCGCGCACCACGCCCTTGCCCAGCGTGCTGGTGACGAAGGCCTCGAGGTCGTCGAGCACCTGCGGCTGCGTGGTGGGCGTGTTGATCAGCTCCACCAGGAACATGTAGCGCGGCGGGTTGAAGAAGTGAATGCCGCAGAAGCGCGGCTTCAGCGCTTCGGGCAACGCCTCGCTGAGCTTGGTGATCGACAGGCCCGAGGTGTTCGAGGCCAGGATCGAGTGCCTGGCCACATGCGGCGCGATCTTCTTGTAGAGATCGAGCTTCCAGTCCATGCGCTCGGCAATGGCTTCGATGATGAGATCGCACTCGCCGAGCCTGGCGAGGTCGTCCTCGTAGTTGGCCTGCTCGATCAACACGGCATCGGCCACGTCGCCGAGCGGCGCGGGCTTGAGCTTCTTGAGGTTGTCGATGGCGCGCGTGACGATGCCGTTCTTCGGGCCTTCCTTGGCGGCCAGGTCGAACAGCACGACAGGCACGCGCACGTTGACGAGGTGGGCCGCAATCTGCGCGCCCATCACGCCGGCGCCGAGCACGGCGACCTTCTTCACTTGAAATCGGGACATGGCGGAGTTTCGAAGTTCTGAATCAGTTCGGGGAACACCGCGGAACCGGCTTTGCCGGGCCGCTGGTGTTGCCCCCTCGAGGGGGAGGCTGCTACACGACGTGAGCAGCTACGGGGGTGGGTCAAGGAACACGGTTCCAGGTTTGGGTGCGCCAGAAGGGGCCCAGGTAGCCGCGCACTTCGAGCTTCCTGCCGCCGTCGACGGGCGTGAAGCTGGCGCGGTATTCCTTGCCGTTCTCGGGGTCGAGGATCTTGCCGCCTTCCCAGACGTCCTTGCCCTCCGCCTTCTTGCCGCCACGGATGATGTCCAGGCCGACCATGGGCTTGCCCTTGCGGTCGTCGCTGCATTCGTCGCAGGTGGCGCCGGGCTTGGCGTCCTTGCCCAGTGCCTTCTCGATGCGACCGAGCAGCGCGCCGTTGGTCTCGGCAATGCTGATCTCGGCCTTGACCTCGCCGGTCTTGTCGTCCACGTTGCGCCACAGGCCCACGGGCGTGGACTGGGCCATGGCCGAGGCCGCCGTGACGGCGAACAGAACGGCTGCGAATGTTTTTTTCATGCGTGTCTCCCGCAGAGTCGAAGGAAAGGGCAAAAAGGGCAAAAGGGCAAGGGGCCGGCCTCAGGCCAGCGCCGCGTCGGTGTCCATCAGCACCTTGCTGCCGGCGCGCGCGGTGCGCATCAGCGTCGCGGTCTCGGGGAACAGCTTGGCGAAATAGAAGCGCGCGGTCTGCAGCTTGGCCACGTAGAAGGGATCGGCGTTGCCGGCGGCAATTTCGCGCAACGCGACCTGCGCCATGCGTGCGAACAGGTAGCCGAACACGAAGTGACCGGCCACGCGCAGGTAGTCCACCGCGGCGGCGCCCACTTCGTCGGGGTTCTGGAAGCCCTTGAAGCCGATCTCGGTGGTGAACTTGGTGAGCTGGTCGCCCAGCATGGCAATCGGGTTGATGAACTCGGCCATCTTCTCGTTCACGCCCTCTTCTTCCACCAGCTTCGCGACGAGCTTGCCGAACTTCTTCAGCGACGCGCCGTTGTTGCCCAGCACCTTGCGGCCCAGCAGGTCCAGCGACTGGATGGTGTTGGTGCCCTCATAGATCATGTTGATGCGGTTGTCGCGCACGAACTGCTCCATGCCCCATTCCTTGATGAAGCCGTGGCCGCCGAACACCTGCATGCACGCGTTGGTCGCGATGTGGCCGTTGTCGGTGATGAAGGCCTTCACGATGGGCGTGAGCAGCGCCACCAGCTCGCCCGAGTCCTTGCGCACCTTCTCGTCGGGGTGGTTGTGTTCCTTGTCGAGCAGCAGCGTGCAGAAGATCTGCAGCGCGCGGCCACCTTCGGCATAGGCCTTGGCGGTGAGCAGCATCTTGCGCACGTCGGGGTGCACGATGATCGGGTCGGCTTCCTTGTCCTTGGCCTTCACGCCCGACAGCGAACGCATCTGCGTGCGGTCCTTGGCGTAGGCCAGTGCGTTTTGATAAGCCACTTCGGTCAGGCCCAGCGACTGGTTGCCCACGCCCAGGCGCGCGGCGTTCATCATCACGAACATCGCGGCCAGGCCCTTGTTGGGCTCGCCCACCAGCGTGCCGGTGGCGCCTTCGATCACGATCTGCGCGGTGGCGTTGCCGTGGATGCCCATCTTGTGCTCCAGGCCGGCGCAGAAGATCGGGTTGCGCTCACCCAGCGAGCCGTCGGCATTGACGTGGAACTTGGGCACCACGAACAGGCTGATGCCCTTGCTCCCCTTGGGCGCGTCCGGCAGGCGGGCCAGCACCAGGTGAATGATGTTGTCCGTCATGTCGTGCTCGCCGGCCGAGATGAAGATCTTGCTGCCGGTGATGCGGTAGGTGCCGTCGGCCTGCGGCTCGGCCTTGGTGCGCAAGAGGCCCAGGTCGGTGCCGCAATGGGGTTCGGTCAGGCACATGGTGCCGGTCCACTCGCCGCTCGTGAGCTTGGGCAGGTAGGTCTTCTTCTGTTCTTCGGTGCCGTGGGCCACCAGCGCCTCGTACGCGCCGTGCGACAGGCCGGGGTACATGGTCCAGGCCTGGTTGGCGCTGTTGAGCATCTCGAACAGGCACTGGTTCACCACGAAGGGCAGGCCCTGGCCGCCGAAGGCCGGGTCGCACGACAGCGCGGGCCAGCCGCCTTCCACGTACTTGGCGTAGGCGGCCTTGAAGCCCTTGGGCGTGGTCACTTCATGGGTGGCCTTGTCGAGCACGCAGCCTTCTTCGTCGCCGCTGATGTTCAGCGGAAAGGTCACTTCGGCGGCGAACTTGCCGGCCTCTTCGATCACCGCGTTGATGGTGTCGGCATCGGTCTCGGCATGGGCCGGCAGCGCCTTGAGTTCCTCGGCGACGTTGAGCATTTCGTGCAGCACGAACTGCATGTCGCGAACGGGGGGGGTGTAGGTAGGCATCCGGAACTCTCCTGGTCGAAGCTAGATAGAAAAAAGAAAAAACAGAAACGTGAAAGCGGGACGAGCCGCGCGCGTGTCAGCGCACGGTCTTCAAGCGGCGGCCCGCGGGTGCGGCTGCGGTGGCAGCCTCCGGCTTGGGGGCCTCGGGGGTCGCGCTGCGCGCGAGGATGTTGTCGAAACCGACGTTGGCGCGGCCGATGGAGCCGGGCACCTGGAGAAAGCGCGCCTCGTAGTGCAGCGCGAGGATCAGGCCGTGGATCTCGAAACCCACCTGGCGCTCGTCGGCGTCGGCGCACAGGTGGCCTTCACTTTTCGACTGCACGATGGCGCGCAGCACGGCGGCCTGCCAGATGCTGACCGACTCGACCAGCGCGTCGCGCACCGGCCCCGGACGGTCGTCGAATTCGGAGGCGCCGCTGATGTAGATGCAGCCCGAGTCGATTTCGGTCGAGGTGCGCTTCATCCAGTTGGCGAACATGGCGCGCAGCCGCGGCAGGCCGCGCGGCGCCTTCAGGGCGGGGAAGAACACCTCTTGCTCGAAGCGCGCGTGGTATTCGCGCACCACCGAGATCTGCAGTTCCTCGCGCGAGCCGAAGTGGGCGAACACGCCCGACTTGCTCATCTTGGTGATCTCGGCCACGGCGCCGATCGACAGGCCTTCCAGCCCGATCTGCGCGGCCAGCGCCAGCGCGGCGTCGACGATGACGGCCTTGGTCTGCTGGCCCTTCTGGGCGGCGCGAGCGGGCTTGGCGGGAGCGGCGGTGGCGGTCATCGTGGAAATCCCAGGCAAAAAACGAACGGTCGTTCTATTTTGCAGGGACTTCGAGGTTTCGGCTTCCAGAAACCTTCAGTTGTTGAAGGTTAATTGAAACGGGAAGGGGCCGCCGCCGGCCCCTTTCCTCGGTCATGTGGGCGACCGTGCGACTCAGAACTCCTGCGACACCGGCCGCACCACCACTTCGTTGATGTCCACGTTCGCCGGCTGCTCCACCGCGTAGACCACGGCACGCGCCACCGCGTCGGCCGGGATCTGGTTGGCGTCATAGAACGCCTTCACGCCGGCCGCGCTGTCGGCGTCGCTGCTGCCGAACTTCAGCTCCGACTCGACCGCGCCGGGCGACACCGTGGTCACGCGCACGCCGCTGTTGCCCATTTCGATGCGCAGCCCTTCGGAGATGGCGCGCACTGCATGCTTGGTCGCGCTGTACACCGTGCCGATGGGCGTGAACACCTTGAAGCCGGCGATGGACGCCACGTTCAGGATGTGGCCGCTGCCCTGCGCCTGCATGCGCGGCAGTACCGCGGCAATGCCGTACAGCACGCCCTTGATGTTGACGTCGATGGTGCGGTCCCACTCGTCGACCTTGAGCTTCTCGATGGGCGACAGCGGCATCACGCCCGCGTTGTTGACCAGCACGTCGATGCGCCCGAAGGCCTCGACCGTGGCCACGGCCAGCTTGTCGAGGTCGGCGCGCTTCGCCACGTCGGTGGCCACGGCAATGGCTTCGCCGCCGGCCTCGCGGATCTCGGCGACCACCTGGTCGAGGCGCTCGGTGCGGCGCGCGGCCAGCACCACTTTGGCGCCGCGCGCGGCCAGGTGCCGCGCCATGGATTCGCCGATGCCGCTGCTCGCGCCGGTGACGATGGCGACCTTGCCCTTGATGTTGTCTTGAACGGATGTCATGGGAAATTCCTTTCGGGTGTGTTGAAGAAGTGCATGCAGTGTGGAAAATCCACGCGTTCCAGTAAATGAAACTCTGGCGACTTCAGAATTCCTCAACAAGGAACACTCCATGTCCAACCGCCTCGAAGCCCTGCGCGTCTTTTTCACCGCTGCCGATGCCGCCAACTTCCGCGAGGCCGCCGTGCGCCTGTCCGTGTCGCCGCAGGTGGTGACGCGTGCGGTGCGCGAGTTGGAAGAAGAACTGGGCGAGCCGCTGTTTCACCGCAGCACGCGCGGCGTGCAGCTCACCGATTTCGGCCGGCAGCTCGCACAGCGCGCGCGTGCCGCGGTGGGCGGCGTCGACGCGCTGTTCCACCGCACCGACCGGCGCGCGCTGTCGCAGCACGCGGGCACGGTGCGGGTCACGGCGCCCAACGTGTTCGGCCGCCGGCTGATCCCGCAGGTGCTGGCGCCGATGCTGGCCGAGCATCCCGGCCTGGTGCTCGACCTGAGGCTGTCGGAGACCCATGCCGACGTGGTCGACGAGCAGATCGACATCGGGGTGCGGGCAGGCCCCATCCGCGATGCGCGCTTCGTCGCGCGCACCGTCGGCAAGATGCGCCTCTACGTGGTGGCCGCGCCGGCGCTGATCGAGCGCACCGGCATTCCGAAGAGCCTCGATGCGCTGCCCGGCTTTCCGCTCACCGCGCTGATGGACCGCAGCTCGGGCCGCCCGTGGTCGTGGTTCTTCAGCAAGGGGCGGCAGGTGCCGATCGCCGCGCCGTCCTTCGTCACCGACGACGTCGATGCGGAATGCGCGGCGGTGCTGGCGGGCATCGGCTTCGGCCAGCTCGTGGGGCCGCTGGCCGAGCCGCTGCTGCAGTCGGGCGCGCTGGTGCCGGTGCTGGAGGCCGAGGCGCCCGAGCCCTGGCCCATCCATGTCTACCGCTCGCAGCGCGCGCCGGTGCCGGCGCGCGTGCGGCTGGTGTACGACGCGCTGGTCCGCGCGTTGCGCTGAGCCGCGTCGTCAGTCGTACTTCTGGCCGGTGCGCATCAGCTCGGGCGTGCCGATCACCTCGTTGAGCGCATCGAAGTCCAGCATCTGCGGCCGCCACGGCTGCGTGGTGCGGTGCTGGTGCAGGCTCGCGTAGTAGCCCTGCAGCGTGTGCACCACCGCTCGCGCCGTGCCGCCCGGGAAGATGGCGATGCGAAAGCCGTGCTTCTGCAGCGCATCGGCATCCTGGATCGGCGTCTTGCCGCCTTCGACCATGTTGGCCAGCAGCGGCACGCGGTCGCCGAATCGCTGGCACGCCGCATCCATCTGCGCGGGCGAGCGCAGCGCCTCGATGAAGAGCGCGTCCACGCCGCATTCGAGGTAGGCCTCGGCGCGGTCGAGCGCGGCCTCCAGCCCTTCGACCGCCACCGCGTCGGTGCGCGCGAGGATCAGCGTGTCGCTCGAGGCGCGCGCGTCCAGCGCGGCCTTGAGCTTGCCGACCATCTCGCGCTCGGGCACCACGGCCTTGCCGTCGAGGTGGCCGCAGCGCTTGGGAAAGGTCTGGTCCTCGATCTGCACCATGGCCGCGCCCGCGCGCTCGAAGCCGCGCACCGTGCGCTGCGTGTTCAGCGCGTTGCCGAAGCCGGTGTCGGCATCGACGATCACCGGCAGGTTCACGCGCTCGGTGATGCGCGCGAGCGTGTCGGCCACCTCGGTGAAGGTGGTCAGGCCGATGTCGGAGCGGCCCAGCCGCGTGTAGGCGATCGATGCGCCCGAGAGGTACAGCGCCTCGAAGCCGGCCTGTTCGGCCACCAGCGCGCTCAGCGCGTCGTACACGCCCGGGGCCAGCACGATGTCGTTGCGCGCCAGCCGGGTCTTGAAGTTCTCGGTCGTCATGCGGACGCCTCCTTGGATCGAATGAACGCGGCAGCCGTGTGCGCCGCGATGTAGCCACCGGCCACGGCGCTCAGCAGGCCGTTGCCGGAGAGATAGCCCCACACCGCGTCGCCCGAGACGCCGCCCGCCGCGCCGCCCGCCGCGAGCAGGTTGGGCAGCGGCGAGCCGTCTTGCCGCAGCACGCGCATGTCGGGCGCGGTGGCCAGCCCGCCCTGGGTGTGGAAGAGCGCGCCAGTCACCTTGACGGCGAAATACGGCGCGTCGAGCCCGCGTGCGAACACGCGGCCGTCGGCGGCCGGCGTCCCACCGCGCATCGCATCGAGCGTGGCCTGCAGCACCGCGCGCTCGCAGCCGATGCAGTCGGCCAGCGCATCCACCGAGTCGCAGCGGCGCAGCGCGCCCGCCGCCTCGGCCTCGCAGAAATCGGGAAAGCCGCGCGCCAGCGCGAGCAAGGGCGTGTCGAACACGTTCCACGCAATGCCGCCCGGCTGCGCGAGCACGTGCACCGCAGCCTCGGAGTAGCCCTGTGTTTCGTCGTGGAAGCGACAGCCTTCGCTGTTGAGCTGCACGCCGCCTTCCATCATCACGGCCCACGACATCAAGGCGCCCTGCGGCGTCACCCACGAGCCGTGCCCCTGGTAGCCGCCCAGGTCGCGCAGTTGCGCACCCAGCGCCTCGCCCCAGAGGATGGCGCTGCCGTCGTTGCCCACATGCCCGCCGAAGGTGGCCTCGGCCATCTCGGGCAGCAGCGTGCGCACCATCTGCGTGTTGCCGCCGAAGCCGTTGCAGGCGAGCAGCAGCGCGTCGCAGCCCAGCGTCTCGTGCCGGCCGTCGGGGCGCAGGTAGTCGATGCCGATCACGCGGTCTTCATCGTCGAGCACCAGGGTGTCGACCACCGCCTGCGTGAGCACGGGGGCGCCGGCGGCCTCGACAGCGGCCTGCAGCGCCGCCATGAGCGCGGCGCCCGTCTTCTGGGGCAGCGCGTGCATGCGGTGCACGCTGTGGCCGGGGTAGAGAAAGCCGTCGAGCAGCATCCACGCCAGGCCATGGCGTTCCTGCAGCGCATCGAGCGCAGGGCCGATGGCGGCGGCATAGGCCTCGACCAGCGCGGGCGCCGCACGGCCGTGCGCCTTGGCCTGGATGTCGGCCGCGAAGCGCGCCGCGCTGTCGCCGGCCACGCCGTGCGCGCGCTGCGTGCGCGTGCCCGGCGCGGGAATGAAGCCCGAGGACAGCGCGGTCGATCCGCTGGGCAACGCATCGCGTTCGAGCACCACGCAGTCGACGCCGGCATCGGCCAGCATCAGCGCAGCGGTGAGCCCGCAGGCGCCACCGCCGACGATGGCCACCGCCACATGCACGTCGGCCTCGACCGAGGCCGCACGGCGAATGGTTCGCACGGGTTGCGTCATGCGATCGAATCGATGAAGGGCTGGCAGTTCGTGACCTCGGCCACGTTGCGCATGTCGGCCAGCGAGATGTTGTGGCGCTCCTCGCCGAAGGCCGCGCAGCCGTCGCCTAGCACCAGCGTGCGGTAGTCGCGCATGTGCGCGTCGCGCACCGTGCTGGCCACGCCGCCGTTGGTGACGATGCCGCAGACCGCCACGGTGGCTATGCCCGCGCGCCGCAGCACCCAGTCGAGCTGGGTGTTGAAGAAGGCCGAGTAGGCGACCTTGCTCACCGTGACGTCGACCAGGCCCGCGAGCGCATCGACGTTGGCCTGGCCCCAGCTGCCGGGCGCGAAGTCGCCCTTGGCCAGGTACGGGCGCAGCGCCTTCAGGTGCGGCGACACCATCGGCTCGCCCTTCGCATCGGGCCACAGCGTGAACTGGCTCGCGACCACCAAGCCGCCCGCCGCCTTCAGCGCACGCGCCACCGCGGCCACGCGCTCGGGCAGCAGCAAGGCAGGCGGGTTGGTGTCGCCGCCGCGCGCATAGGCGCCCTTCGCATCCAGAAAGTCGTTCTGCAAGTCGATGACGACCAGCGCCGTCTTCGCCGCGATCACCTTCGCGCCTTCGCTCACGACGGCCTCACCAGCAGGTTGCCGTGCGCATCGACCTCGGCGTGGAAGCCGGGTTCCAGCCACACGGTGGTGTCGGCCTGCTCCAGGATCGCGGGCCCGTCGATGCGCGAAGCCACCGGCAGTTCGAGCCGTGCATAGCGCACGGCATCGTGCCACTGGCCCTGATGGAACACGCGCTGCGTGCCCAGCGGCGCAGTGCTGCCCTCGCCTTCGGGCGCCAGCACCTTCAGGTCGAACTTGGGCCGCACGCCGATGCGCGCGTAGCGCAGGTTCATCACGCGGATGGCGATGCCGTCGAGCACGCGGCCGAAGGCTGCAGTGTAGGCCGCCTCGAAGGCGGTGCGGATGGATGCGGCCGTGAGCGGCGCCTTGCCCGCATCGGCCAGCACCACGGGCAGCGTGTGCGTCTGGCCGGCGTAGAGCATGTCGAGCGCGACGACCTGCTTCACCTCGTCGAAGCGCACGCCCGAAGAATCGAGCCGCTCCTGGCAGCTGGCGGCCAGCGCGTCGATGCGGCGCTGCACATCGGCCACGTCCAGCTCGGCCAGCGGCTTGTTGAGCGTCTGCACCGCGTCGTGGCGCATGTCGGCGATCACGCAGCCCAGCGCGGAAGTCACGCCGGGGTAGCGCGGCACGATGCCCGTGGCCACGCCCACCTCGCGCATCATGGCGCACACATGCAGCGCGCCGCCGCCGCCGAAGGGCATGTAGGCGAAGCGGCGCGGGTCGTGCCCGCGCTCGATGGACACGAGGCGGATGGCACCGGCCATGCGCGCATTGGCCACGGTAAGAATCGCTTCGGCCGCCGCGTACACATCGAGGCCCAGCGGGCGTGCCACATGTTCCTCGATCGCCTGGCGCGACTTCTCGCCGTCCAGCGCCGCAAGCAGCCCGCCGCCGAGCGGACGGTCGGCGGCGATGCGCCCCAGCAGCACGTTCGCATCGGTCACCGTCGGGCGCATGTTGCCTCGGCCATAGCAGGCCGGGCCGGGCACGCTGCCCGCCGACTCGGGGCCCACCTGCAGCATGCCGCTCGCATCCACCGACGCGATGGAGCCGCCGCCGGCGCCGATGGTCTCGATCTGGATCATGGGCGAGCGGATCACCATGCCGAACTCGATGGCGGTCTGCGCCGCCAGCGCGGCCTCGCCGTTGGCCACCAGCGACACGTCGAAAGAGGTGCCGCCCATGTCGCCCGTGATCGCATTCGGAAAGCCCGCCGCGCGCGCGATGGCCGCGCAGGCGATCACGCCCGCCGCCGGGCCCGAGAGCGCCGTGCGCACCGGCAGGTCGCTGGCGGTCTGGCGCGACATCACGCCGCCGTTGCTCTGCACCACCAGCAGCTCGCCCGCGAAGCCCTGCGCGCGCAGGTCGCTCTCCAGCCGGCCCAGGTAGCTGCCCACCACCGGCTGCAGCGCGGCGTTGAGCGTGGCGGTCGAGCAGCGCTCGAACTCGCGGATCTCGGGCAGCACCTCGCTGGCCGAAGTCACGTGCGGGTTGGGCCACAGCTCGCGCACCGCGGCCACGGCCAGGCGCTCGTTCTCGGGGTTGGCATAGGTGTTGATGAAGAACACGCACACCGCCTCGCAGCCGGCCTCGAGCAGCGAGCGCGCCTCGGCGCGCACCTGCTCCAGGTCGACCGCCGTGTGCAGCGTGCCGTCGGCCAGCACGCGCTCGTCCACTTCGCGGCGCAGGTCGCGCGGCACCACGGGCTTGAAGCTGCCGCGCAGGCCCCAAGTCTCGGGCCGGTCGCGCCGGCGCATCTCGAGCACGTCGCGGAAGCCGCGCGTGGTGATGATGCCGGTGCGCGCCACCTTGCGCTCCAGCAGCGCGTTGGTACCCACGGTGGTGCCGTGCACGATGGTCGAGATGTCGGCGGCCGAGTCGGCCACGCGCGCCACGCCGTTCATGAAGCCGCGCGCTTCCTCGCCGCGCGTGGAAGGCACCTTGACGATGCGCGCGGTGCCGTTGGCTTCGTCGAGCACGAACAGGTCGGTGAAGGTGCCGCCGACATCGACGCCGACGACAAGGGATTTGGCAGGGGAAGTCATTCGGAGGCTTTCTTCTTGCTGTCGGTGTTCACGTAGCCCATGGCCGCGTCGGCCTCGCGCTGCGCGGGGTTGCGTTCGGCGCCATGGCCCCAGCCGCCGCCACCGGGGGTTTCCAGGCGCACGCGCTCGCCGCGCGCCAGCGTGATGCCGCGCATCTTCGACACCATGGGCGGTGTGTGCCACTCGCCCGCGTTCTCGTAGCTGAACACGTTGACCGCGCCCGGGCCGCCGCCCGCGATGCCCTTGGGCGGCGAGGTGCCGCGCTCGCCGAAGACGAACACTTCGGCGTCCTTCTCGAGCAGTTCGATTTCATAGACGGCGCCCAGCCCGCCGCGGTGCTGGCCGTCGCCGCCGGAGTCGGCGCGCAGCGACCATTCGGTGAAGCGCACCGGGTAGGCGGCTTCGAGAATCTCGAGCGGCGGAATGGTCGCGGTCGAGATCGGCGCGTTGCCGTGCGACAGCCCGTCGCCGCCCGAGTGGCCACCGTGACCGCCGCCGAAGAAGCTGAACATCACCCAGCGCTGGCCCTCGCGGCCCTTGTCGCTGCGGTGGCCCGCGATCGACAGCGCATTGATGGTGCCGTAGGCCTGCGCCACGGCGCGCGTGGGGTCGGCCTGCGCTGCGGCGCTGAAGATCACGTCGATCATGCGCAGGATGGTCTCGGTGTAGCCGCCGACCGGGCGCGGGCGCTCGCAGCTGATGACGAGCTTGTCGGGAATGACGAAGTCCACCGCATCGAGCACGCCGGCATTGGCCGGCACGTCGGGGAACAGGTGCTTGAGCGCGACGTAGCAGGCCGCGATGGCGGTGGCGCGCGAGATGTTCACCGGCCCCGCGCACTGCGGCGAGGTGCGCGAGAAGTCGAGCGTGAGCCGGTCGCCGGCCACGGTCATGTCGAGCGCGATGGTCAGCGGCTCGTTCACGATGCCGTCGTTGTCCAGCACGTCGTCGAAGCTGTAGCGCCCGTCGGGCAGCGAGGCGATGTGCGAGCGCATCAGGCGCAGCGCGCGGGTGCGCAGCTCGCTCAATGCGTTCAGCACCAGGTCGTCGCCGTACTCGTCGAGCAGGCCGTTCAGCCGCTTCTCGCCGAGCTCCAGCGCGGCGAGCTGGCCGTTCAGGTCGCCCCACAGGCTGTCGGGCAGGCGCGTGTTGGCCTGCAGGATGGCCAGCACGTCGGCGTCGAGCACGCCGTTGCGCACGATGCGCACCGGCGGAATCTGCACCGCCTCCTGCCAGCACTCGGTGGCCGCGGGGTTGTAGTTGCCGGGCACCGCGCCGCCCACGTCGTGCCAGTGCGCGGCCGAGGCCATGTGGCAGTAGAGCTTGCCGTTGCGAAAGAAGGGCTTCACCAGCTTGAAGTCGTTGGCGTGCGTGCCGCCGTCGTAGGCGTCGTTGCTGATCCAGATGTCGCCGTCCTTCATGCCGCCGCGCGGCTCGGCGGCCTTGGCGGTGGCGCGCACGGCGAAGGCCATGGCGCCCACGAACACCGGCAGGCCCGACTTGCCCTGCACCAGCGTGTCGCCGGTGGTGGCGTCGTACAGGCCGTGGCAGGCGTCGTGCGCCTCGGCAATGATGGGGTTGAACGCGCTGCGGTAGAGCGTGGCGTCCATCTCGTCGGCCACCTGTTCGAGGCGGCCGCGCAACACGGCGAGCGTGACGGGGTCGAGGGTTGTGGCGGAAGAAGGATCAGGCATCGGGGGCTTTCGTGAAGGCGGGGCGGCTGGAGCGCTGGCGCAGCTGGTTCAACAGTCCGCCGGCGCGGACCATGTCCATGAGGAATAGCGGCACCGGCTCGCAGGCCAGGCGCCGGGCGCCGGGTGCAACGATCTCGGGTGCCGTGGTGTCGAGGGCGATCTGCTCGCCCTCGTTCAGCGTCTCGGCCTCGGCGCAGGTCAGCAGCAGCAGGCCCACGTTGAAGGCATTGCGAAAGTACAGGCCGCTGTACGAAGGCGCGACGACCGCCGCCACGCCCAGGTGCACCAGCACGGCGGCGGCCTGCTCGCGCGAGGAGCCGATGCCGAAGTTGGGCCCGGCCACCAGCACGTCGCCGCGCTGCACGCCTGCGGCGAAGTCGGGGCGGATGGCTTCGAGGCAGTGCTTCGCGATGATGTCGATGCCGTGCTTCATGGCATGGCCCGGCGCGAGCAGGTCGGTGTCGATGTCGGCGCCCAGGCGCCAGACGCGGTGGGTGGCGCGTGTCACGCTCATTGCAGCACCTCGCGCGGATCGGTCACCTGGCCGCGCAGTGCCGCGGCCGCCACCGTGTAGGGCGAGCCCAGGTACACCTGCGCGGTCGGCGAGCCCATGCGGCCCTTGAAGTTGCGCGCCGTGGTCGAGATGACGGTGATGTCGTCGCCCATCGGGTCGCCGTAGCCCGAGCAGGCGCCGCAGGCGGTCGGGAACAGCTCGGCGCCCGCGTCCATCAGCACCTGCAGCACGCCCTCGGCGCGCGCCTGCTCCTGGTCCTGGATGCTGGCGGGCGCGACGATCAGGCGGATGCCCGCCGCCACCTTGTGCCCGCGCAGCACCTGGGCCGCGGCGCGCAGGTCGTCGAGCTTGGCGCCGGTGCACGCGCCGATGTAGGCCACGTCCACATGCGTGCCCGCATATCGGCTCACGCCGTGCGAGTTGGCCGGGCTGTGCGGCGCGGCGATGTGCGGCTCCAGCGTGGCGGCGTCGAAGCGGTGGCGCGTGAAGTCGGCGCCCTCGTCGGTGAACCAGCGGGCCATGTCCGCTCGTGGGGCGCCCGCGCCTTCGAGAAAGGCGGCCGTGGTCTCGTCGGGTGCGATGAGTCCGGCCTGCGCGCCCAGCTCGGCGCTCATGTTCGACAGCGTCATGCGCTCCTGCATCGACAGCGCCGTGACGGCCGGCCCCGCGAATTCGACCGCTTGGTAGCGCCCGCCGTTCATGCCGAAGCGCCCGATCATGTGCAGCATCATGTCCTTGGCGGTCACGCCCGCGGGCAATGCGCCGTCCCACCACATGCGGATGGTCTCGGGCACGCGCAGCCAGATCTCGCCGGTGACGACCACGCCGAGCATCTCGGTGCTGCCCACGCCGAACATGTAGGCGCCGAACGCGCCGCCCGTGGGCGAGTGCGAATCGCCGCCCACGCACAGCATGCCGGGGCGGATGTGGCCGTGCTGCGGCACCACCACGTGGCAGATGCCTTGACTGTCGTACACGTGGGGCAGCTGCTGGTCGCGCGCCCAGTCCCGCGCGATGCGCACGATGCGGCGCGAGTCGTCGTCGCGCTCGGGCACGTAGTGGTCCATCACGAGCACGATGCGCGAGCGGTCCCAGATCTGCGCGCCCAGCTCCTCGAGCATGGGCTTCAGGCGGCGCGGTCCCGAGGAGTCGTGGAACATGGCGAGGTCGACGCCGCAGGTCACGATCTCGCCCACGGCCACATGGTCGCGGCCGCTGGCGCGCGCGATGAGCTTCTGCGCCAGCGTCTGCGGTGGCGTCCCGGGCGCGCGGTTCAGTGCAGGCGAGGTCATTCCGGCTTGGCTCCGGAGAACTTCACGACCTTGGCCCAGCGCGGGATCTCGCTTTGCACGAAGGCGGCGAACTGCTCGGGCGAGTTGCCCACAGGAATGGCGCCTTCGGTCTCCAGCCGCTTGCGCATGTCGGGCTGCTGCAGCGCCTGGCGCGCCGCGTCGCCGAGCTTGCGCGCCACGTCGGCGGGCAGGCGTGCCGGGCCGAACAGGCCGAACCATGCGCTCGACTCGTAGCCCGGCAAGGCCTCGGCAATGGCCGGCACGTCGGGGAACGCGGGCAGGCGCTTGGCGGTGGTCACGCCCAGCGCCTTGAGCTTGCCGGCCTGGATGTGGGCCTTGACGTTGCCCACCGCCGCGAACATCAGCTGCACCTGGCCCGCGAGCAGGTCCTGCACGGCGGGCGCGGTGCCCTTGTAGGGGATGTTCACGATGTCCACGCCCGACTGCATCTTGAAGTCTTCGCCCGCCATGTGCAGCGACGAGCCCACCGCGCCGATGGCGAAGTTGAGCTGCCCCGGCTTGGCCTTGGCGAGCGCGATGAGTTCGCGCACGTTTTTCACCGGCAGGCTCGGGCTGGCGACCAGGATGGACGGCGAGGTGGCCACGCAGGTGAGCGCGGTGAAGTCCTTCACCGGATCGAAGGGCAGCGTGGGGTACAGCGTGGCGTTGATGGCATGGCTGGTGAAGCTCAGCAGCAGCGTGTGGCCGTCGGGCGCGGCCTTGGCGACCGCGTCGGCGGCGATGTTGCCGCCGGCGCCGGGCTTGTTCTCGACGATGACGGTGCGGCCCAGCGCGGGGCCCATGCTGACGGCCAGCGAGCGGGCCAGCGTGTCGGTCGAGCCGCCGGCGGGCGCGCCGACGAGGATGCGCACCGGCGCGCCGCCGATCTGCGCGCGGGCACCGGCGGCGAAGGCCAATGCGGCCAGCGCGGGGGGCGCGATGAGGATGTCACGGCGTTTCATAGGATGGTCTCCTTGTTTTTGTCGCGGGGCTCACAGCCCCAGGTAGGCGCGCCGCAGTTCGTCGCTGCCCAGCAGCGCGTCGGGCTTGCCCGAGAAGCGCACGCTGCCGTTTTCCAGCACGTAGGCGCGGTCGGCAATTTCCAGCGACTGGCCCACGTTCTGCTCGACCAGCAGCACCGCGAGGCCGCCATCGCGCAGCGTGCGGATGAGCGTGAACATCTCTTCCACCAGCAGCGGCGAGAGGCCCAGCGAAGGCTCGTCGAGGATCAGCAGCACCGGCTCGGCCATGAGCCCGCGTGCGATGGCCAGCATCTGCTGCTCGCCGCCGCTCATGGTGCCGGCGTGCTGTGCGATGCGCTCGCGCAGGCGCGGGAAGATGTGGAACATCTTCTCGACGTTGGCCGCGCGTCGCTCGCGGGCACGGGTGAAGGAGCCCAGCTCCAGGTTCTCCAGCACGCTGAGGTTGGGGAACACCTTGCGGCCTTCGGGCACCTGGATGAGGCCGGCCTTGACCACCTCGCGGTAGTGCGCGCCGGTGAGGTCCTTGCCGTCGAAGCGCACGGTGCCGCTCCAGGCGGGCACGAGGCCGCAGACCATCTTGTTGAGGGTCGACTTGCCCGCGCCGTTGCTGCCGAGCAGCGCGACCATTTCGCCGGCGTTGACCTGCAGGTCGACGCCGCGCAGCACTTCCACGCGGCCGTAGCCGCCGCGCAGGCCTTGAATGTCCAGCAGCGCGCTCATGCCTGGGCTCCCGATCCTGACGCCGCGGCCTTGCGCAGGCGCGCCGCCGTGCCGTGCCCCAGGTACGCCTCGACCACCCGATCGTCGGAAGTCACCTGCGCCGGGTTGCCCTCGGCAATGAGCTGGCCCTGCGCCAGCACCCACACATGCTCGGCCAGGTTCATCACGGCCTGCATCACGTGTTCGATCATCAGCACGGTCACGCCGCTGTCGGCAATGCCGCGCACCACCGGCATCATCTCGGCGATCTCCTGCGGGTTGAGGCCTGCGAGCACTTCGTCGAGCAGCAGCAGGCGGGGCCGCGTGGCAAGCGCGCGGGCGAGTTCGAGGCGCTTGCGGCCGGCCACGGTGAGGTCCGACGCGGGCTTGTCGAGCTGCGGCGCCAGGCCCACGCGCTGCGCGACGGCCTCGGCGTTCTGCAGGGCTTCGGCGCGGTTGCGCACATGCAGGTGCGCGCCCACGGCGATGTTCTCGCGCACGGTCTGCGCGGCGAAGGGCTTCACGATCTGGAAGGTGCGCGTCATGCCGAGCACGGCGTTGCGGTGCGGCTCGCGGCCGGTGATGTCCTGGCCGGCAAACCGCACGGTGCCGGCGTCGGGCTTCAGGAAGCCCGACATCAGCGCGAACAGCGTGGTCTTGCCCGCGCCGTTCGGCCCGATCAGCGCCGTGAGGCTGCCTTGCTGCACGGCCAGGCTCACGTTCTGCACGGCCTTCAGGCCGCCGAAGGAGCGCGAGATGCCGTCGAGTTTCAGGAGAGGCTCAGTCATGCTTGCCTCCCTTGGCGTTCCACAGCTGCCGCACCGAGAGCCCCAGGCCCGCGACACCGCGCGGCAGGAAGATCACGATGAGCACGAGCACCGTGCCGTAGATGACCATGTTGATGCCCGGCAGCTCGCCGAACAGGTTGCGCGTGAAGTCCGACAGCAGGTGCAGCACCGCCGCGCCGAGCACCGGCCCCCACAGCGTGCCCATGCCGCCCACGATGGCCGCGACCAGCGCCTCGACCGAGGTGACCGAGCCGTAGGCGATGCCCGCATCGATGTACTGGAACACCTGCACGTAGAACCCGCCGGCCGCGCCCATGAAGGCCGCCGAGATGCCGATGGCCGCGAGCTTGACGCAGAACGGGTTCACGCCCACGGCGCGCGCGGCGTCTTCGTTGTCGCGCACGGCCTGCAGGTAGGCGCCGAATCGGCCGTTGCGCAGCCACCAGGTGACCAGCAGCGCGACGACGACCATCGACAGCACCAGCCACAGGTAGCCCGCGCGCGAGGCGAACTGCATGTTGCCGATCGATTCGCGCAGCGGCACCATGAGCCCGACGCCGCCGCCGGTGAAGGGCACCGAGGTCGCGACGATGCGGAACACTTCGGCGAAGGCCAGCGTGACGAGCGCGAAATACGAGCCCTTCAGGCCGTAGCGGAAGGTGAGCGCGCCGACGAACAGGCCCACCAGCGCGGCGCCGGCCACGGCCATCGGCAGTGCGAGCCACGGGTTGAAGCCGCCCTGCAGTTGCGCGATGGCCTGGATGTAGGCACCGGTGCCGAAGAACAGCGCATGCCCGAACGAGAACTGCCCGCCGAAGCCGCCGAGGATGTTCCAGGCCTGCGCGATGAGGGTGGCGTAGAGCGCCATCATCACGAAGTTGAGCATGACGCCCGACTGGGTGACCAGCGGCACGCAGCCGACGACCACGGCGAAGAGCGCGATGCCCGCGAGTTGTTTCGTTCCCGCGTTCATGCCTTGGCTCCGAACATGCCCTGCGGGCGGAACAGCACGACGCCGATGAAGATGGCGAAGATGCCGATCTGGCCGAGCGACTCGCCCAGGTAGAGGCCGCCGAGCGACTCGACCACGCCCACGAGCAGGCCGCCGATGAGCGCGCCCACGAAGCTGCCCATGCCGCCGAGCACGACGATGGTGAAGGCCACGAGCACGAAGCCGCCGCCCACCTGGGGGTTGACGTAGTACGCGGGCAGCAGGAAGCACGCCGCCGCGCCGAGGCACGCCAGGCCGATGCCGAAACTCATGGCATACACATGGTCGACGTCGATACCCATGAGCTTGGCGCCCTCCTTCTCCTTGGCCACGGCGCGGATGGCGCGGCCGAGGTCGGTGCGGCCCATGATCCAGAACAGGATGCCCGACACCGCGAGCGCACCGGCGAAGGCGATGAGCTTGGGCACCGCGATCATGGCGGGGCCGATGGCGACGGTGCTCAGCGAATAGGCGGTGTCGATGCTGCGGGTGTCCGACTTGAAGAACAGCAGCGCGAGGTTCTCCATGACGATGGAAATGCCGAGCGTGGCGAGCAGGATGTTCTCGTCCTTGCCGTGGCCCGCGCGGTTGATGACGACGCGTTGCAGCGCATAGCCGAGCGCGAACATGCCCAGGATGGCGATGGGCAGCGCCATGTAGGGGTCGATGCCCAGACGCTCCTTGAGGAAGTAGACGACGTACAGGGCCAGCATCAGGCTGGCGCCGTGGGCAAAGTTGATGATGTGCAGCACGCCGTAGATCAGCGTGAGGCCCACGGCAATCAGGGCGTACACGGCGCCTGTGGTCAGTCCGTTGAGGACCGAGGGGAAGAGGATGTTGATGTCTAGCATTGGCTGGCTGGGTGCTTGGCTTCTTGTCTCTTTGTTCGGGCAGCCCGGCATGCAGTGCGGGCCATGCGACCCCACTGCGCCGGCCCGCACCGCATGCCGGGCTGCGTGGCCGATCGGTCGCGGCCAGGGATCGGGGGGCTCACCGCCATTGCGTCCACCACTCGCTCAGGCCTTGAGCGGGAAGACGGGATCCACTTCGCGGTAGTCGCGCGGAATGATCACCTTGATGTCGTTCTTCACCACCTGCGTCATCAGCGGCTGCGCGCCCTCGTTCTGGCCGTTGACGAACTTCGTCGGGCCGTACGGCATGATGTGATTCGAGAAGGTGCTCTTCTCCAGCGCGTCGATGATGGCGGCGCGGTCCGTGGACTTGGCGCGCTCGATGGCATCGGCCAGCAGCCACATCGAGGTGTAGGTCATGAAGACCTCGTAGCTGAAGAACTGGCCCTTGGCTTCCACGCGCTTGCGCAGCTCCTGCGAGCGCTTGTCCTTCGGGTTGAACCAGTGGTTGCAGTCGATGATGCCGTTGGCCGCGTCCGGAAATTCCTTCACGAACTTGTAGCTCGACGCGGCGCCGCCCAGCACCGAGAAGATGGCCTTGGGCACCACCTTCTGCTGCTGCATGGTGCGCACCAGCAGCGCATATTCGTTGTAGTAGTTGGCCGGAATCACGATGTCGGGGTTGACCGACTTCATGCGCAGCACGATGTTGTTGAAGTCGCGCGTGGGGTTGGCATGCTTCACCACCTCCTTCACCTCGAAGCCGTAGCCAGGCAGTTCGCGCGACAGCAGCTGCGCGGTGCCGGCGCCGAAGAGCGACTCCTCGTGGATGATCATCACGGTCTTGGCGGGGCTGCCCGCGGCCTTGTTGAGCACCAGCAGGTTGGCCATGGCCACCTCGGTCGACTTCTTGTAGCCGGGGCCGAAGCGGAAGGTGTTCTTCAGGCCGCGCTCCACGATCTGGTCGGCCACGCCCACGTCGACCACGTGCGGCAGGTTGTACTTGGCCGCGGCCTGCGTGGTGGCCAGGCAGATGGCCGAGGCGAAGGCGCCCACGATGGCGGACACGCCGGCCTCGTTCATCTTCTCGACCTCGGCGGCGCCGGCCTGCGGCTGCGACTGCGCGTCGCCCAGCAGGGCCTCGAGCTTCGCGCCGCCGAGCGACTTGATGCCGCCCGCCGCGTTGATGTCCTCGATGGCCATGAGCGCACCCAGGCGGCACTGCTGGCCCGAATAGGCCAGTGCACCGGTGACCGGATGCAGCACGCCGACCTTGACGGTCTTGGGCTGCGCACCGGCCACGAGCGGGAAGGCGACGGCGGTGGCCAGGGCGGCCGACTGCGACACGAAACGACGGCGGTTCTGCATGGTGAGGCTTTCCTTTTTCTTCAGTTGAACTGGGCTGACACGTCTTTGCTGACCCACACCTTGGCGTCGATGCTGCCCACGCGGGAGAGCTGCATTTCGTAGGTGTAGCGGTCGGGGCGGTAGAGGCCGTGCAGCCACTGCACGGGCCGCTCGTCTTCGTCGTAGATGAGGCGGCGCACCGCGAGCAGGGCCGAACCGACCGACACGTCCAGGTGCTGTGCGAGCACGTTGTCGGCCAGGCGGGCCGAGATGGTCTGGTGCGCGCGGCCCACCTTGACGCCCGATTCCTCGAGCAGCACCAGGATGGGCTTCTTCGACAGCTCGCGCCGCCCGAAGCGGCGCGCGATGGTGTCGGGCACGTAGGTGGTGATGTGCGAAAGCGGGCCTTCCTTGGTGGAACGCACGCGCACGGCCTTCTGCACCGGGTCGCCGAGCTTCAGCTGCAGCGCCTCGGCCACCTGCGTGGACGCGGTGATCGTCGCCACGTCGATCACCTTGACGGAGGTGTGCAGGCCCATGGTGACCAGGTTCTCGAGCAGGCCTCGCAGATTGGCACGCTCCATGCTCTTGCCGCTGGGACCGTCGCCGAGCGCCGGGGGTGGCAGCGCGCGCGTGCGGCGGCCAGGGTTGCGCTCGATCAGGCCTTCGGAGGCCAGCTGCTCGAGCGCGCGGCGCACCGTGACGCGCGCCACGCCGAACTGCGCCATGAGCGCGAGTTCACCAGGCAGCCCTTCGGCAAAACGCCCCTCGTGCAACTGCTCGCGCAGCACCAGGTAGATCTGGTGGTATTTCGGCAAAGGCATTTGCGACATGCCTTTGATGTTTTTGCAGTTTCAATGTTCTGTCAATGGGACATTTGAAACGCCAAGAGAAAGGGCGCCCGCAGGCGCCCTTGAAAGACCGGGAAGCTCAGTGCCTCGTCAGAGCTTGAACGGCACCACTTCCTGGCGCTGCTCGCCCAGGCCCTCGATGCCCAGCGTCATCACGTCGCCCTTCTTCAGGAACAGCGGCGGCTTCATGCCCATGCCCACGCCGGGCGGCGTGCCGGTGGTGATGACGTCGCCGGGCATCAGCGTCATGAACTGGCTCACGTAGCTCACGATCTTGGCCACGCTGAAGATCATGGTCCTGGTGCTGCCCGTCTGCACGCGCTGGCCGTTCAGGTCGAGCCACATCGCGAGCTTTTGCGGGTTTTCGATCTCGTCGCGCGTCACCAGCCAGGGGCCCAGCGGGCCGAAGGTGTCGCAGCCCTTGCCCTTGTCCCAGGTGCCGCCGCGCTCGATCTGGTACTCGCGCTCGCTGATGTCGTTGATGGTGCAGTAGCCGGCCACGTAGTCGAGCGCGCTCTTTTGCGACACGTAGCGTGCGCGCGTGCCGATGACCACGCCGAGCTCGACTTCCCAGTCGGACTTGACCGAGCCCTTGGGCAGCATCACGGGGTCGTTCGGGCCCTGGATGCAGCTGTTGGCCTTCATGAAGACCACGGGCTCCTTGGGCACCGGCAGGCCTGACTCGGCGGCGTGGTCCGCGTAGTTCAGGCCGATGGCGATGAACTTGCCGACGTTGGCCACGGGGCTGCCCAGGCGCGGCTTGCCGCGCACCAGGGGCAGCTTGTCGATCTTGGTCTTGCGCAGCTTGGCGATGGCGGCGTCGCCGAGCTGCTCGGGGCCGATGTCCTTGACGATGGCGCTCAGGTCGCGCAGCTTGCCGTCCTGGTCGATGAGGCCGGGCTTTTCCTTGCCGGGGTTGCCGTAGCGGACGAGTTTCATGCTTTCCTTTCAGTGCATTGGTTTGAATTAATACGTGGAGCGCCCACCGGAGAGGTCGAACACCGCGCCGGTGGAAAAAGAACAATCTTCGGTGCAGAGCCAGCCGACCATCGCGGCCACCTCCTCCACCGTGCCGAAACGGCCCATGGGAATCTTCGACAGCATGAAGGCGATGTGCTCGGGCGACATCTGCTCGAAGATGGCCGTCTTCACCGCCGCGGGCGTCACGCAGTTCACGCGGATGTCCGTGTCGGCGAGTTCCTTGCCCAGCGACTTGGTGAGGCCGATGACGGCCGCCTTGCTCGCGCTGTAGGCGCTGGCATTGGGGTTGCCGTCTTTTCCGGCCACCGAGGCGATGTTGACGATGCGGCCATAGTTTTGCTTGCGCATCTGCGCGACCACCTCGCGGCAGCACAGGAACACGCCGTTGATGTTCACCTCCATCACCTGGCGCCAGTCGTCCACCGGGTAGTCCCACAGCCTGGTGTTGGGCCCGGTGATGCCCGCGCTGTTGACCAGCGCGTCGATGCGTGGCGCATGTGCCAGCGTGGCGGCCACGGCCTTGGCGACCGAGGGCTGCTGCGACACGTCGACCTTCAGCGCGAAGGCCTTGTCGCCCAGCGACAGTGCGGCCTGGTTCGCGGCCGCCTCGTCGCGGTCCCACAGCGTGACGCTGCCGCCCGAAGCGATGAGCCGCTGCGCAATGCCGAAACCGAGCCCCGTGGCGCCGCCGGTGACCACCGCGTGACGGCCCGCGAAGTCGAGCTGGTTCATATCGTGATGCCGCCGTCGACGGTGAAGGCCTGCCCGGTGGCGAAGACCGATTCGTCGCTGGCGAGGAACACCACCACCGGCGCGATTTCCTCGGCCTGCGCGAGCCGGCCCATGGGCTGGCGCGCGATGAAGGCCCGGCGTGCCGCGTCCGGGTCGGCATTGGCGTTGATGCGCTCGCCCAGCGAGGGCGTGTCGACCGTGCCCGGACACACCGCATTGCAGCGAATGCCCCTGGCCACGTAGTCGGCCGCGACGCTCTTGGTGAGGCCCAGCACGGCCGCCTTGGTGGTGCCGTAGACGAAGCGGTTGGGCAGCCCCTTCATGCTGGAGCACACGCTCGCCATGTTGATGATGCTGCCGCGCCCCGCCGCCAGCATGCCGGGCAGCACGGCCTGGATGGTCCACATCTGCGCGCGCACGTTGAGGCTGAAGGCGAACAGCAGGTCGTCGTCGGTGGCCTGCTCGATGGTGCCGTTGTGCACCACGCCCGCGCAGTTGAAGAGGATGTCGAGCGCGGGCAGCTTGGCCACCAGCGCGCCGATGGCGGCCTTGTCGAGCACGTCGAGCTTGAGCGCAGTGACGTTGGGCATGCCGGCGTAGCGCGCCAGCAGCGTCTCGTTGACGTCGGTGGCCCACACCTGCGCGCCCTCGGCGGCCATGGCGAGCACGCTGGCATGGCCGATGCCCTGGCCCGCGGCGGTGACCAGTGCGGTCTTTCCCTTCAGTCTCATCGGTGTCTCCTCGTTCTTCGGGTTAGGCCCGATGGTGGCGCGGGCGCGGTATCGTATTCTGAATTGGCCTTACCACTTGTCCAATTCAGGACAACCCTTAAGCCGGTCCCCCTGCCCTCTTCGTTCTCCTTTCGCTTCATTCGCTCCCGTGCCGATCCAGACCCTCGAACCCCAGCGCCTGTACCGCCAGATTGCCGAGCAGCTGCGCGTGCTCATCGGCAAGGGCGAGTTCGCCGTGGGCGCGCGCATTCCCGCCGAGCGCGAGCTGGCCAAGCAGCTGGGCGTGAGCCGGCCTTCGGTGCGCGAGGCGCTCATTGCGCTGGAGGTGGAGGGCTGGGTCGAGATACGCACCGGCTCGGGCGTGTACGTGCTCGACCGTTCGCACCGCACGGCCCCGGTCGTGAACGGCACGAATGGCGCAAATGGCGCCGGCGCCGAATGGGGTCCGCTGGAGATCATTCGCGCGCGCCGCCTGGTCGAAGGCGAGACCGCCGCCACCGCCGCGCAGCACGGCAAGCGCAAGGACGTGGACGCCATGCGCCGCGCCATCCGGACGATGCGCGACATGGCCGCGCGCAACGAGGTGCCGCACGAAGGCGACCGCGCCTTCCACCTGGCCATCGTCAACGCCTGCGACAACGTGGTGCTGACCGAGACGGTGCAGGGCTTCTGGGAGTCGCGGCACGGGCCGATCTTCGCCCGCATGATCGACTACTTCGAGACCATGACCTCGTGGCAGGCCGCCATCGGCGAGCACGAAGCCATCCTCGACGCGATCGCGGCGCGCGACCCCGCTGCGGCACGCGACGCCATGCACCAGCACATGGACAAGTTCCACCAGAGATTCAGCGCGAGCTGGCGCCGCGCCAAGGCTTCCTGACCCCCTTCAGACCCTTTCTACCGCCAGCCATCACAAGCCAGCCACCCCCATGACCCCCTACATCCGACTCCACCCCGCCGACGACGTCGTCATCGCGCGCGCCCAGCTGCTCGGCGGCACCGCCATCGAAGGCGTGGCCGTGCGCGGCCTGATTCCGCCGGGCCACAAGGTCGCCATGCGCGCCATCGCCCCCGGCGAGCCGGTGCGCCGCTACAACCAGATCATCGGGTTCGCGAGCAGGCCCATCGCCGCGGGCGAACATGTGCACACGCAGAACCTGGACATGGGGCCCGACAAGGGCGACTTCGAGCGCGACTACGCTTTCGGCGCCGACGTGAAGCCCGCGCCCGCGAAGCGCGAGGCCACCTTCATGGGCATCAAGCGCGCCGACGGCCGCGTGGCCACGCGCAACTACATCGGCGTGCTGACCAGCGTGAACTGCTCGGCCACGGCCGCGCGCGCCATTGCCGACCACTTCTCGCGCAAGACCAACCCGCAGGCGCTCGCGGCGTTTCCCAACGTCGACGGCATCGTCGCGCTGACCCACGGCACCGGCTGCGGCATGGACACCGAGGGCTTGGGGCTGCAGATCCTGGCGCGCACGCTCACGGGCTATGCCACGCACCCGAACTTCGCGGGCGTGCTGGTGGTGGGGCTGGGCTGCGAAGCCAACCAGATCAACGCCTGGCTGGCGACCGGCCACCTGGCCGAGGGCGAGAACTTCCGCACCTTCAACATCCAGGACACGGGCGGCACGCGCAAGACGGTCGAGAAGGGCGTGGCGCTCATCAACGAGATGCTGCCGCGCGCCAATGCGGTCAAGCGCGAGCCGTGCAGCGCGGCGCACATCACCATCGGGCTGCAGTGCGGCGGCTCCGACGGCTACTCGGGCATCAGCGCCAACCCGGCGCTGGGCGCGGCGGTCGACCTGCTGGTGGCGCACGGCGGCACGGCCATCCTCAGCGAAACGCCCGAGGTGTACGGCGCCGAGCATCTGCTCACGCGCCGCGCGGTGAAGCGCGAGGTCGGCCAGAAGCTGGTGGACCGCATCAAGTGGTGGGAGCACTACACCGAGATCAACCAGGGCGAGATGAACAACAACCCCTCGCCGGGCAACAAGGCCGGCGGCCTGACCACCATCCTGGAGAAATCGCTGGGCGCGGTCGCCAAGGGCGGCACCAGCAACCTGGAGGCGGTGTACGAATACGCGGAGCCCGTGACCGCGCACGGCTTCGTCTACATGGACACGCCGGGCTACGACCCGGTGAGCGCCACGGGCCAGGTGGCCGGCGGCGCCAACCTCATCTGCTTCACCACGGGGCGCGGCTCGGCCTACGGCTGCGCGCCCTCGCCTTCGCTCAAGCTGGCGACCAACTCGGCGCTGTGGCAGCGGCAGGAAGAGGACATGGACATCAACTGCGGCGAGATCGTGGACGGCACGGCCTCGATCCAGGAGATGGGCCAGCGCATCTTCGAGATGGTGCTCGCGACCGCGTCCGGCGCGCATTCGAAGAGCGAGCAGCACGGCTACGGGCAGAACGAGTTCGTTCCGTGGCAGGTCGGCGCGGTGATGTAGCCGACACCCACCACGCAGAACACAGCACACAGCGCCCCGATGCCGCCGCACTGACCGGCGCGGCATCGCACCAGGGGCATCCGCAGGAGACAACCGGATCCGGGACAGCGGGTTCGGAAAACCAAGGACAACGCCATGAAGAAGATCCCTCTCTCGTCTACCGCACTGGCTGCCGCCCTCGTTCTGGGCGCCACCGCACTGCACCTCCCCGCGCACGCGGCCGACACCAAGGCCAAGAAGATCGCGCTGTCGAACAACTTCGCGGGCAACTCGTGGCGACAGGCCATGCTCAAGAGCTGGGACAAGGTGACCAAGGACGCGGTCGCCAAGGGCGTGGTGGCGCAGGCGCCCAGCTTCACCACGTCGGAGAACCAGGCCACCGAGCAGGCCGCGCAGATCCAGAACATGATCCTGCAGGGCTTCGACGCCATCGTGATCAACGCGGCCTCGCCCACGGCGCTGAACGGCGCGGTGAAGCAGGCCTGCGACGCGGGCATCGTGGTGGTGTCGTTCGACGGCATCGTGAACGAGCCCTGCGCCTACCGCATCGCGGTGGACTTCAAGCAGCTCGGCGCGATGCAGATCGACTACTTCGCCAGCCGCGGCATCAAGGGCAACCTGCTCGAAGTGCGCGGCATCGCGGGCGTGTTCGTGGACGACGAGATCCACCAGGGCATCACCACGGCCGTGGCCAAGCGGCCCGAATACAAGATCGTCGGTTCGGTGCACGGCAACTGGACGCAGACGGTGGCGCAGAAGGAGGTGTCGGCCATTCTCTCGACGCTGCCGCCCGTGACGGCGGTGGCCACGCAGGGCGGCGACGGCTACGGCGTGGCGCAGGCCTTCAAGGCGGCAGGACGCCCGACACCGGTGATCTTCATGGGCAACCGGCAGGACGAACTGGCGTGGTGGAAGGAACAGCGCGACGCCAACAAGTACCAGACCATGTCGGCCAGCATCGCGCCGGGCGCGTCGACCTTCGCGTTCTGGGTGGCGCAGCAGATCCTGTCGGGCGCGAAGGTGCCCAAGGACATGAAGTTGCCGATCAGCGTGGTGACGCAGGAGACGCTCGACGACGCCGTGAAGAACACCGAGGTCGGCAGCGTGGTGAACGTCGAGTACTCGCAGAAGGAAGTGATCGACTTCATCGCCAAAGCCAAGTAAGCAGCGATGCCAAACCCATCGCAACAGCCACCGGGTGAGGTGCTGGTCGAGGTGCGCGGCGCGGCGCGGTCCTTCGGGGCCGTGCAGGCACTGCGCGGGGTCGATCTGCAATTGCGGCGCGGTGAATGCGTCGGCCTCGTGGGACACAACGGCGCGGGCAAGTCGACACTCGTCAACGTGCTGTGCGGTGCGCTCTCACCCGATCGGGGGGCGCTGCACTTCGCAGGCAGGCCCGCGGACAGCGCCGCATGGAGCCTGCGCGAAGCAAGGCGCTGGGGCCTGCGCTGCGTGTTCCAGGAGCTGTCGCTGTGCGACAACCTCACGCTGGCGGAAAACATGCGCATCGCGCAACCGCAGTCGGCCGAATGGGCGTGGCGCAAGCGCGCGGGTGCGCAGTTGATGGCCTCGCTGGACCGCATCTTTCCGGGGCACGGCCTGCGGGCCGACGACGTGGTGGGCGAACTGCCCATCGGCAAGCGGCAGATCGTGGAGGTGGCGCGCGCATTCACACCCGGCGCGCAGCCGCTGGAACTGATGATCCTCGACGAGCCGACCTCCTCGCTCGACGGACAGGCCGCCGCGCAGCTGCTGGCCTACATCCGCAGCTTCGTGGCCGAGGGCAAGACCTGCGTGCTCATCACGCACAAGCTGCGCGAGATCTTCGCGGTGACCGACCGGCTGGTGGTGATGCGCGACGGGCAGGTGGTGCAGGCCACGCCGACCGCCGAGACCGACCGCGAGCGGCTGGTGACGGCAATGGGCCAGGCCGTGGCCAGGGATGCGCCGTCTTCCGACGCATCGACGGCGCGCCGGCGCGAAGCCGGCGACGTGCAGGCCGTGGTGCAGGTGCAGGCCTCGCCGCAGCGCGGCATGGCGCTGCGGGCAGCGCGCGGAGAAATCATCGGCCTCGCAGGGTTGGCCGGGCATGGCCAGACCGCGATGCTGCTGGCGTTGCAGCAAGCCTCGCAGCACACGTACAACGACAACGACGCGATGCGCGTCGAAGGCGGCACCGCCTTCGTGGCCGGCGACCGGCAGACCGACGGCGTGTTCACGCTCTGGTCCATCGCGCGCAACATGACGGTGGGCTGGCTCGCGCAACTGCGCGCGCGCAGCCCGCTGATCGACCTGAAGCGCGAGCAGGAGCAGGCGCAGCAGTGGCGCCAGCGGCTGGGCCTGGTCACGCCGGACATGGACCTGCCCATCGGCTCGCTCTCGGGCGGCAACCAGCAGAAGGTGCTGTTTGCGCGCGCGCTGGGCTCGACCGCGCCCGTCATCCTGATGGACGACCCGATGCGCGGCGTGGACGTGGGCACCAAGCGCGACGTGTACGCGCTGATCCGCGACGAGGCGCACCGGGGCCGCACCTTCGTCTGGTACACGACCGAGTTCGACGAACTGCACCACTGCGACCGCGTCTATGTGTTCAGCAACGGGCGCGTGGTCGGCGAGCTGGCCGGCGACGACATCAGCGAGGAGCGCGTGGTGGCACTTTCATTCGAGGAGGCCGTGGCATGAGCACCGGTGCCATGACACGCCGTGCGGCAAGCCACGCTCAACGCACGGCGATGCTGCATGCGCTGCTGCCCGCCGTGGCGCTCGCGCTGCTGCTGGCGGCGGTGTTCCTGAAGCAGCCGCGCGCCATGTCCTACTTCGGCATCAACCTGCTGCTGAACCTTGCCATTCCGGTGATGTTCGCCACGCTGGCGCAGATGATGGTGCTGGCGGTGAGCGACCTCGATCTGTCGATCGGGCCGTTCGTGTCGCTGGTGGCCTGCATCGGCGCCACGCTGATGCCCACGCAGCCGTGGCTCGCGGTGCTGGCGCTGGCGGCCGCCGTGGGCGTGTACGCGCTGGCGGGCGCGGTGATCGAGGCGCGGCAGTTGCCGTCGATCGTGGTCACGCTGGGGCTGTCGTTCGTGTGGCTGGGCTGCGCGGTGCTGCTGCTGCCCACGCCGGGCGGCACGGCGCCCGAGTGGCTGCGCGGCGCCATGAGCTGGCGCACGCCGCTCGTGCCGATGCCGATCTGGATGGCCCTCGTCACGGCCATCGTGGGCCATCTGCTCATCACCCGCAGCGCCTTCGGCACGCTGGTGCGCGGGCTGGGCGGCAACCCGGGCGCGATTGCGCGCGCGGGCTGGAACATGGTGCGCGTGCGCGCCGGCGTGTATGCGATTGCCGGCGTGTTCGGCGTGTGCGCCGGGCTCATGCTCGTAGGCCAGGCCACCTCGGCCGACGCCAACATCGCCTCGCGCTACACGCTGGTGGCCATTGCGGCGGCCATCCTCGGTGGCGCGGAGTTCGCGGGCGGCAAGGTGGCGCCGGTGGGCGCGGTGATCGGTGCGCTCACGGTGACGCTGGCGGCCTCGTTCCTGACCTTCCTGAACATCGCGCCGGACTGGCAGGTAGGCATGCAGGGCCTGATCCTGGTGGCCGTGCTGGGCCTGCGCGCGGCCATCGACCTCGCGGGAGGCAAGCGATGAGCGCGGTGAACGAGACCCTGGCCCCACCGGTGACGGCGCCGCGCTGGCAGCGCTTCAAAAGACTCGCGGGCAACCGCCCCTGGCTGGGCTCCTGCGTGGCGGCCGTGCTGGCCTGGGCCGCCACGGTGTGGAGTGCCCACGGCCAGGGCTCGGGCGACCTGCTGGCCGCGGCACTCGCGTTCTCGGCCTTCACGGTGCTGGTGTCGCTTGGCCAGATGCTGGTGATCAGCGTGGGGCCGGGCAATGCGGACCTGTCGATTCCCTCGACCATCGCGCTGTCGGGCGCGGCCGCGATGATCGTCATGGACGGCAACAACGCGATGCTGGTGCCGGGGCTGCTGGCGGCCACGGCCGTCGGGGCGGGCGTGGGCCTGTTCAACTTCGGGCTGATCCGGCTGCTGCGCATTCCGCCGATCATCGCCACGCTGGCGGCCTCGCTGATCGTGATGTCGGTGGCCATCAACTTCGGACGCGGGCTCAAGGTGAAGCCGCCGGCGCTGTTCTCCGACCTGATGGCCCAGCGCATCCTCGGCGTGCCGCTGGTGGCGCTGGTGGCCGTGGTGGTCACCGTGCTGATCGCGGTGATGCTGGAGCGCACGGTGCTGGGCCGCTCGATTGCCGCGGTGGGCCAGAACCGCCGCGCCGCGCAGCTCGCGGGCCTGCGGGTGGAGCGCACGCGGCTGCTGGCCTATGTGATCTGCGCCGCGCTCGCGGGCTTCACGGGCGCGCTGATCGCGGGCTTCTCGGGCGGCAACTCGCTCGACCAGGGCGCCGAGTACCTGCTGATGACCATCGCGGTGGTCGTCATCGGCGGCACGGCGGTGGCGGGCGGGCGGCCGAGCGTGCCGGGCATCTGGGGCGCGGCCATGTTCATGTTCCTGCTGGTGGCGCTGCTCAACGCCGTCGGCGCCGGGCCGGGGCTGCGCACGCTGCTGACCGGCGTGATCATCATCGCGGTCATCGTGCTGGCAAGCTCCCGCCCCAGGCGCTGAGGCCGCACCCACATCTCACCCAAGGAAGACAACACCCATGGCCAACCGCCAAGACCTCCCCTTCGGCTTTCTGGACGGTACCGGTTTCGAACAGCTCGACCCGCGCTTCAAGGGCTGCATTCCCGGGCCCGAGCGCCTGGAGCGCCTGTGGACCGGCGCGCGCTGGTGCGAAGGCCCCGCGTGGTTCGGCGCGCACCGCACGCTGGTGTGGTCGGACATTCCGAACAACCGCATGCTGCGCTACGACGAGGTCAACGGCACGGTGGGCGTGTTCCGCGCGCCGGCCAACAACACCAACGGCCACACGGTGGACCGCCAGGGCCGGCTCGTGAGCTGCGAGCACCTCACGCGCCGGGTGACGCGCACCGAGCACGACGGCACCATCACCGTGCTGGCCTCGCACTGGCAGGGCAAGCGGCTGAACTCGCCGAACGACGTGGTGGTGCATTCGGACGGCGGCGTGTGGTTCACCGACCCGAGCTACGGCATCCTGTCGGACTACGAAGGCCTGCGCGCCGACAGCGAGATCGGCGCCTGCCATGTCTACCGCATCGACCCCGCGAGCGGCGAGGTGGCGCGCATGACCGACGACTTCGTCAAGCCCAACGGGCTGGCGTTCTCGCCCGACGAGTCGTTGCTGTACATCGCCGACACGGGCGCCAGCCATGCGGCGGACGGGCCGCGGCACATCCGCAGGTTCAAGGTGGGCGCCGACGGGCGCTCCCTGAGCGGCGGCGAGGTGTTTGCGGAATGCACGAACGGCCTGTTCGACGGCTTCCGGCTCGACACCGAAGGCCGCATCTGGACCAGCGCGGCGGACGGCGTGCACGCCTACCACCCCGACGGCACCTTGCTGGGCAAGATCCTCGTGCCGGAGCGCGTGGCCAATGTGTGCTTCGGCGGGCCGAAGCTCAACCGCCTTTTCATCTGCGCGACCTCGTCGCTCTATGCCATCACCTTGAACGCAAAGGGAGTCTGATCCATGTCCAGAACACTGCCGGCCGACAGCCTGCAAGCCACCGTCACCCGCATCCTCGAAGCCGCCGGCAGTTCGCCCGCCGAAGCCCAGCAGGTGGCGGCCAACCTGGTGCTGGCCAACCTGAGCGGCCACGACTCGCACGGCGTGGGCATGCTGCCGCGCTATGTCGATGCGGTAGCCGAAGGCGGGCTGAAACCCAACGCCGCCGTGCGCGTGAACCTCGACATCGGCACGCTGATGGGCCTGGACGGCCAGCACGGCTACGGACAGATCGTCGGCGTGCAGGCCATGGAGCTGGGCATTGCGCGCGCCAGGCAGCACGGCAGCTGCATCTTCACGCTCTCGCACGCGCACCACCTGGGGCGCATCGGCCACTTCGCCGAGATGGCGACGGCGCAGGGGCTGGTGGCCCTGCACTTCGTCAACGTGCTGTCTCGCCCCGTGGTGGCGCCCTGGGGCGGCGGCGACGGGCGCTTCGGCACCAACCCGTGCTGCATCGGCATTCCGCTGGCGGGCGCCGACCCCTTCGTGCTCGACTACGCGACCAGCCGCGTGGCGCAGGGAAAGATGCGCGTGGCCCACAACAAGGGCGAGCAGGTGCCCGACGGCTACCTGATCGACGAGAACGGCGCGCCCACCAACGACCCGGGCGTGGTGGTGGTGCCGCAGGGCAACGGGCTCTTCGGCGCGCTCATGACCTTCGGCGAGCACAAGGGCTACGGCATGGCGGTGGCGTGCGAGCTGCTGGGCGGTGCGCTGTCGGGCGGGGGCACCTGGCACCGGCCGGCGGACACGTCGCGCACGGTGCTCAACGGCATGCTGACCGTGCTGATCGACCCCGAGCGGCTGGGCACCCAAGCGTCGTTCGAACAGGAGGCGCGCGAGTTCGTCGATTGGCTGCGCCAGAGCCCGCCGGGACAGGGCTTCGAGGAAGTGCAGCTTGCGGGCGAGCCGGAGCGCAAGGCGCGTGCGGCGCGGCGCAAGGACGGGATCTGGGTGGACGACGCGACGTGGGGGGAGATCATGGCGGCGGGGGCCACGGTGGGTGTGAGCGTTTCGACCTGAGTGCGCCTAGTCCGATCGGGATAGGGGTCGGTCGACGAAGACCTGTCCCCTCCCACACCACCCCAGCATTCGGGTCCGCACCGGGCGGTTCGAGAAGTTGAGAAGTCAGCATCCGGGCCGGGCACGCCAAAGAGGTCGACGTACGCAACGGCGAGCATGCGGTTCAGCGCCAATGCTCAGCTGCACAACCAGCGTCAAACATTGGCCGCGATCCGCTCGGCCACATTGCGACTGACACACACGCCGCGCAGCTTACGCGACATGAGAATTGACCGCAGCACCGACCTGTCAGCGATTCGCTTGGTCAGCCGATCCATGAGGATGTCGTGGTTCACTCCGTCGAAGAATTTCTACAGATCAGGACATCCATGCTAAGGACCTGGCGCGCTTCCGAGGCGGCAAACCGGACTCTCGCAGGGTCTTCAAGTAGGCTTAGCCGCGGCGCTGAGTGATCCCGTCTTCGCTACGGCGCGGTCGGCGGGAACGCGACGCTTGCCACGACCGCGCTATGGAGGATGCGCTGCAGGTGCAGGGCCGCGTTGCTCCTTCTCCGACGCGCTGAGCTACTGAGGGTTCCGGGGTGCCCCCTGATTAGGGGTGAATCGGGACTAACTCCACGGACTACAAAAATGTGCCTATCGGCATGAGCAAGGCTGCCGAATACCAGATGGCCCCAAAGATCACGTGGAGCCCAAATGCCGCCCATGCCGGCCAAGCTCTACGCCAAGCCACAGCCGCAACTGCGATCGCGCTTTCGACATATAGCAAGAACGTCACGGTCTGCCCAGTCCACGCGAAATTTCCTTGCATCATGCGCCCGCCAGACTCAACGACGCAAATGCTGATCGTCATCCCAACAGCGTAGAGGAACCATGCGAACAGCAGCCGGTTGGCACCCGCGCGCTGGCGCCAGATGACCACGGCGGCCACAACTGGAAAAAGAAGCGAGCCCGGAAGCTTTTTGAGCAAGTCCGCCGCCCCGCCATAGACTACGAACGGTGCGAATCCGAGCCCTCCCCCCCCGGGGCTGCCGTTGAAGGTCATTCGGTACTGAAGCGCCAACACTATGCACGCTGGTATTGCGACCAACGTGAGGTTTCGCAGAGCCGCTTTCCAGGAGCCGGACAACGCACGATAAAACTCTACAGCGCACACGCACGGCAAGAACGCGATCAGGAATGATGGCTTCGCGATAGCGGAAAGGATCACGCCGACGGGCAGTATCACCACCCAAACTGCGCCCTTCTGTCCTTCGAAGACAACCCTAAAGTAGGCGAACAGAACCGCTATCGAGAGTGCCTTCGAGAGCACCTGAGTAGGGTTGTGGTAGACGGTTGGCGCGATGTAGCCATAGTAGAAGTTCAGCGCGAGCGCGGTCTGCACGAAGATGTGAGAGACCAGCAGTACCAAGACTGCGATGCTCAGTGCGCCCATCGGGCTCCCCCTCGGTGAAGACCGACGGATCTGGGCTCCGATCATCCCTGCCATACCTGCATAGCACAGCGACATCAGAACGATGGCCGCGGCCTCATAAGAAAGGCTGCTCGCCTTGGCGATCGCGATTATCAGCAGTTGGAACAGAAAGTGCGGCGAGACAACGTCGGACCACTGGTGGATCGACTTCGCATACTGGATGTGATTCCACAGGTCTGCCGGCTGCTGCAGGTAAGGGATCATGGGCATCGAGAACAACACAGCAGCAATCACTGCGGCCCAGCACACTACCGCCCATCGGCGATGCATCCCCCCCATTGCGTGGACTGAGGTGTCTGCGGCTACATTTTTCAATGTCTTCTCCTTCTTGCAACTTGCACCGCATTGTGACGGCAGCCAAAAAGCAGAAAATCTCCCAGCACAAACACGGACGAGACGGGTCGGACATTGAGTGGGAAAGATGCTTCACCGCGGGGTAGTACGGGCATCGTTCTTTGCTTGGCTTGGCGTCCCACTTGACCCCATCAGATATGCGCTGAAACGTTTCGCTGCCGCGATGCCCCAGCGATCTGTCGGGGCAAGCAATGTCGCACACGCGATGCTCACCGCAACCGTCGACAGGTTCAGCAACATCTTCTGCACATCCGTCGGCTCATCAATCCAGCGGTAGGCGTTGTTGCCGTAGGCGAGCATCAGCGGCCCGTGGATCAGATACAGCGGGAAGGATATTCGCCCGAGAAAGCGGCTAATGGGGCCGGAAAGAAGCCGTGCAGTGGGCGGGTTGAAGATGCAAGGTATGGTGAGCAGGATCGCGACCGTAAGGCTTGCGCCCCAAGGTTCCTCGCCAGCCTTGTGTAACAGGCTGGCGCCATACACACCTGGGATGAACAGTAGAAACGTGGCCGACGACCAGTTGCCCTTGCTGCGCTTCCACGAATCCGAGACGTAGATCTCTGCAAACACGAGGCCAACGATGAATGCCGTGTATATCGGGTGGACAAAGTACGATACGACCCCGACTGCGCTGTAGACGAGGAAGCGGCGCTCCAGCCGCCCAGCGACAAAAAGTACGCCTAGGACAAGACACGACCCCCAGAGCTCAAATCGCATGGTCCACAGAGGCGCAATCAGCGTAGTTGAGAAGCTGTAGTCGAAGAACGTGTCGAACAACGAGGATCTGAAGACCTGCCACAGGCTTGGGGCAACTGGCAGGAAAGTCTGAAAGGCGGGTAGCCGCTTTTCGGCAGGTAGAACCAAACCGACCGCGAAAAAGGCGTAAAGCACGAGCGTCACGCAGAGTACGGGGAGTGCTAGGCGGAAGTACCGTCCGAGGGCAATATTGGTCAGCCCGGCATAGTCAGGCCGCCGTAAGAACGCGATGGAGAGCGAGAAGCCGGAGACCAGAAAGAACACCCACACCGCAAGCACGCCATTGAACAGGAATATTGGTCGAAGGGTGTCGCTGACAGTTTGGTTGATCGAAAATCCGTCGAGAAACACGTGGTATAGCACCACTACAACCGCACCCCATCCGCGCAGGCCATCGAGGAAGTGCAGTCGGACGTCTGGAGCGGCTTTCATACACGTATTGTGCGCGGCCCGCGGTGGCCCAAATCAGCCTCCAGCGTGAACGCTGAGGGTGATTGATTAGCAGTAGCAAGACGTTGCCACGGCAGATGACCTGCAAGCGGCAGCCCGTGGTCGACCGGACCTAACCATCCCTCCATGGAAGGCTTCGCCGCACCTCGGCTTCGGGCAGACCCGGCGCTTGGCGCGTTTGGACGGTTACCATCCCCCCGCGCTCAACCTCGGCGGATTGCTCGCAACCGCCCCTCGATGCACGCGCTGCATGGCGTCGACCCATGCCATTCGTTTTTTGACTACATCACTGCGGGAATTGTTCATGGCTAGTTCAGCTCGGAATGACAGCGACGATTCGAGCTGGAAGGATCTTGCGATCGCGCTGCTCACAGCCGGGACAACGCTCATCCTGTTGTGCTGGCTCGCCGCCCCACGGTGGCAGACGAACGACGACGCATTCATGTCCATGGTGGCGCACGGCTACGGCGTCGTCTCTGGTGGCTCACCGCCCAACCTTATGTTCTCAAACCTGCTGTGGGGCTACTTCGTCCGCAGCTTACCGACACTGAACGGCACACCGGGCTATTCACTTGCTACGATGGCAGCGCTGCTGGTTTCAGGTTCGGCGATCGGCTTCGCGTTGCTGCGATTACGAGCTAGCGTTGCGGTTTGCGCCGCAGTGGTCGTTTTCGTCTTCACAGGACCAATCCTATTTCCGCAGTTCACGGTGAACGCTGGCTTGCTCATGGTCGCGTCCATCATGCTCTTGCGCGTGTATGCCAGAGACGGAAAGGCCAGTCTCTTGGCCGCCGCCTGCCTGCTCGCCTTTGCCAGCTACCTCATCCGCTCGCAAGAGTTTTTGTTTGTCTGCGCAGCGGGCTTGCCCTTCCTTCCAGTCGGCCAATTTCTCAGGGACCGACGGGCGCTGATGGGGGCTGGCGCTCTGGCTTGCGCCGTCGTTGCAAGTGCCGTTGTCGACTACCAGGCCTACCGAACACCAGAATGGCGCGATTTCAACGCCCTCAATCCCGTCCGTGCGCTGATGACGGATTTCGGCGCCGCTGAGCCCGTCAGAGCGCGTCCCGACGTGCTGTCCAAGCACGGCTTCAGCCTGAATGACGTCACGTTGATCGAAGGTTGGTTCTTCGTCGATCCGAAAGTGGCGAATCCTCCAGCACTTCAAGCGATGATCTTGGAAGCAGGCGGAAGCCCGATACAAGAGCACAAGTTCATCAATGCAGTGCTTGGCATTAAAGCTTTAGGTCAGCCATCCATCTGGCTGCTCACCTTGGTCGCGCTTGGGGTTTCCGCGACTGGCGCCAGACGCTCAACACTATGTGCTTGGGCGATTTTTCTCACCGGCATCGCCGCGATGGGATATCTTGGCCGACCTGGCGTTCTTCGCGTTTACGTTCCCGTGCTCGCCTTGCTCATCGTCGCGCCGTTGCCAGAATTCCGTTGGCGCCAACGATACAACGCCCTGTTCGCCAGCGTGCTCGGCATCGCAGCTGTAGTCAACATGGTCAACGTCGTTACTGAATCAAGAGCGCTCAGGAGCGCCGATGCACAAGTTCGCAAACAGGTCAGCGGCGTAGACGGCCAACCAGTCGTCCTGTGGGCCTCCAGCTTCCCGTTCGAAGCGGTCTACCCGGTGCTCGGAATTTCCGAGCGCGCAATGGCATACAGGCTGTACGGGCTGGGCGTGTCGACGTTGGCACCTTTTGCGGTCTCGCGATCAGAGAGCCTTGCCGGGCGCGACATGATTGTTCGCTTGCGCAGTCCGGAAGGCGTGCCCATATTTGCCACCAGCATTCAGATCAAGCTGCTGGAGGCCTACTGCCGTGAGCACTTTGCTGGGCAGCTCGAGGAGATCTCCACGCCACCCGCCGGATTGATCGCACCATCGTCGTATCGATGCAGCGCCTGACAAGACCGCAGGCCGAACGATAAACCGCCCCAGCCAGACGGCTTCGCTTGGTTAGCCGATTCATCAGGATGTCGCGGTTAATTCGGTCGAAGAAATATCTATCGATCAAGGTCAACCACCACGCGTCGCCCTTGCCCCAAACACTGCTTGGCTGATCGAACCGCTTGATACGCGCTGCGCCCCGGCTGAAGTCGTAGCTATGCTCGCCGAAGGTCGGATCGATGCGCGGCTTCAGCACCTGCAGCCGACCCTGTTAAATCGACCTGTCCACTGCGGAGTGAATTCCCAACTCCCGTGTCCCGGCGCCGGCTTGGGAATGCCCACGCGACGCACGTGCCTGATCACGCCCGCGTGTAAGGCTTCCTGGCCTCGAAGATCACCGTACCGGGGCCGATGATGCCGTGCGTCGGCTGGTCCAGGTCCCACTGCGTGGCCTCGAAGCCGAGCGCTCGCAGGCGGTCGAGCATGCTCAGGCCGAAGATCGTCCACACCAGCACGCCTTCGTCGGGCCGCACCGGGTCGCCGTGGAAGGCCTTCTCTTCGAGATAGACGATTTCGCCGTCGACGATCTTTGCGCGCACCTGGTCCTCGGCCAGCAGCGGGCTGTAGGGGACCGTGAAGATGTGTCGCCCGCCGGGCTTGAGCACGCGAAAGATTTCCGCATGCGCGGCATAGGGCTCGGGCATGTGCTCCATCACGTCGCTCGACATCACGAGGTCGAGCGAGCCGTCGGCGAAGGACAGCGCCTGAAGGTCTTCATGGCGACGCCCGTCGACCATCTGTCCGGAGGTGTACTCGTCGCCGAAGTACTCCGAGCACACATAGCCGGGCAGTTCGGCCAGCTGCAGGTGCAGCGCGCCCGTGGTCTCGGTGTTGTAGGTGACGAAGCCGGGGGGAAAGTGCCAGCCGCCGTCGTTCGGCAAGCCGAACTGCTGGCGAATCAGATAGGCCATCTGCCGCTGGCGGTTGAACGACTGGCAATTCGAGCACCGGCCCGATTCGCGCGGGTTGTCTGTGAACCCGGCAAACCGGCTGTGCATGCCGCAGACAGGGCAGACCCCTGAAAACACGGGGCCTTCATCGACGGGCTCGGCCATGGCTGGCGGCTCCACGACCGATGCGGACGTTGCGGAATGTGGCTGCGTTGCCGACGGCGTTGGCGACCCGGGTCGCGTGCGCCAACTCGATGCGGCCAGGCGCAATTTGCGCAAAGCCCTTTTCACGATGCTCATGTCCCTCGCTCCAATGTTTTTATGTTGGGAACCGCGCAGTCTAAGTCGTTGCGCGCAGCTTCGATACGGAAAAAAGGCGCGTCGTCGCCCTCTGCGCTCGCGCGGTGAGCCATGTCACCAAGGGCCCAACTGCCCGTCGGCTCGAAGCAGGCCGGCCGTGCCCTGCGATAGGCCTCAAACGATCAGCGCGATCGTCGCCTCGAGGTGTTCGGACGGCGCGCGCCGGAAGCCCGAACGCGCAAAGCGCTGCAGTTGCCCCACCACGAAGGCGGTGAGCGCCGCCGCGCGGACCTGCGCATCGACGCTGGGCGTGGCCGAGCCTTCGGCGGCGGCCGCGCCGCGCAGCACCTGGCGCAAGGTGGCTTCGATCTTGTCGAAGAACTGGTTCATGCGCTGCTGCAGGCGTTCGTTCTCGTAGACCAGCGCATCGCCCACCATGACGCGGGTCATGCCGGGGTTGCGCTCGGCGAACTGGACCAGCAGCGTGAGAATGCGGCCGGCCTGCTGGGCGCCGGTGGCACCCTCGCGCTCGAGGATCTGGTTGACCAGGGTGAAGACGCTCTGCTCGATGAAATCGATGAGCCCCTCGAACATCTGGGCCTTGCTGGCGAAGTGGCGGTACAGCGCCGCCTCGCTCACCTCGAGCCGCGCGGCCAGCGCCGCGGTGGTGACCCGCTCGGCGCCGGGCTGCTCGAGCATGGCGGCCAGCGCCTGCAGGATCTGCACGCGCCGCTCACCCGGTTTCGGGCGCTTGCGCGCCGGGGGGGTGGGCGGGTCTGCAGGGGTCTCTACGCCGGGAGCACTGGTCGTCTCTTCGTTCTGCATGGGAGCGCGTGCAAAGATGTAATCAATTGATTCTCGCACAGCGCAGTGAGCGCGCGCCCTCTGCGTTTCTTGCACGCGACCTGGGGCTCAGCGGGCCCGGATCATCGTCCCGTAGGCCTGGTCGGTCAGGATCTCGAGCAGCATCGCGTGCGGCACGCGGCCGTCGATGATGTGCACCGCATTCACGCCGCTCTTGGCCGCGTCCAGGGCGCCCTCGATCTTGGGCAGCATGCCGCCCGAGATGGTGCCGTCGGCGAACAGGTCGTCGATTTCGCGCGCGCTCAGGTTGGTAAGCAGCTTGCCGTTCTTGTCGAGCACGCCGGGCGTGTTGGTCAGCAGCATGAGCTTCTCGGCCTTGAGCACGATGGCCAGCTTGCCGGCCACGACGTCGGCGTTGATGTTGTAGCTCTCGTTGTCCTCGCCGAAGCCGATCGGGCTGACCACGGGAATGAACGCGTCGTCCTGCAGCGCCTTCACCACGCTGGGGTCGATGGAGACGATGTCGCCGACCTGGCCCACGTCGTGGAACACGGCGGGGTCGGTGCGGTCGGCCAGCTTGAGCTTCTGCGCGCGAATCAGGCCGCCGTCGCGCCCCGTGAGGCCCACGGCCTTGCCGCCGGCCTGGTTGATCAGGCCCACGATGTCCTGCTGCACCTCGCCGGCCAGCACCCATTCGACGACTTCCATGGTCTCGGCATCGGTCACGCGCATGCCCTGCACGAAGCTGCCCTTCTTGCCCAGCTTGTTCAGCGCGGCCTCGATCTGCGGCCCGCCGCCGTGCACCACCACCGGGTTCATGCCGACCAGCTTGAGCAGCACCACGTCTTCGGCAAAGTCGGCCTGCAGCGCGGGGTCGGTCATGGCATTGCCGCCGTACTTGATGACGATGGTCTTGCCGTGGAACTTGCGGATGTACGGCAGCGCCTGGGCCAGGATCTCGGCCTTGTCGCGCGGGGGAATGTTGAGGACGGGGTCGGTCATGGGCGGTCAGGCTCCGAAGCGTTGGACGATGAGGGGGAATTCTCGCAAGGCGGAGGCTGTCACGGGCGCAGCCAGCGGGGCACCTTGAAGCGCACGATCATGAGGTACGCACCCACATAGGTCGTGACAAACAGCAGGCAGAAGAACATCAGCACGAGCGTGTTGTTCCAGAACAGCACGGCCGGCACCACCGACATGGCGGCGAACATCCACAGGTAGGGCGAGGTGCGGTTGTTGCGGGCCAGCAGCTGGCGGGCCTCGTCATCGGCCAGCGCCACGCGCACGATGCGCCGGAAGATCAGCTGGTGGAAATGCAGCGCGTCGGCCGTGCCGGGCGACTGGCCGCGCGCCAGCTTGCGATAGATGGAAAACAGCGTCTCCCACACCGGGTAGATCAGCAACAGCATCGGGAACCAGGGCGAGACCACGCGGTGGCGCTGCACCAGCATGACCACGGCCACGGCAATCACCATGCCCCAGACGTAGGCGCCGCCGTCGCCCGCGAAGATCTTGCCGCGCGGGTAGTTCCACACCAGGAAACCCATGGTGGCGCCGACCAGGCAGACCATCATGGCCGCCAGTTGCCGGTCGCCCACCTGCAGCGCCACGTGCGAGATGGCCAGGCACACCAGCACGGCGACCGTGCCCGCCAGGCCGTTGTAGCCGTCGATGATGTTGAAGGCGTGCGGCAGGCCGCCGATGGCGAGCACCGCGAACAGCACGGTGGCGAAGGGAATCATCACCAGCCAGCCGTCGACGATCTCGAAGCCGGTGCGCGCCACGCCCAGCCCCAGCAGCCAGCACACCAGCAGCGCCGAGCCGATGGTCAGCCCGAGCCGGTAGCGCACCTTGACCTTCTGGGTGACGTCTTCGACGATGCCGCCCAGCACGGCGGGCAGGATGCACAGCAGCGTGAGCATCGAGGTCTTCGCGGGCCACGACACGTTGAACGGGTCGGTGCCGGTGATGCCGGCCGCCAGCCAGGCCACGCCCATGCCCAGCAGGATGCCCGCACCGCCCAGGCGCGGCACATGGCCCTTGTGGAAGCGTTGGGGCATGTCGGCGCCGTAGATGCGGGCATGCCTGCGCGCGCGGCGCATGAACACCTGGACCGAGAAGGCGGCGACGAAGAAACTGATGACGATCAGAGCAATCATGTGTGGGGGTTGGGGAACCCTAGAATTCCCGAGCGAAATTAGACCATGCCCACGCCCCCCTCCCCCTTCCCCACGCCGTTTCCCCCGATCACCATTTCAATCGTCAGCCACGGCCAGCTTGCGCTGGTGCTGCCGCTGCTCGATCAACTGGAGCGGCATTGCCGCGCCGCGATCGCCAAGGTCGTGCTCACGCAGAACATTCCGGAGCCTGACCTGCTCGCGGGGCGGAGCTGGGGTTTCGAGGTGGCGCGCATCACGAACGCAAGCCCCAAGGGCTTCGGCGCCAACCACAACCAGGCCTTCGCGCGCTGCAGCAGCCCGTGGTTCCTGGTGCTCAACCCCGACATCCGCCTCGACAGCGACGTGCTGACGCCCCTGCTCGCCCAGGCCGCGGCCGACGCCGGGCTGCTGACGCCGCGCATCCTGGAGCCGGGCAAGGCCGGGCCGGAGCCGCACCGGGCGCTGCTCACACCCTGCGAGATCGTCGGGCGCAAGAAGCCCGGCTACGTGCGGCCGAGGGTGCCGGCGTGGATTCCGGGGCTGTTCATGCTGTTTCGCAGCGAGGCCTACCGGCAGGTCGGCGGCTTCGACGAGCGCTTTTTCATGTACGGAGAAGATTTCGACATCTGCGCGCGCACCCGGCTCGCGGGCTGGAAACTGCAGGTGGGCGAAGACCTGGTGGCCCGGCACGACGCGCAACGCGACAGCCACCGGAGCAAGAAGTACCTGTACTGGCACGTCACCAGCCTGCTGAAGGTGTGGCTGTCGGGGTCGTTCTGGCGGTACTGGAAGCTGCGCCGCTAGTCAGCCGCGCTCGAGCAGGTCCTGCGCGATGGCATGCCCACCGCGGCCGAAGCGCGCATAGCGGCCGCGCGCCGCCTCCAGCAGGATCGGCAGCAGGCGCAAGGGCCGCGCCGCCGGCAGCTGCGCCCTGAACCGCTGGTGCGCGACCTTGGCTTGCTGTGCGTCCAGGTACCTGGCCGGCACACGCGCACCGAGCCGCTGCAGGCGCTGCAGCAGGGCCTCGGCCCGGCGCAGGCGAGCCACATGCTTGTCGCCGCGTTCGGCAAAGGCCTTGGCCACCTTCTCGGACAGCGTGAGCCGCCGGGCGCCGATCTGGTTGCTGGCGTGCTGACGGTAGTCGATGGTCGGCTCAGGCAGCACGTCCATGCGCCCGACGGCCGACGCCACCGCGGCCAGCCATTCGTCGTGCACCCACTCGGGCGCGAACGGCAGCGCCGCCTCGAGCAAGGTCTTGCGGAACACCGTGGTGGCGCCCGTCGCGAGGTTGCGCCGCAGCAGCACGCCGAAGGCCTCGCCGCCGGCGATGGCCGCCAGCTCGGCGGGCTGCACCTCCAGCGCATGGAACAGCGTGGAGCCCAGGGGTTTCAGTTCGGCGTTTACCAGGCGCGCATCGGTGTGCAGCAGCAGCAGGTCGGGACGCGCCTCGAACTGCGCCACCATGCGCGCGAGCCGGCCGGGGTGCCACACGTCGTCCTGGTCGCACAGGGCGATGAGTTCATGGCTGCAGGCGCTCACGGCCTGCTCGAAATTGCGCGTGACGCCCAGCGGCGGCACGTTGCTGAACACGCGCAGCGCGACCTGGTCGGCCATGCCGCATTGCACGAGGGTGTCACGCACCACGGCAACGGTGCCGTCGGTGGAGCCGTCGTCGGACAGCACGATCTCCCGCGGCAGCGGCGTCTGCGCGCAGATGCTGCGAACCTGCTCGGGGAGGTAGCGCGCGCCGTTGCGGGTGCACAGCGCGACGGACACGTCCAGGGCCATCAGACCGGCGCGAGGCGGGGCGGCCAGGCGTAGCTGAAGTCCTCGCGGGCCAGCATGAGGTTGGGGCTGTAGGCGGGGTCGTTCTGCAGGAGGTCGCCCCAGCGCTTGTGCATGTAGGCGGACTCTTCCTGGAACTGCGCCTGCCGTTTCGGGGACATGTTCTTCGAACGCGTCGCCGACTCGTAGTGGAAGAGTTCGGCGTACGGCGTCCAGACATTGCGCAGGCCGGCTTCGCGCAGGCGCAGGCAGAAATCGATGTCGTTGAACGACTCCCTCAGGTTCACCTCGTCCAGCCCGCCCACCGCCAGGTAATGCTGCTTCTGGATCACCAGGCAGGCCGCCGTGACGGCAGAGAACGACTGGATCAGCGCGGCACGGCCTGCGTAACCTTCGCGGCCGACCGGCATGCCGCGGTGCGCGTGCGCGGCGATGCCGCCAATGCCCAGGATCACGCCGGCGTGCTGCAGCGTCTTGTTGGGGTACCACAGCCGCGCGCCCACCGCGCCCACGCCCGGCTGCACGGCCAGGCTCACCATCTCGCTCAGCCAGTCCGGCGTGATGACCTCGATGTCGTTGTTGACCAGCGCCAGCAGCTCGCCCTTGGCCGAGGGAACCGCGCCGTTGTTCAGCGCCGAATAGTTGAAATCGCGATCGTCGCGCAGCACGCGCACGTTCGGCCTTTCAGCGGCAATCTGCTTGAACCAGGCCAGCGTGGCCGGGTCGTCGGAGCCGTTGTCGACGATGATGATTTCGTAGTTCGAGTAGGTGGTCTTCGAAAGAATCGACTCGACGCACTGGCGCGTGAGCTGCAGCGCATTGCGCGTGGGAATGATCACTGAAACCAGCGGCAAGACATCGGGCAAGGCGTAACGCACGCGATAGCCGAAGTCGAGGTGCTCGGCCGTGGCGCGCACGCCGGTGCGCTGGAAGTGCTCGTTCAGCGCCCGCTCGCCCGCGAGGGCCGCATACGGCTTGGCGCTCATCGAGCGCGCCGTGCTCTCGCTGTGCACGCGCCAGTGGTACAGCACGCGCGGAATGTGGCGGATCTGCCCGGCATCGATGCGCTCCATGCAACGCAGCACCAGGTCCCAGTCCTGCGAGCCTTCCATGCCCACGCGGAAGCCCCCGACCGAACGCATCAGTTCGGTCGACAGCACGCCCAGGTGGCTGAACATGTTCTGCGAGCGAAAGAGATCGACGTTCCAGTCGGGCTTGAAGTAGGGGCCGAAGCGGAAGCCGCTTTCGTCGGCCTTGTCCTCGTCCGAGTAGATCAGCTGCACGCCGGGGTTCGCTGCGATGCAGTCGGCCACCCAGAACAGCGCGTCGGCGGGCAGCAGGTCGTCGTGGTCCATGAGCGCCACCCAGGGGCCCGACACCAGCTCCAGCGCGCTGTTGGACGCGGCCGAAATGTGCCCGTTCTTCGGGCGGAAAAAGACCTTGATGCGCGGGTCGCTCTCGCTGTACGACTTGAGGACGTCGCGCACCTCGGTCGAGGGCGACGCGTCGTCGGCGATGCAGAGCTCCCAGTTCGGGTAGATCTGGGCGCGCACCGACTCGATGGCCTCGCGCAGCCACCCTGGGTTGGGGTTGTACGTGGGCATCACGACGGAGATCAGGGGCTGCTCTTTCAGGGCGGCCACGCGCTGCACGATGCGGTCGCGAATCTCGGGGGTCAGCGTGTCGTAGCGACGCACCCAGGTCGTGTAGTTGTTGTAGCCGCCGATGCGCCGTCCCATCTCCCAGCGGATGCCGGGCCAGCCCGACTTCTTGAACATGCGCCAGGCCCGCTGCAAGCGCCCCATCAGTCCGGGGCCTCGCCCGAAGGCGGCCAGTGCAAGAAGAAATCGGTAGAGAGCATGCATGGATTGCAGACCCGCAAGGCGGGTGGAACGAAACTTTGGGGCGGGAAAAGAAACAGACAGCGGCCATGCCGGGGAGATGGCGCCGACCGGGGATTATCTTCGCAACGGCCAGGGGCCAAGCCCCGTCGCCGCCAGCGCCGGGTGCCGCGCCGCCCGCGGAAGGGGCTGCCCGTAAAATTGGCCGGGTCAACAAGCAAAAGGAAAACAATGAGGTTGCTCTCAGTGGTGCTCTCGGGAGGCGCCGGCTCCAGGCTCTGGCCTGCGTCGCGTCAGGCGTTTCCCAAGCCGTTCATGAAGATCGGGGACTCCACGCTGCTCCAGCAAGCCATCGAACGCGGCCAGGCCTGCGGCACGGGCGACCTGATGATCGTGACCAACAAGGACCACCTGTTCCTGACGCGCGATGTGCTCCAGCAGATGTCGGACCCGCCGGCCACGTCCTTCCTGCTCGAGCCCAAGGGCCGCAACACGGGTCCGGCGATCGCGCTGGCCGCGCTTCAGTGCGCGCGCCAGTTCAGCGGTGACACGGTGATGCTGGTTCTCTCCGCCGACCATCTCGTGCCGGACGTGCACGCGTTCGTGGCCAGCGCCAGCGAAGCCTTCCGCCTGGCGCAGGAGGGCAAGCTCGTGGTGTTCGGCGTGAGCCCCACCAGTCCCGACACGGGGTTCGGCTACATCGAGGTCGAGCATGTCTCGCGCGAGAGCCAGGGCGTCAAGCGCTTCGTCGAGAAGCCCGATCTCGAAACGGCCCAGAGCTATCTGGCAACAGGTCGTTACTACTGGAACAGCGGCATGTTCGCCTTCACGGCGGACACCATCATTGCTGCGCTCGAAGAACACGCGCCCGAAGTCATCCGCGCGGCAAGGGCCGCGCTGGAAACCTCCAAGGCCACGGGCAACTGCATCAATTTCGAGCTGCACGCGTTCGGCCTGCAGCCGGACATCAGCATCGACTACGCCGTGATGGAGCGTGCCTCGAACGTTCACGTGGTGCCGGCGAAGTTCAGCTGGAGCGACGTGGGCTCCTGGCCCGCCGTGTCCAACGCGCTGATTCCCGACGCCAGCGGCAACACGCTGCCCGACGACGTGGTGGCGCTCGACACCACGGGCACGCACGTGCAGGTCGAGAGCTTCGGGCCCAAGGTGGTGGCGGTCGTCGGTGTGCACGACCTGGTCGTCGTCGACACGCCGGACGCGCTGCTGGTGCTGCACAAGGACAGCGCGCAAAAGGTGAAGCAGGTCGTGAACGCGCTCAAAGCCCGCAAGCACGATACGGTTCATCAGCCCACGCTGGTTCACCGCCCCTGGGGCACGTACACTTCGCTCAAGCAGGAAGAAGGCTACAAGGTCAAGCGCATCACGGTCAGGCCCGGTGAGGCGCTCTCCCTGCAATACCACCACGAACGTGCCGAGCATTGGGTGGTGGTACAGGGTCAAGGCCTCGTGCAGATCGGAGAGGTCGAGTACGAAACCTTCCCCGGGCAGTACCGCTACATTCCCTTGAAAGAAAAACACCGTCTCACCAACACCGGCGAAGATGAGCTCGTGCTCATCGAAGTCCAGTGCGGCGGCTATCTGGGCGAAGACGACATCGTCCGCCTTGCAGACACCTACGGGCGCACATGAGCCAAGTCCATTCCAATCTACATCGAAGCGCCCTGGCCGACTGGTGGCAGGGCACACGCCGCACCGACATCTGGCTGACCCTCGCATGGTTCGACATCGTGCTGCGCTACCGGCGCTCGATGCTCGGCCCCCTGTGGCTCACCCTGAGCATGGGCGTGATGATCGCCGGCATGGGGCCGCTTTACAGTTCGCTGTTCGGCACCGAACTGTCCCGGTTCTTTCCGCATCTGGCACTGGGCATCATCTTCTGGGCGTTCTTCTCCAGCGTAGTGACCGACGCCTGCAACGCATTCGTGGGGTCGTCCAACTACCTCAAGCAGGGCTACTTCCCGATCAGCCTGTTCGTCTGGCGCAGCCTGGCGCGCAACCTGATCCAGTTCGGCCACCAGATCGTGCTCTACATCCCGGTGGCGCTCTGGGCCGGGATTTCGCTGTCGTGGTCGGTGCTGCTCATCGTGCCCGCCTTCCTCATCCTCATCATCAACGCGCATGCGCTGGGGCTCCTTCTGGGGCTGATATGCACGCGCTACCGCGACGTCACGCAGATCGTCACCAGCGTGATGCAGATGCTGATGTTCCTGACCCCCGTGTTCTGGCTGCCCGAAAGCCTGCCGGGCCGCGCCAAGTACGTGCTGTGGAATCCGTTCGCGCAGATGCTGGACCTGCTTCGCACGCCGCTGATGGGCGGCGTCGCTCACCTGCACAGCTGGATCGGCATCATGGTCTGGACCGCGCTGTGCCTGGTCGCCGCCACCCTCCTGTTCTCGAAGTACCGCCGCCGCGTCGTCTACTGGCTCTGATCCATGGCATCCATTTCACTCAAAAACGTCGCCGTCAACTTTCCGATCTACGGTGCGGGCGCGGCCTCGCTGAAGAAGACGCTGGCGGCTTCCGTGACGGGCGGACGCTTCGGCAAGGAAACCGGCGTGACCGTCGTGCAGGCGCTCAGCGACATCAACCTCGAACTGAAAAGCGGCGACCGGCTCGGCCTGATCGGGCACAACGGCGCGGGCAAGTCGACATTGCTGCGCACGCTGGCTGGCGTGTACGAACCGTCGTCGGGCGAGTTCACGCGGCAAGGCTCGGTCGCCAGCCTGATCGACCCATCGCTGGGCATCGAAATGGATGCGACGGGCATCGAGAACATCATGCTGCGCGGACTCGTGATGGGCATGAGCAAGAAGGATCTCGACCGCCTCACGCCCGACATCTGCGAATTCAGCGGACTGGGCGAGTACGTCAACATGCCGGTGCGCACCTACTCGACCGGCATGATGATGCGCCTGGCGTTCTCGATCTCGACGAGCGTCGAAGCCGACATCCTGCTCATGGACGAGTGGCTGTCGGTGGGCGACGCCGAGTTCACGGAGAAGGCCGAGCAACGCATGCGCGACGTGGTGTCCAAGTCGGGCATCCTGGTGCTGGCCTCGCACTCGCCGGAACTCATCGCCAAGGAGTGCAACCGGGTGATCCACCTCGAGCATGGACGGATCGTCGAGGTCCCCTGACAGGGTGCGCGCCTGTCAGCGGCGCAGGCTGCGCCGCAGCGCTTGAATCTCGGCGAGCCGCCGTGCCACCTTCTCGCCCGCCACATCGACCGACAGCGCGGCCTGCGCGCTGGCCTTGGCCCGGCCCCCCAGTTCCGCGGCCCAGGCCTGGTTGTCGAACACACGCCGCATCAGTTCGGCCGCATGCGCCTCGGAGGGCTCGGCCCATTCGAAGTGCGCGTCGTAAGGCGGGATCGCCTTGCCGAGCTTGACGATCTCGTAGCGCACCGGAAGGCTGTTGCCTTCGTCCATGAAGTCGACGTTGCCCGAGAAGTCGGTGGCAATGACCGGCTTGCCCATCAGCATGGCTTCCGCCATCGTCAGGCCCAAGCCTTCGCTGCGATGCAGCGACACGTAGGCGTCGCAGGCGTCCATCAACGCCAGCACGTCGCCGGGGCTGTAGACCTCGTTGATGATCTTCACGTTGCCGACCTTGGCTGCCGCGTCCTTGAGCGCCTGGAACTGCTCCGGATGTCGCTCCGCGAACGAGGTCTTGAGCACGAGCTGCACCGGCTCGCCAGGCCGGAAAGCGCTTGCGAAAGCGCGGATCAGGCCGAGCGGATTCTTCCGCTCCATGACGCTCATCATGTGGAAGGTGAACAGGAACGTGTACGGCGCCGCCTCGAGGCCGAAATAGGCACGTGGGCGCCGCTCGAAGGGGCCGAGCTTCACGCCCGGGAAGAGCACGTGCACCGGCTTCGAAATCTTGGCACGCAGGCCACGCGCCACGAATTCGGTGGCGGCCCAGACCTCGTCGATCTCTTCGACATGCGGCAGCCAGGAATTCGGAATGACGTCGAACTCCCAATACCAGTAGGCGATGCGGTAGGTGCGCGGCGAGCGCTCGAAGAGGTCGCTGCGGCTGTAGGCCTCGCCGAAGAACGGCTCGGGCTGCACGTGGATCAGCGTGGTGTCGAAGTCCTCGAAACCCTGGAAGTCTGCATGCCGCGGGTCGTCCTTGCGGTCGGTCTTCAGGTCGCGCAGCGAGGTCTGCACGCCCACGCGTTGCGCACCTTCGACCAATGCCTCGATCGACACCCGCAGGCCCGAGGGGTAGGCGAAATGGCCGATCACGTTCAAGCCCGGCGCCACCAGTTCGGCCGCCACCTGCGCGACATCGAGCGCATCGACCCATTCCACGACCTCTGCAGGCTGCGCCGCCGCGGGCGTGGACAACCACTCGATCAGCGCCGAAGCGCGGCTTGCGTCGTCCAGCGCATGAGGATGAAGAAGGCGCCAGTCTTCACGCGCCCAGTAGGCACCGCGGATCTGGCGTGCGGGCGATGCATCCACCGGCCAGCATGCGGGATCGATCCAGCCCTCCTTCACGCGATAGGTCGCCGCCACCCATCCGGCGAAAGCGCGACGGCCGAAGACCGTGAGCCCGTCCGGGTAGAGCGCCTGCCAGGCCGGCGAGAAGGCATAGGCGCGCAACAGCTCGACGACCGGCTGTTCGGACGCCTCGCGAAACAGCCACCAGATCTCTTCGAGTCTCAGATTCGCCAGATGGCGACCGTTGCGCATGAACCAACCGAACAATGCAAGCTGCCCCATCGGCAAGAGGCCGTGCGGCAGCGCGTTCTTGATGTCTTCGTCGAACAGGTAGGCCTGCCGGGCGCGGGCGCCCAGGCCCGCGCCCAGGCAATGAGCCACCCATTCCCTTGCGCTTTCAGGCAACGCCAGCGCGGCGCCGCCTTCACCCGCGATCCAGCGGCCAAAGGCGCCGCCGGGGCCATCCGACAGCGCGGTGGGAAACCGCCGCGCGACATCGGGACAGGTTCGCAGCAGGTCCAGAACCCAGCGCGCGGCCGACCACGCGTCGACCACGCCGTGCGCGGGTTGCGGCATCCACAGCACGTCTTCGCGCGGCAAGCCTGCGGCCTCGAGGCAGGTGCGCTCCACCGAGAGATCGAGGGTCGACGAGGGCAGCATCATCGTGCCGAGCGCCCGCGTGTCGGCCTGGAGGCTTTCACGCGGGGAGCGGGCAGCGCCCACGCACAGCGTGGGAATCGGCCTGTGTCCGTCCAGCTCCGGATGCAGATAAGGGTCTTCGTCGATGCCCAGCAGGCGTACGTCATCGGCAAAGCGCTGCAGGTCCGGCGTGGGGTTGATGTCGCCCCGCGTGGCGCCTTCGTGATGCACCAGGCGGGCGTGCGGCGCATAGGCCGTGCGATATCCCGCACGCCAGGCCCGCAGGCACAACGCAACGTCGCTGAAGGCAAGCAGGTAGGCCTCGTCGAAGCCGCCGATCCGGTCGAAGGCTTCGCGCGACACCATCTGGCACGCCCCCATCACGGCCATCCAGTTGCGCGGATGCGCTGCCGAGCCGAACACGCCCCACGCATCGCTGTGATCGGCGTGGTACATCAGCCCGCAGAACGTTACTCCCAGCCCGACGCCGCCGTGCTGCAGTTCGCCGTCGGGATAGCGCAGCTGCGTGCCGACCACGCCCACGCCAGGGCGCTGCGCAAACCGCACCAGCTCCTGCAGCCAGTCCGCCGCAATCACCTCGGTGTCGTTGTTGAGAAACAGCAGCAGGTCGCCGCGCGCGAAGCCCGCACCGAAATTGCAGGCCGCGGAGTAGTTGAATTTCCTGCTGAAATGAACGATCGACACCTCGGGGCAGGCGCGCAGCTCTTCGTAGTACGCACGCGTGGCTTCCTCGCAAGACCCTGTATCCACAAGAATGATTTCCTTGTTGACGTAGTCGGTGCCTTGCAGTAGCCCTTGCACACACACCCGCAGCAGGTCGGCCTTGTCCTTGGTGGGGATGACAATCGACACCAGCGGCGGCGCCGCCAGCTCCCAGGTGGCGCGCTGCGTGCCGTCAAGTTGGGTTTCGACATTGGCCGCAATGCCCGCCCGCGCCCAGTGCGCCTGCAACGCCCTGCGATGGTCGGCAGCCGCCTCGGAGCCCGGCGCGGGCCGCTCGGACCCGCTGTCCGCGCTGCGGTGGCACAACACCTTTGGAATGCGCGTGACGATGCCGGCCCGATCGCTTGCGCGAAGATTCAGATCCCACTCCACGCCTTCGCCCATGGCAGCGTCGATACCGCCCGCGCCGACCACCAGGTCGCGCCGCAACAGCGTCAGGCGACCGAAATAGTTGAAGGCGTACAGCAGGTCGGGCGACCACCCCGGCTTGAAGTAAGGGCTCTGGCGCAACCCTTCACTCGAGAGCCGGTCCTCATCGCCATAAAAAATGTCACTGCTGGGCAAACGCCGAAGCGCGTGCGCCAGTTCGTTCAGCGCCCCGGCGGCCAGCATGTCGCCGGCGTCCAGCAATGCAACGAGTTCGCCGCGGGCCGATGCAAGGCACGCGGACAAGCCATCCGCACGCCCGCCGCCTGGCACAGGCACGCGCACGATGCGTGCGTCCTTCGCTACGCCGTCGAGCACCGACAGAACGGCGACTGGCGCGTCGGGCGACACCGCCACCAAGACTTCCCAAAGACCGACGGACTGGGAGCGCACCGATTTCAGTGTCTGCAGCAAAGCCTGCGAGCTGGCGCCCGCCGCAAGCAGAAACGACACACGCGTGCCGGGATAATCGGGCACAGCGGGCGAGCGGCGCTCGCGGGTTGCAATCCACACGCCGTAGGCATCGGAGGCGTCCAGCGTACCGCGCAGCGCCACCTCGTTCGGCGTGCGAAAGCGCATGGCGCGAAGCCGCGCAGGCATGCGCCATGGCGTCATTGCCCACCATGCGGCCTTGGCGACGCGGCGCAGGTTGGCGCGCAGGGGCTGCGGCACGGCGGTGGACACCTTGCGCAACGGCGCCGTGACGCGCCAGGACATCGAGGCGCGCATCGCACGCTCGCGCTCGAGCGCGGCTTGCGCACGCTGGTTGGCTGCGTCCAGCAGGACTTCGAACCCAGCGGTGTTTCCGCCTTGCGAAAACCCGGACTTGTCTGCGTCCGTCTCTGCGTGGGGCACGGAGCGATCCTGATCGGACCTGTCGTTGTTCATGGGACTCACCGTAGGGCCGGTAGAGAGAGCAAGGGGATGAGCTGCCCTCAGATGGGCGTCACCCGTTCGAATTCGCCGTTCTGCGCCATGATCTGCTCGAGCGAACGCCGGCACTGGAGCTCCTGCCGGGTCAACCAGGTTGCGTCGGCCACGTCCATCGCGCGCAGGCAGATTTTCGAGGTCGCGCTGCGCGAGTAGTTTTCCTCAACGTAAGACAGACCGGCTTCGCGCATCGCGTTCCAGGCCGCTTCGTCACGGTACAAGCGCAAGACCTCGGCCGCGAACTGCCGGGGATCGTCGGCCGTGGCCAGATGGCCGTCACCCGGATGCGCGATGCCTTCCGCCGCGATGGCCGTTGCCACGCTGGGCACACCGTGCGCCAACGCGGTGACGAGCTTGCCCTTGATGCCAGCGCCGTAGCGCAGCGGCGCCACAAACACGCGCGAAGTCTGGAAATACGGTGCCAGTTCTTCCACAAAGCCCGTGACCACGATGCGGTCCGACGCCAGGGACAGCACTTCGGGCGGCGGCTTGTTGCCCACCACCAGCAGCCTTGCGCCGGCAGGCAGTTCCCTCTCCAACTCAGGCCAGATCGACTTGACGAAGTAGAGAACCGAATCGACGTTCGGCGCGTGCGGGAAGTTGCCAAGGAACATGATGTCCGCGCGGCCGGCGAAGGCGGGCGTGTCGCGGTACACGTCGGCGATCCATGGCAGCACGACCATGTTGCCCAGCGGTGCCGGCAACGACTGCTGAATCACGTCGCGCTCGATCTCGGTGTGGACGAACGAAGCATCCGCCTGCGCGAACATCTCGAGCTCCAGCTTCTTCGTAACCTTGGCGGAGAACAGGGCCTCGGGTGTGTTCGAGGTCTCGGCGGCACGCGTCTCGCGCAGGAAATGCAGGTCGACGTTGGCGAAAAGGATGCGCGTGCTGGGCGCCTTCCTGCGCAGCATTGCATAGACAGGATGCGCAACGTTGTAGCGGTACAGCAGCGCGTAGTCGAACTGGCTGTCGATGTCGAGCAGCGCGTTCATTTCTTCGGCGTAAGGCTTGTAGTAGCAGCAGACACCGCGGCGCTGCAATGCCCCGGTGTACTTTTTCGACCAGTACGGCGAATGCAGCGGGAAGAAGCTCTCGCCAAAGCCGCACTCCCGGTAGGCGCTCATCACTTCATCGGTCACGATGGAGCCCGAGTCCTGGTCGGGGGTCGGCGTGAGCGCGTCCACCACCAGGATGTTGCGACGCACGCGCCAGCTGGCGGCGCGCATCGAACTCGTGCCCGGCTGCGGGTGCGCCTTGAGTTCGGCGCTGAAGCGCTTGGCGAACTTCTCGAGATTCGTCACCTGGTAGGCCTTGATGCCCTTGGTGGTGTCGCGCCCGTGGGTGATGCCTTCGTAGTGAATGGCACGCGAGGTCGGCACGAACCAGACCTCGTAGCCGACACGGCGCAAGCGAAACGCCAGGTCGGCGTCCTCGCAGTAGGCAGGCTTGTATTCGGGGTCGAAGCCGCCGAGCTCGTTCCACACCGTCTTGCGCAACGCGATGGACGCGCCGGAAATGAAATCGGCCTGGCGCGCGAAGCAGTACTGCGGCAGGTTCGGGTCCTGGTTGCGGCCGTAGTTGTGGGCCGAACCGTCGCGCCAGAAAATGCCGCCCGCTTCCTGCAAGGTGCCGTCGTCGTTGAAGAGCTTGGAGCCGACCATGCCGGCCTTGGGGAACAGCGTGAAGGCGTCGACCAGTTCGTCGAGCCAGCCTTCGACCACGCGGGTGTCGCTGTTCAGGAGAATGACGATCTCGCCGTTCGCCAGTTGCACCGCAGAGTTGCAGCACTCGAGGAACCCGCCGTTCTCGGCGCGCCGCTCGTAGCGGATCCACGGAATGACCTTCAGCACGTCCACGCGCGACGCCACCGGCGAGGCGTCGTCGGCGACGATGATTTCGACCGAGTGCTTCGAACGCAGCTTGGCGAGCGAGTCGAGGCAATTGAGCACGAAGTGCGTTTGCCCATAGACCGGAATGATGATCGACACCTTGGGCGCGGTGGTCGTCACCTGCAATGCAGGCGTCTTGGCGGCCATTGCCCTGGCGGCGGCCTCCACGGAGTCGCCCGCCTCGCGCTGCGCGAAGTCGAAACCCGCGCCGGAGAAGTAAGCCTTGCCGGCCATGAGTTCGAACTGCACCACGTCGTCGGGCAGCGGGAAGCGACGCCCCTCGTCATCTGACCAGAGCGGCTCGGCACGAGGCGCGCCGGGCAACACACGGCCTTCCTGGCGACCGAAGCGCACCCAATGCACGAGCGGATTCAGGTTCACCTTGCGCAGGTCGGGGTTCTCGGCCATGTAGGCCCGCACCGAAAAGTTGGGGGAAGGCTCGAGGCCGTCCTTCCAACCCTGCACCAGGTAGTGCTTGAGCGGATCCTTGCCACTCGACGCTACCGCAGGATATTCCTTGAGATAGAAGTCGGCATCGAAGAGGCGGCCCTCCTGGATCGCGCGGACGTCCGCCGCCGAGTGCCGCGCACTGATGCCGAGGACGCGCAGCGCCTTCTTGGAAAGCCGGACGGCCTGCTTGAGTTCGTTGATCAAATCTTCTCCACTGTGGGCGTCTTGGTGCGCCTGCTCCGTCCGATAAAAACTCGACGAGGCACGATCGGCGGTTAAGCCGTCAGAATGAGTAACCCAGCTTGTTGCGGCGAAGGTCCGCTTCGACCATCATCGCGCACAGTTCCTCGAGCGTGGTCTTGGGTTCCCAGCCGAGCTTTTCCTTGGCACGCGCCGGATTGCCGATCAGCAGTTCGACTTCGGCGGGCCGGTAGAACTTGGGGTTCACGCGCACCAATGTCTTGCCGGTGGCGATGTCGATGCCGACTTCGTTGTGCTCTTCACCCTCGAAACGCAGCTCGTAGCCCGCGGCCTTGAACGCCATGTCGACGAAGCGGCGCACCGTCTCGGTACGGTTCGTGGCAAGAATGAAGGTGTCGGCCACATCAGCCTGCAGCATGCGCCACATGCCTTCGACGTATTCTTGGGCAAAGCCCCAGTCGCGCTTGGCACCGAGGTTGCCGAGCTCGAGCACGTCGAGCTTGCCGAGCCTGATCTTGGCGGCGGCGTCGGTGATCTTGCGCGTGACGAACTCGCGTCCGCGCAACGGGCTTTCGTGGTTGAACAGGATGCCGCTGGCGCCGAAGATGTCGTAGCTCTCGCGGTAGTTGATCGTCATCCAGTGCGCGAACAGCTTGGCAACGCCGTAGGGGCTGCGCGGATAGAACGGCGTGTCCTCGACCTGCGGAATGGCCTGCACCTTGCCGAACATCTCGGAGGTCGAGGCCTGATAGAAGCGAATGCTTCGGTCGGTCAAGCGAATGGCTTCCAGCAGGTGCAGCGCGCCCATGCCGGTGATCTGCGCCGTGGCATCGGGCTGGTTGAAGCTCACGCCGACAAAGCTCTGGGCGGCAAGGTTGTACACCTCGTGCGGCTTGGCTTCCTTGATAAGGGTCAGGGAGCTGCCCAGGTCGGTCAGGTCATGCTCGACCAGCTTCAGGTCGGGGTGATCCTGGATTCCCAACTCTTCCATCCGCCAGAAGTTGACCGAGCTGGTGCGGCGGAACGTGCCGTGCACGACATAGCCCTTGTTCAGCAGGAGCTGCGCCAAATAGGCACCATCCTGACCAGTGACACCGGTGACAACTGCGATTTTCTTCATGGGTAATTGGAAATTTCTCTATATGGAAAACGTGCCGCGTAATTGTGCCGCAATGATTCAACCGACTTTTTATGGCAAACGCCTAAAAATCCCGCAATGGGCATTTACGCCACAGTTGTCCGCGACGCCCCGCGGGCAGAGTCACTTCAGCATGGCTTCCAGCACGGCAAGCACCCTGTCCTGCTGCTGCTCGGTCAGCCCCACCCACAGGGGAAGGCGGACCAGCCGCTCCGACTGTGAATCGGTAACGCGCAATGTGTCGCCATGGGTCCTCCCATAGCGCCGGCCGGCGGGCGACGAGTGCAATGGGACGTAGTGGAACACCGAATTGATGTCGTTCGCCTTGAATTCGTCGAGAAGTCGCTGCCGGTCGAAACCGTCTGCAAGCAGCACGTAATACATGTGTCCGTTGTGGACGCAATCCTTGGGCACGATCGGCCGGCGAAGCACGCCACGGCGCTCCAGCAGTTCGAGCATGGTGTTGTAGCGGTCCCATGCGGCCAGGCGCGCCTGCGTGACGCGGTCAGCCTCTTCGAACTGGGCCCACAAAAATGCGGCGATCAGTTCTCCTGGCAGAAACGACGAACCCACCTCCTGCCACGTGTATTTGTCGACCTCACCGCGGAAGAACCGGCTGCGATCGGTGCCCTTTTCACGGATGACCTCGGCCCGCAGCGCCGCCGCAGGATCGTTCACGAGCAGCGCACCGCCCTCACCCGCGATCACGTTCTTGGTCTCGTGGAAGCTGTAGGCGCCAAAGTGCCCGATGGAACCTAGCGCGCGACCCTTGTAGGTCGACATGACGCCCTGGGCCGCGTCCTCGACGACCCTGAGGTCGTGCCGAGCGGCAATCGCCATGATCTCGTCCATCTCGCAGGCGACGCCCGCGTAGTGCACCGGTGCAATCGCCTTCGTGCGCGGCGTGATGGCCGACTCGATGAGCTTCTCGTCGAGGTTCAGCGTGTCCTCGCGGATGTCGACGAACACCGGCACCCCGCCGCGCAGCACGAAAGCATTGGCCGTCGACACGAAGGTGTAGGACGGCATGATGACTTCGTCGCCGGGCTTGATGTCCAGCAGCAACGCGCCCATTTCCAACGCCGCAGTGCACGAGTGCGTGAGCAGCGCCTTCGAGCAGCCGGTGCGCTCTTCGAGCCAGGCGTGGCAACGCTTGGTGAACGGACCGTCTCCCGCAAGTCGGCCATTGAAGTGGGCCTCCGCGATATAGAAGAGTTCCTTGCCGGTCATGTGCGGCCAGTTGAAGGGGATGCGTTGGTCGTTCATACGGTCGATTTCCTTGCTGCCCCGCGCGTCATTCGCGCTCCGGGTTCTTGAAAACAAAAAACTTGAATGCGAGGAACAGGTAGCCGGCGACGATCAGGATCGCCCCTCCCTGAACCCATTGATGCGGATAGCCCAGCTTGCCGACGAAGACCAGAAGCAGCGACAGATTCAGGCAGTAGCCCACCGCATGCGCAAGCACGTAGCGCATGCCGCTCGCCAGCACACCGCCCTGGTGCGCGAACGTCAGGCGCTTGTTGCCCCAGAACCCCAGGATCGCGCCGATCACATAGAAGAAGCTCATGGTGGCCGCTGGCGGCGCCCCCAGGTGCGTCACAAGCAAATAGACAAGGAAGCCCGCAATGTTCGTGGCCAACCCCAGCAAGCCGTAGCGCAACAACTGCCCCGCCGATGTTCGGATCGCGGCCCACCGAAATTTATTCACGGCCTGCAACCGCAAGACCGAAGCCGCTGCGGCCATATCCATTGCCGTTGTAGAGCATGTAGCGCAGCCCGTCATGCTCGAACACGAAGGGATATTCGATCATTTCGGAATCCCAGTCGTCGCTCGACACGTCGATGCCCGTGTCCGCGAGCCGAAGCTCCCAACTGCCGCCCGCCGGGCAGAAGGCATACCCGATGCGATACGTCTGACCGACCTTGCCGCGATAGGAAAACCACATGTGAAGCCCTTGCGCATCGCGGACCACGGTCGGCCTCGAATAGGCCTGCGCCACGCCGATCTCGAAAGGCACCGCCAGCCCATCCTTTTCCCAGCGTTCGCCATCGGCGGAACTGGCATGTTGAATGACGTGAAGCATCTCGCCATTGCCGGCGTCCCAGTTCAGGGTGGAGCCGTACCACATGTCGAAACGCGCATCCTGGCCGGCTCGCATCACCCACGGGTAGGAGAGGCTCAGCGGATCGGTCGCGTCGGACGCTAGCAAAGGCGCCGCATCGACCATCGTCAGGCCGAAGTCTTCGCCGACCTGCAACCGCCCGATATCGCCGCGCCAATGAGCGTCCGAAGGGTTCTGCCAGCCCATGAAAAGCATGTGCTTGCAACCAGCGGTGTCGTAGCAGTTGCCAACGCTGACACCATCCGCATAGAAACTTCCTGCAGGCCCGTGTTCGAAAAACGGTTCCGCGTGCTCTTTCACCACCCGGCGCTGGACGATGTCGACATCCACCGCGCCCACCGAGGAACGCTGGAGCGCATCGCGTCCGCTGAAATAGACACGAAAGACATCTCCCTCCATGTGCACCGGCAGCGGATTGGCTGCGTGCGACAGGAGCTTGGGATGGCGCCGGTCGCCGGACGGGCAATAGAGCAGGCCGAGCTTTTGCCAGTGATGCGTCATATACCCCGCAGCCTCGTGCTAGGCACCTTCGAGCGCTCCGTCGCCGCGCCGATGTACACGCCCTCCGGCTCCGCGTCGGCCAGCAGCAGCGCGCCAGCGCCGATCACGCAACGCGCACCGACCTTGACGTGATCGCGCAGCGTCGCATTCACGCCGATGAAGCACTGCTCAGCAATCTCGACGCCGCCCGACACCACCACATGAGAAGCGATGAAACAGTGATCGCCGATCACCGAGTGGTGGCCGATGTGATTGCCGCTCCACAGCGTCACGTTGTTGCCGACCGTGACGAAGGGCTGGATCGTGTTGTCCTCGAAGATGAAGCAGTTCTCGCCGATGCGGCCCTCATTGAGCACCGTCGCGCGTGAGCTGATGAAGCTTGCCAACGGATATCCGAGCGCCTTGACTGCCAGGTACTTTTCTTTTCGCACCGCGTTGAGCTTGGAGTAGCTGAGCGCCACGAACACGTCGACATCGCCCGGCGAATGACGCTCGGTCAGTTCTTCGAACGGGACGACCGGGAGACCGCAAAACTCCGGCCCGGGCACGAAGGCCGCATCGACCGTGAAAGCCACGACCTCGTACCCGGAGTCCGAGCTGAAGTAATAGTGCGCGAGCTGCCCGATATCGCCGCAACCGAAGATGACGAGCTTTTTCGTTTTTTTCATGGTGTCTTCCGCACGATCATCGTGAATTCGTACAGGCCGTAGTCATGCATCAATGCGACGTTGCGCGAATACCGGCGCTTGCACAGGTCGAACAATGCCAGTGGGTCGGCGTAGTAGAGATCGGCGCGCATCCTGTCCTTGTCCGAATAGGAAGTCAGGCAGTTGAATGCGAAGCCCTTGGCGCTCGCTCGATCCAGCGTATCGAGCATCGCCTCCGCATAAGCCTGCCACTCGGCATCGGACCGGCCCATTCGCACATTGAAAATGCCGCTCGCCACGCTGTAGTCGGCCACCCGATCGGCTTCGCTTGCGCCGACAAAGCGCGCGTTCGGCTTGCCTTGGTAACGCCGCTCGGCCGCACGCACCATGGCTTCGGACACATCGATGCCTGTGTACTCGAACGCCTTGTACCGGGGCACCAGAAAGTCGCAAAGGGCGCCGTATCCGCAGCCCAGATCGTTGAGAGAAAACGGCCCGTCTCCGGCGATGACCTTGCACAGTTGCTCGAAGCGAAGCACCTGGCCTTCTTCACCGTTCCAGTCAACGCCACGCGGGCTTTCACCGTGCTCGGCCAGCTTGCCGGTGTAGTAGTCGGCAACTTCGGAGAGCAGAGCTTGGCGGGAGTCGGACGTCATTTGTCTTGCGCCCGTGTTGCAGGGCTTGCTTCGAAGTAAAGCACCAGCGCGCGTTCGGAGCGGGCGAAGAGCTTTTGAATGAGAAAGGCCGGGAACATGGTGACGGGATTCAACACCACACCGAGCAAGGAAGGAAAGTGCGTCTTGAACGCGACCTGCCGGCGACCCGACGCCTTGGTGCGATCGACCAGCGAGAGATTCAGCTTGGCGCGCTCCGCCCTGTTGACCAGGTAATTGGAAACAGGCAACAGGAAATTGGATATCGGGAAGGTGAGGCCCGCGACATGCTTGAGTTTCCAGCCACTCTCGGAAACCAGTTCCTTGATGGCCGTGCGGGTGTAGCGTCGGCAATGTCCCGCAATGTCATCCTCGATGCCCCAGTGCGCTGGCGATCCCGGCACGATGCCGATCATTGCACCCTGTGGCTGGAGCACCTGCAGAGCCTTGTGCATGAACGCATGCTGCCCCTGATCGTCCATGTGTTCCATCACCATGCATGAAATGACGAGATCGGCCTTTCCAACCTGGTCGGCCGGGGCCTGCAGGAAGTCATGGTTGACGGGCATGAAACGCCCGCCCGATATCTCCGACGAAAAGCGTTGCTTCAGGCTGTCGATCGTGCGGCTTTCAAGGTCGTACGACGAACCTGTCCATCCATGATCGAGCAACAGGCGCGTGATCTCGCCGCTGCCAGGGCCTATCTCGATGAATCGACCTGCCGGAACACTGCGCAAGCGTTCTTTCAGATACATCAACTGCAAAAGTGTTCCGGGAGGCAAGACGGCCATTTTCATGGTCCTCCGACGAGAAGATAGGTCATGATTTTTTTGACTCGCGGCTGGAGAGATAAGCACCCACCGAGGCCGGCTCCACGTACCCGAACCCGAGAATGTCCCGTGCCTCGGCAGACAGGTTCGCTCCATCGATGTTCGACGGGAGATTGATCTGCTGCTTGAAATACGGAATGTTGAAGACGTGATTCACAGCCCGGCGCGCAACATTCGTCTTGTTGAAACCACCCGCGTGAAACATCATGCAGTCGAGCAGGATGAACGAGCCCGCCTTGGCCTCGATCTGCGTGGCATTGCGCTCCACGTGGGAGCGAGAAGGAAAGGGCTCGGCCTTGTGCGACGCGGGAAGCACGAATGTGGCGCCGTTGTCGAAGGTGAAGTCGTCCACACAGAAGAGCGCATTGATCGCCAATGGCCTCGACGAAACGAAGTGCTGATAAGGCAAGTCTCGGTGCCATGCGCTCTGGTTGTAGCCCTCCTGCGGAGGGTTCACGATAGCGTTCTGCTGGTTGAGGATGAACTTACCCTGCATCAGCTGCTTCAACACCGCCATGAGATTCGGGTTGAGCGCGAGTGCGAGAAAGGTGTCTTTTCCCGCGGGCTGGGTCAGCAACGACCGGACGGTGTAGAACTCGTCCAGGCTGCGCAGCCGAGCCTCTCCGTGCGTTTCGATGTACGCCTTGCGCGCACTCTCGAAAGCATCGGAAATACCCCGAAGCTCTGCCGGCGCATAGCCTGCATCGAGCAGCGCATACCCGAGGTGGCGCACCTGCTCGGCCGCCTGGTCCACAGGGGAGCCTTCCGGCGTGCGGTCCAACAACCCGTAAGAAGCGGACGGGACGAAACGATCGACATTGCTCATATCTGCTTGCCTGCCCTGTCCGGATGAGCGAAGACCTGCCGCACGATGGTGTAGGGCCGGCGCTTCACCTCGGAGAATATTTTCGCGATGTAGATACCTTGAACCCCAAGGAAGAAAACGATGAGGCCCGAAAACAGCCAGATCGACGCAACGATCGAGGTGTAGCCGCTGGGCGGCGCCGCACCCAGGAGATAGCGCAAGAACAGATAGACGATGTAGAGCAGCGCCGAAGCCGAAATCAACAGCCCCGAATAGAAAGTGAAAACCAGCGGCAGGCTGCTGAACGAGGTGATCGCGTTCACGAGGTGACTGAACTTGCGCGACAGCGAGTAGGTTGTCGGGCTGGTCGCGTGCTTGCGAACGACCTGCTGCGATTGCCGGAAACCGGTGATCACCCACAGGCCGCCGATGTTCAGCTCGCGCTCTTCGTGCATCAGCAGTCCGTCGACGTAGCGGCGCGTCATCAACCGCGCAGTGACGATGTTGTTCGGCTGCACGATGCCGGTCAGCGTGCGGAAAAGCTTGTAGAACAGCGTGCCGGTCATCTGCTCGAAGGCTCCGCCACGGCGCTCGGCCTGCACGCCATAGACCACGTCGGACGCGTCGGCCTCCATCTGGGCCGCGAACGAGGTCAGCCATTCCGGCTCTTCCTCGAGGTCGCTGTCGATCAGGAAGACGCGCTCGCCGCGTGCCGCGGACAGGCCGGTCATCATGGCCTTGTGATGCCCGAAGTTGCGCGACAGGTCGACCACCACCACGTGGCTGTCGCGCTGCGTGAGTTGCACCGCGACATCGAGGCTGTTGTCCGGCGAACCGTCGTTCACGAGCACGATCTCGTAGTCGTCGCCGACGAGTTGCCGCGCGGCGACTCCCGTGCGGCTGCAGAACTCGTCGATGTAGGCCGCGGATTGGTACAGGGTTGCAACGATCGAGAGCTTCATAGGCCTGCATGCCTCATGAAGCGACCCGCATCCTTGCCGCAGTTGAACAGCAGATCGAGCACGGTCACGCCGTGCGCGAACTCGCCCCACAGCTGGGGGTATTCGGGATAGCCGGCGTAATCGAACCAAGTGAGCTGGATGCCGCTGCGCTCGAAGACGCTTTCGTCCACGTAGTCGCGGGCGGACGGGCCCGACACGTACTCGGTGCCGCCGGCCTGCGCGCACAGGTCCGCCAGGCGTTCGGTCTTGCCTTCGACCAGCGTGTAGTCGCTCGAATCGCTGATGACCGTATCGATCCTCAGATAAGCGCAGACCGCTTCGATGAACCGGCGATTGAGCTCGGACAGGTGGGTGTACGAAGCGGCCAAGTAGAGAGGTTCGAGCCAGGCGGCGATATCGGCAAAGTGCGGTGCGCGCGCGTAGTTCTGCGCGAGCGCTTTCCAATGGGCGGTGGCCCAATCACCGCCGTCGATCTCGGTGTCCCTGATTTTCTGGTCGTACTTGCCCTTGACGCGCACCGGCACCGTGAGCCACTGCACGCCCTGCGGCGTCTTGATCTGGTTGCGGTTGCGCCAGTCGCGGCGTGTGTACTGCATGTCGTCGTACAGGATGAACTCATCGACTGAGCCGATCAGGTCGAAGTAGCCTTTCCACGGGATGTAGTTCGACTGCAGGATCGCTACTTTTTTCAATGCTCTGGCCCTTCTGCGTTGTTGCCCTGATACGGGGCCGTACGTCGGAAGATTCAGCCCCGAAGTCCCCCAGGGGATTATCGGACACAATTTGGAGACAATTTAAACCTCGGGAGGCGCCTGGCCTCCACGCGGTTCCACGACCCAGCCAGCCGAAACAGATGCACGCGTCCATTCCTTCCACTAAAGCCCGGCTGCTTCCGATCCTCGCTATCTCCGCCCTGACGGCGCTCGCGCTTTTTCTTTGGGAAGGCGCCAAGGGCCTGAATCTCTGGGACGAAGGCTTCTTCTGGTACGGCGTGCAGCGCGTCATGCACGGCGAGGTCCCGTTGCGCGACTTCCAGGCCTATGACCCGTTCCGTTACTACTGGTCCGCCGCGCTGATGGGGCTCTGGGGCGGTGACACGGGCATGATCGGGTTGCGGGCCTCGGGCGCCGTGCTGCAGGTGGCGGGGCTCTTCTGCGGCCTGCTGGTCATTGCCCGAGGTGCCCGGCCGGACCGAAATCGCCTGTATCTCGCCGCCGCATCCATCGCCCTGGCCGTCTGGATGATTCCGCACTTCAAGATGGCGGACATGTGCGCGTCGATCCTGCTGATCGGCGCGCTGACGATGTTGATCGAGGCCCCCACCGCGCGCCGCTACGTTCTGGCGGGCGTGTGCGTGGGCTTTTCGGCCTTCATGGGCCGCAACCACGGCATGTACGGACTTGCCGCGGCGGGCGCGACCATCCTCTGGCTGAATCTCCACCGCACGCAGGGCCCCGCGTTCGTGCGCGCAGCGCTGCTGTTCGCCGCCGGCGTCGCGCTCGGGTTTTTGCCCGTTGTCGCGATGCTGCTGCTGGTTCCCGGGTTCGCATCGGCGTACTGGGAGGGCATTCGCTTCCTGTTCGAAATCAAGGCGACCAACATCGGCCTGCCCGTGCCCTGGCCCTGGCGCGCCGACTTTTCAGGGCCGGTAGCGGCCATCGTGCGCGACGTGATGCTCGGCGTGTTCTTCATTGCGACGCTCGCGTTCGGCATCGTTGCGATGATCTGGGTGGTCTGGAGCCGCTGGCAGCGCAAGCCGGTGGTGCCTGCGTTCGCCGCATCCGCGTTCCTTGCACTGCCGTATGCGCACTACGCCTTCTCGCGCGCAGACTTCTATCACCTGGCCTTCGGGATTTTCCCGCTGCTCGTCGGCTGCTTCGCGCTCGCGCTCGCAAAGCCGGGCGCAAGAACCCGCTGGGGGGTCGTGGGCGCCCTGCTCGCGGCCAGTGTCTTGACGATGTACGGCTATCACGCAGGCTGGCAATGCCGCTCCGCCGAGCGCTGCGTGGACGTCGAGGTGTCCACCAGCCGCATGCGCGTGGACCCGGCCACTGCCAAGGAAGTGGACGTCCTCCGCCGGATTGCCAGGCAGTACGCGGCGGGGGGACGAAACTTCGTCGCTGCGCCGCTATGGCCCGGGGCCTACGCGCTGCTGAACCAGAAGTCGCCGGTGTGGGAGATCTATGCGCTGTTCCCCCGCCCCGCCGCGTTCGAGGAGGTGGAAATCGCGCGAATCAAGGCCGCCGATCCGGGCTTTGCGCTGATCTACGACCTGGCACTCGATGGCGACGAACAGTTGCGCTTCAAGAACTCGCATCCACTGACCTACCGGTACTTTGCCGACAACTTCCAGCGCGTGCCCAATCCGCTGAAGCCCGAACTCGAGCTCTTCGTTGCCAAGGGCAACCCCGGGCTCGCCAGCAAGCCCGAATTCCTGCAGAAGAGCACCGAGGAACTCGCCAAGCTGGCCGCCGGTGCCGCAAGGATGCGCATCCTGAATTGGGGACCGCGCTCGGCACCTGCCGGTACGGTGCCGAACGCCCAACCGGACGGCAGCGCCGGCATCTGGGTGCAGGTTGCCGACGCGGACGACATCGGTGACGTCCGGATAACGCTGGACGGCAACCCCGCGTCGTCAACCGGCGTCTCCCCGGCCGCCATCACGGCAGCTTTCGCACCGGCGCTTTTCAGCGCTGAAGGCGAGCATGAAATCGCCATCGAGCAGCTTTTCACGGGCGCCGTGATCAAGGTCGGCCGCTTCTCGGTGACGCCGAAATAGCGCTTGCCGGGCCTGCTGCACAATCGAGCCCGCTTTTTCCAGCCACACACCAGCCAGAAACCATGATCTTCGACGCCGTCCAGCCCAACCTGGCCATGTTCATCCGCCCGCTTCGCCTGGTCTCCAGCGGCTGGACCGGGCATGTGCCCTTCGGCGCATGGCTCACCGCCGTGCAGCAGCCTCGCGTGCTGGTCGAACTGGGCTCGCACTTCGGCATGTCGTATGCGGCCTTCTGCCAGACCGTGCAGAACGAGGGCCTCAACACCAAGTGCTATGCGGTCGACACCTGGCAGGGCGACGAGCACGCGGGCTTCTATGGCGACAGCGTCTACAACGACCTGGCGGCGTTCAACGACAAGCATTTCGCGGGTTTTTCGCGTCTCATGCGCATGACCTTCGACGAGGCCACAACCTACTTCGAGGACGGCTCGGTCGACCTGCTGCACATCGACGGGCTCCACACCTACGAGGCCGTGAAGCATGACTTCGAGAGCTGGCTGCCCAAGCTGTCGGACCGCGCCATCGTGCTGTTCCACGACACCAACGTGCGCGAGCGCGACTTCGGCGTGTGGCAATACTGGGCCGAGATCACGAAGAAGTATCCCGGCTTCGAGTTCGATCACTCGGCAGGCCTGGGCGTGCTGGCCGTCGGCCCCAACCAGCCGGCGGAAGTGCGCAAGCTCCTGGACCTGCCCAAGGATCAGGCCGGCGCCAAGGCGGTGAAAGAGGTGTTCTCCAGCCTCGGCGAATCCGTGCTGCGCCGCTGGGAACTCGAGAGCACGCGCCAGGAACTGGCTTCCAAGGCGTCTGACGTCCAGCGTGTGCTCGCCCAACTGGCCAATGTCGACAAAGAGCTGAGCACCCTGCAGAAGGACCACCGTCACGCGGCCAGCGTGCTTTCGGAGCGCGACGTGCTTCTGAAGGAAAGCCAGCAGCGGGTCGCCGCGTTGTCCCAGGTAGAAGAGGCCCATCGCCAGGTGACCGGTTCGTTGTCGTGGCGCATCACCAAGCCGCTGCGCGCCGCGCGCCGCATGTTCAAGGGCTAGAACGCAAAGTGACTTTCAGTTCGCCCGGCTTCCTGTTCGGCTTCATGCCGATCGTGTTCCTGCTGTATTTCGTTCTTCCCGCACGCTCGCGCAACGCGTTCCTGATGTTGGCGAGCTTTGCGTTCTATTTCGTGGACGCCGGGCTGGTGTCGGTGGTTCTGCTGGGGTCGGTGGTCGTTAACGCGATCATCGGCAACGCGCTTTACCGCATGCCCGCCGACGGCCGAGCCCGCGCCTTGCTGGCGGTCGGCGTGGTCACCAACCTGGTGCCGTTGATCTACTACAAGTACTGGAACTTCATGCAGCGCGCGGCATTGGACGCGGCCGCCGCGCTCCAGATGCCCGCGTCATGGACGCTCAGCGATATCGTGCTCCCTGCGGGCATTTCGTTCTTCACGTTCCAGGGCATCTCGTACATCGTCGACATCTACCGGCGCGACGCGCCGCCCGCGCCCACGCTGGTCGACTTCGGCATGTACCACACGCTGTTTCCCCAGCTCATCGCCGGGCCGATCGTGCGCTACAGCGAGCTGGTGAGCCGCATCCAGCACCGCCCCGTTCGCCTGGAAGACGTGCATGCCGGGCTGCTGCGCTTCTGCCTCGGCCTGGCCAAGAAGATCGTCATTGCGGACAACGTGGGCGTGGTCGCCGACCGCATGTTCGGGCTGCCGGCCGACCAGCTCGGCACCGCCGCCGCCTGGATCGGCATCCTGGCGTACACGCTGCAGATCCTGTTCGACTTCTCGGGCTATTCCGACATGGCGATCGGCATGGGCCGGATGCTGGGGTTCAAGTTTCCGGAAAACTTCAACCAGCCCTACCGGTCGCACAGCATCACCGAGTTCTGGCGGCGCTGGCACATGACGCTGTCGCGCTGGTTCCGCGACTACCTGTACATCCCGCTGGGCGGCAACCGCGCGGGACCGGTGCGCACGTACCTCAATCTGCTCATCGTGTTCGTGCTGTGCGGCCTGTGGCACGGAGCGGCCTACACCTTCTTGCTGTGGGGGCTGTTCCATGGCGTGCTGCTGGTCATCGAGCGGCTGGCGCTGAACCGGTTCGGCTGGACGCCGCGCGGCTTCAGCGGCTGGCTGACCACGCTGCTGCTGGTGATGGTCGGCTGGGTGCTGTTCAGGGCGCCGTCGGCCGGCGTGGCCGGGCACTACCTGATGGCAATGGCCGGCGTGACCTCAGGCGAGACGCCCGCAGCCGCATGGTCCGTGCTGACATCCGACAAGCTGCTCTTTCTGGTGATCGGCAGCGTGGCGGTGCTGGTGCCCGAAAACTGGCGGCTCTCCGCCTGGCAACGCGCAGGCGACTCGATCGCCGCGCCGGTGCTATCGCTGGGTGCCCTTGTGCTCTTCGCCTACTCGGCCATGCTGATCGCAGCCAACGGATTCAATCCGTTCATCTATTTCCGCTTCTGAGATGCGCTCCACCGCCACCCGCCGGATCTTCATCGCGGCCTTCTTCGTCCTGACGCTGCTGCCGGGCCTGCAGATGGCCACGCGATGGCTGCCGGAGATGACCATCGACGAGCAGCGCACGCTCGCGGCCCCGCCGAGCATGGCGCACCCCGATCGCTACCTGCAGCAGGCCAACAGCTGGTTCTCGGACCACTTCGGGTTTCGGGCACTGCTGATCCGGCTCAAGGCCACGGTCGACTACCGCCTGTTCCGCGTGTCCGACAAGGTTCACGTGGGCCGGGACGGCTACCTGTTCTACCGCAGCACGCTCGACGTCGAAAAGCCGGCCGTCGACGCCTACCTCGGCACGCACGAGGCCGCCGTGGTCGAAGGCGTGCGGCGCTATGCCGAAGCCCTGCAGCAAAAGGGCATCGGCATGGTGATGGTCGTCAACCTGCTGGGCGACCGGTTCCTGCCCGACAAGTTGCCGGCCTCGGTTGCAGAGCGGCCACCCTTGCGGCGCATCGACAGCCTGCTCGACAAGCTGAAGCAGGTGCCCAACGTGACCTTCATCGACAGCACGGCCATCCTGAAGGACGTCGAGAAAACGCGGCCGATCTTCCATCGCACCGACTTTCACTGGAACGACCCCGCGGCCTACCCGGTGGCCAAGGGTGTCGTCGACGCGATGAGCCGTGCCGAAGGCCTTGCGGGCAGCACGTGGACGCATCCGCTGCACTACGAAACGCAGTCCTACAGCGGCGGCATCGCCCGCTTCATGCCGCTGCTGCGTTCGCCGTCCGAAAAGTCCCTCTTCGTGACACCGTCATGGCAATGGCCAGGGGGGTTCACCAGCGTGTCGGGGCCGGCACCGTATACCGACGTCAGCCACGTCGCTCCCGGCAGCAAGGGTTTGCTGCACCCGGTTCTGTTCGTGGGCGACAGCTTCATGGACGCCTGGATGCGCAACGGCATGGCGGCGTATTTCGAGTCGTCTTACCGTTTGCGTTGGGGCGAGGGCTTGCGCCTGTCGGCGATCACCTCGGCCATACCTTCGGATGCCCGGTGGGTCACGGTGCAGTTCATCGAAGTGCAGCAGCCTGCGCTACTGGCTTTCGCGGACGAGGCAGACGTCACGCGTGCGATCAAGCTGCTGGACGGGCGCTCTGCCCCCTGAGTCAAGAGGTCAAGCGTTCGAGCGCGTGAATGTGGCAACGCGCTCGCTGAGCGCCGCCCAAGTAGTGAATTGCCGCCGCTCATAGTAAAGCGCCCCTTCATGCGGCCTCGAGGCCAACCGCTCGGGAGCCACCGGCTGCATTGCATCCCGCCCGCCAAACACATAGTGCAGCAGCACGAACGGAAACAGGCCGATCCAGGTCTTGCGCTGCGTCGGGTAGCTGAGGCAATGGCGCATGAACGCGATACGGTGTCCCCACGGAACCGCGACGGGCTCCACCGGCCCGTTCATGGGCAGCGGCCGCATGACGTTGAACAATTGCCCCGGGCGCTTGTAGCCGTTGTACAGCGGCGATTGCCTTGCCAGGTGCAGCAGCCCCGCCTGCAGCGCGACGGTAACGCCCACGGCATGCAATGAATCATGGTCGGGATGGCCGCCCTCCCAGGCCGGCAGGTACAGCCCGCGCAGCGACGGGCAGGCGTCGATCCAGCCGCGCAACCAGGCCGCGGCATCGTCGAGGCGGTGCATCAACGCGCCGTCGTCGATCTGCAGCTGCTGCCCGGCAAAGATCACGTCGCCCGCCCCGACGCCGAGCTTTTCCAGCACGGCGAGCGACTCGCGATTGCGCGCCTCGGGAGACGCACCGCCCACAGTGCCCGTGGTCATGAACGCACAGACCACCCGCGCGCCGGCGGCCCGTTCATCGAGGATCTTCTGAAACACACCGAACTCGTCGTCCTGATGCGCAAAGAGAAAAAGTGCGGTGCCTGCGGTCATGCCACGACGGTTCGCGTTCAAGACTTGGCGCGTACACGCTTGAGCCGGTGCGACTGCGCGATTTCGGTCACGAACTTGATCTTGGCCGGGATCATGAACGGCTGCAGCCGCTCCTTGCCCAGCTTGCGGATGCCGCCGCGCGCCGCCGCCTCGTCGAAGCCCTCGCGCAGGATGACCTGCGCACAGACGATCTTGCCCAGCAGCGGGTTGGGCTCGCCGTACACCACGGCATCGGCCACTTCGGGGCAATCGAGCAGCACGGCCTCGACTTCGGCCGGGTACACCTTCTGGCCGCCGACATTGATGATGTCTGACTGCCGCCCCAGCACGCGGATCCATTCGCCGTCGGTTTCGACCAGGTCGCCCGTCATGAGGAAGCCGTCTTCCGTGAACGGACTCGGCGCATTGATGTACCCCAGCATGGCCGAATCGGCGCGGATCTGCAGCATGCCGTCGACCACGCGCACGTTGTAGCCTTCGCCGCCGAGCTTGACCCACAGCGAATCGGGCGAACGCGACTTGGCGCGCAGCACGCCGAGTTCGATCATTCCGTAGGTCTGGCGCAGCTCGATGCCGGGGAACACCTTGCGCAGGTTCCTCAGCGTCGTCTCGGGCATCGGCTCGGCGCCGTAGGTGATGAGCTTCAACGAGCCGAGGTCGTGCCCCAGGTAGGCCTTGCTGATCAGCAGCATGCTCAGGAAACTCGGCGTGGCCGGCAGCAGCTCGATGCGGTGTGCCGCCACAAGCGCGCACACCTGCTCGGGCGAGCGGCCGGCCGGCACGACGATGAGGCACAGGTTCGACAGGCAATGCAGCAGCGTGTTGAGGCCGCCCCAGTGGTCGAACAGCAGGAAGTTCAGGGTGATCATCGCGGGGCGAACCGCGTGGAACTTCTCCATGAGCTTGGAGAAATCGTGCACCACGGCCTTCGGCTTGCCCGACGAGCCGGAAGTGAAGAGCACCAGGCCGGGCGCGGCGCGCTCGATCACGATCTTGTACAGCTCGGGCAACGGACCCGCGGCGAGCTTCTCGAAGCTGGCCTCGGTCTTCGACACGTCGATCAGCCATTCGGGCGCCACGTCGTCGATCGAAGCGCCGAGGCTGTCGTAGGCCTCGGGCGTCAGCGGAATGATGATGCAGCAACGCTCGATGAGTGCGAGCAGCATGCTCACGGCCAGCGCCGAATAGTCGCCGCGCAGGATCACCGGCACGCCGGGCTGCACGCCTGCGGCTTCCAGCGCTTGCTGCTGCTGCGCAATGGCGGCCGACAGTTCGCCGTAATTGACGGAAGCGCCACGAAAGACAACCGCCGGGGCTTCTGGTTTCGACGCAAATCGGTCGAGAAGAAATTGGATCTGGCTCACGGTCTGGCCTTCAAACTTGAATGAGAACGGTGGCCCAGGACAAACCCACGCCAAAGCCGCAAAGAACGATGGTCTGGCCTTCGGCAACGACACCCTTGTCGATGAGCTTGGCCAGCACCACGGGAATGGAGGCCGAGACGAGATTGCCCGTGTCCTCCATGTCGACGACCATCTTCTGCTCGGGTATCTGCAGCGCACGCGAGATGCCGTCGAGCGCCAGCCGGCTGGCCTGGTGAAACACGAACAGCGAGATGTCGGAAACGGCGAGCGCATGCTTGCCGAGCATGTCGCGCACCGCCGTCGGCACGGCGTTGTTGAAGAAGCTCAGCAGGCCGATGCCGTCCATGCGGATGTGATCGTCGCTGTAGATGCGGCCGCTGCGGTCGGGTTCGGCGGGCGCACCGCCGGCGGTCGACGCATGGCGGGCGCCGCCGTTCTTCACAATGAAGCGCTCGGCGTTCTTTCCGGACGTGCCGAAGCTCGCGTCGATCACACGCAGCTTCGGCTGCTGCGCGGAAACAACCGTGGCCGCGGCGCCGTCGCCGAACAACGGCCGGATCGACCGGTCCAGCGGATGCACCAGGCGCGAATAGGTATCCGCGGTGACGACCAGCACACGGCGTGCGGTGCCGCTGATGACCAGGCTGCGCGCAATGCCCAGCGCGTAGACGAATCCCGAGCAGGCATGCGTGATGTCGAAGGCCATGACCGAGGGCAGCATGCCCAGCCTGCCGTGCAGCAGCACCGAGTTCGGCGGCAGCACATGGTCCGGTGTCTGCGTGCAGAAGATCAGGGCATCGATGTCGCCCGCGCCAATGTCGAGGCGTTGGAACACATCGGCGCTCGCCTGCATCGCGAGGTCGAGCGCAGTTTCTCCTTCGGCTGCGATCGGCCTGGAGGACACACCGGTTCGCTCGATGGTCTTGGACATGTCCCAGTGCGGGTTCTCGGCCTGCAGCTGGTCGTTGGTCACGGTCAGGGCGCCGAGGCTGTAGCCGATGCCCTCGATACCGACGACGGCGTTATTTGTCATCGAATTTGCTCCAGAACTCGCCGAGGGCGAACGGCTTGCCGTGGCCCGGATGCACGAGATAGCCCGCGTCCAACTGGCGCAGGTCTTCAAGCGTTTGCGCCAGCTTTTTCTTGTCGCCGCCGGGCAGGTCGGTCCTGCCGGGGGCTCCGGGCAGCAGTGTGTCGCCGCTGAAAAGGTTGTTGCCGACGATCAGGCAGGTGCTTCCGGGCGTGTGGCCCGGCGTGCGCACGACGCGCACGACGAACCCGTCGAGCGCCAGTTCGTCGCCCTCCAGCTCGGCCAGATTGCGGTCGAACTCCGGCACCTTGATGCTGGTCTTGCTCTCGAACAGGATTTTGTAGATGTTGGCCTGCTTCATCAGCTTGGCGTCGTCACCGTGCAGGTAGAACGGAATGCCGAACTTTTCCTGCACGGCGGTCACCGCGCCAATGTGATCGTAGTGCGCGTGCGTATTGACGATGGCCACCGGTGTCACGCCGAGCGTGTCGATAAGCGCGAGCAGGCCTTCTGCGTCGCTGCCCGGGTCGACGATCAGCGCCTTGCGCTGTGCATTGCCGACCACATAGCAGTTCTGCCGCCATTTGCCGTTGGTGAAGGTGGAGACGCTGTCAGCGTCGGTGCTGCTTTGGGTGTGGCTCGTGCTGGCGGTCATCACAGCCCCCCGAAATAGAGCGTCTGGCACGTCATGTTGCGCGCCAGGGGAGAAGCAAAGAAATTCACCGCGTGAAGAATCTCCTCCACCTCGAGCACCTTCGGCTTCAGCATGTTCGACTGCTTGGCGGACACGGCCTTTTCGCCGAGCGCCTCAAGCATGCCCGAGTTGTTCACGAGCGACAGGCCCAGCGTGTTGATCGTGATGTCGGCGTTGCCGCATTCCCTGGCGAGCACGTTCGAGAAAGCCTCGACCCCCGCCTTGCTGGCGTTGTAGAGGGAACTGCCGGCACTGCCCAACGGAACGTTGATGGACGAGAAGTTCACGATGCGGCCGTACTTCTGGCGCTGCATCAGTTTGAGCGCTTCCCGGGAAACGAAAAAGGTTCCAAGCAGGTTGGTGCGGATGATGGCCTCGGCATTGGCCGCCCGCGTCAGGATGCCCAGGCTGGCTTGGGAAACGCCCGCGTTGTTGACCAGCAGCGTCAACGGCACCTTGAGCGCCGCGATGTCCTTGAACATGGCGACGACGCTCGGCTCGTCGCTGATGTCGACGACGAAGTGCGTGTAGTTCGGATGCTCGATGTCGGACGACTGCCGCGAGCAACCCGACACGATGGCGCCGGCCGCGAGAAGCCGCTCGACCAGCCCTCGGCCCAGGCCCCTGCTGGCACCGGTGATCAGAATGCGGCCGTCCTGCATGTTCAAGCCAGCAGGTGGGTCACGTGCTGCAGCAGCGTGCCGACGGTGGCGAAGGGGCTCTGCTCGGTCTCGAAGGCGGTGTCGTCCACCACCGTGATGGCCTTGCCGGTCTTCTCTTCGATGATCCGCTCGACGGCCAGCAGCAGGCGCACCAGCGCGAGCGAGTCGACGTTGCTGCCTTCGCTGAGCAGCGCGGTCTGCGGCTCGTTCGCGATCTGCGCATCGGCGTCCTGGTCCGCGTTCACTTCGAGGATCGCCTCGTCGACGATCTGTTTTGCCAAGTCACTCATGATGTTCCTTCCAGTTTAAAAATAGTCCAGGTCTGCCAGCGAAAAGAACAGGTCCGCTCGCGCCATGGCGCCGCGCCTGCCCTCGACGGCATGAACGAATATCGGTGTCGGATGCGGCAGGTGGCGGTCGGGGATGCCGATGAACGGAAAGCCGCCCATCCATTTCAAGGCCGGGTTGTTCAGGTTCGCAATGGTGAACACCGCGTCGCAACCGGCGTCGGCCGCCACGCGCGCCGCCATCAGCTTCAGGTGCACCGATTCTCCGCCCGACAGCGGCCGCGACAACACCGAGTCCATGATGACCATGATCTTCAGCCCGGCCAGTTCGACCTGCTTGAACGCCAGGTAGCCCAGGCACTCCTGCTTTTTCCAGAGCCACTTCACGTCGCCGCGGAACAAGGTGCCTTGGGAAAACCGCCAGTCGACGAACGCATCGTCGCGCGCGAGGTGAGGGCCTGCATAGTCCCGAAAGCGCCGGAACACCTCGGCCCTTTCGGCTTCTTGCGGCACCGGACCGAACACCAGCCAGGTGCCCCATGCGCAGGCGCCCGCGGCCGCGCGGATCAGCAGCCGCCAGGGTGACGCCAGGAAATTGCCGAATGCGATGAGCACGCGGTTCGACACGAAGCGCCCAATCGCGCCGGCAACGCCGATCGGCAAGCCTGACGCCTGCAAGGAAAACGCCACCGGGAACTTGAACAGCTTGCGATAGAAGATGTCGCTCACCTCGTTCGAGGTGTGAAACACGACGTCGATGCCTTCGGGCGCACGCACCGCGCGCGTCATGGAGATCATGGTGGCGGCATTGCGCTCTTCGGGCTTCACCACGAGGTCGGTGACCGTGGCCCCTGCGCAAGTCTCTGCCGCACCCAGCGACACGCGCCGCGGCTGCAGGAATGAACGCCCCACCAGTTCACCCTGCGGGTTTCGAGCGCTGATGCTCGTGGACACGCCGCCCGGGTTGCCCAGGTGCTTCCAGCGAAGGTGCTCGCGGTCGGTGACTTCGGGGGTCGAATACACCGCGGCACCGACGGCGATCTGCTCGTCGAGTCCGTCCGCCTGCAGCGCCTCCAGTCGAATCTTGTTCATCGGAATTGCGACGCCCGCACTCAGATTTTCTTGTCGATCGAAAGAACGACGAGCCCGACCACGACCAGCGCCAAGCCCAGCCAATAGCTCCCGCTGGGCATGTTGCGCTGAATGATGGCCTGAAAAATGGCGGTGAAGAAAATCGCGGTCGAAGAAATGGGGTAGGCGTATTTGACGTCGAAACGCGACAGGATATAAACCCAGAAGATCATGGCAAAGCCATAGATGAAAATCCCGAGCCACAGCCATTTGCTGGTGAGCAAGGCATTGATCGACAAGCCTCCCAGCGCAAAAACTTCCTTCGATGCCTGGGACAGCACCAGCTGCCCCGAGCCCATGATCATTGCAAACAGCAATGTCAGCATGACATTAATCATTTGACCGCTTCGTCCATTGTTGGAGTAAATATTTTCCCGTGAATCGGTCACAGGACGCGTCGTGAAATCTTCTTGTGCAGGGGAGTGCGCGGAACTGCGGCAATGTCCTGGCCAAAGAATGAAAGAATCAGTTGAATCCCCATCAGGATTGGAAGCGCCGCGAGCATGACCGTGCCCGACGAGGTTTCAACGCCAGCGCGCATGGAATTGATCCAGTGGTAAATACCAAAAACACCGCCGCCGCAAAACAGCAGGAGCCCAACGGGCAACTCCAGCGAGCCGAGCGACATGTCGCGCAGGTAGTAGTTGTAGCCAATTCGCTTCATGAAATTTCTCGCGTGCTTGAAAAGAAATTCAGTCACGATCTTCGAGATTTTCAAATTGCTGACTTCGTCGCCGTATTGCGCCTCCATCGGCACATCCATGACCACAGCGCGCAGGGTGTTGAGCCGAAAAAGCACATCGGTTTCAAAGAAATAGCGGCGGCTCAGCTTTTCCATGGGCAGATGCTCGGCCACTCGCGCATGAATGGCCGTGTAGCCGTTGGTCGGGTCGAACAGGTCCCAGTAGCCGGACGAGAGCTTGGTCATCAGCGAAAGAACCGCGTTGCCGATGAGGCGGACCTTGGGCATGGCGCGAACCTTTTCCAGGTCGAAGAACCGGTTGCCCTTGGTGTAGTCGGCCTCGCCCGAAAGAATGGGATCTACAAAATTGGGAATGAGCGCCGGGTCCATCTGGCCGTCGCCGTCGATCTTCACGATGATCTGGGCCCCGTCCTTGATGGCAGCGCGATAGCCGGTCATGACCGCACCGCCGACGCCCTGGTTGACCTCATGGAAAACGATGGTGATTCGCGGATCGGTGCAGTTGGCCTTGACGAAATTGCCCGACTGGTCGGGACAGGCATCGTCCACCACGTAGATTTTCCAGACGTACGACGGGATCGATGCAATCAGCGGTGCGATGTGCCGGGTGACCTTGTAGGACGGGATCACGACCGCGATGCGGGCGCTCGACATCTGCGTTTCGTAGCTGGTGGAAGTCATTGTTTGAAAGATACTTCACTGAAGGTGACGGAAACGTCGGTCTGCCCCGAGGCGTAGACGACGGCAGTGGCTGCTTTCCGGGGCGCCCTGACTTCCATGGAATAGGTCGTGGCCTCGGCGGTGCATTCGAAGACCTGGATGTTCGTCCCGATGAATCGGCCCTTCGCATCCATCCAGTTCACCTGCAGGCGCCCCTGCGTCGGTTGCGGATCGCAGACGCTCTTTGCGCTGTTCTTGTAGCGGCGTCCGGCGACCACGGGAACCTGCTGCGTCGCCACGGCCGTCACATTGACCGAGATGCGGCCCGCGCGCCTGTCCGACATGCCGGGAGGCAGATACCAGCCGTCGTCCGCGGCGAAATCGGGGTTGCGCAGCAGCTCTTGCGCGAAGCGATATTGATCCTTGACGCGCCGCACGGCAATGGGCACGAACGCGGCCACCGGGTCGCTCGCCTCCTCGATCAGTTTTCGCTGCACGGGCGTGCCCCAGCCGCTGTCGAGAACGAGGTAGTCGCCGCCCGCCAGCACCAGCGCCTTGGCCATCGAGTCGGTCGACTCGGCAGCGGTCACGGCGCGCTCGAAGTTCAGGTTGTACCAGCTGGGGTACAGCGCATCGGCATGAAGGCCGGCACCCAGCGGCGAGGAGAAAACCGCGACCGGCGAGTCGTCGAGGTTGAGCTTGTTCACGACGTCGACCGCGCTGCGAATGGGCAGCCGGTCGCGCAGGAAAGCTTCCCTGCCCGTCTGGCTGAGCAGCGGCTGCGCCACGATGTCACCGTAGTGGGTCGCCGATTTCAGGAAGACCAGATTCAGCAGGACGACGACCGCACTGGCGATCCAGAGCGCCCGCTTGCCGATCGGCGAGGCGCTTTCCGGCTGTGAAAACGCGGCGGCGATCAACGCGACCATCAACACGAAGGCCGGGAAGATGTAGCGAAGGTAGGCGATGGACTGGAACGTCAGCACCGCCGAAGCCGCGCCCACGAAGAGAATCGCCAGCGCGCGCTGCTTTCCCTTTCGGGCCACCAGCACGACCGCAGGCAGCAGCAGCAGCAGCCACTGGAAGCCGCTCGCGCCCGGCCAGCTTTCCAGGAAGGTTTCGGTGTGGAAGGTCGCCTGGTAGAGAGTGTCCCACTTGAAGCCCTTGGTCCAGCGCGAGTCCTGGAAGTTGGCCAGAGGCCAGAGCTTCGAGCGGAAGATCTCGTTGAAATAGGGGAACAACGGATTTTTGGTGAGCACCCACGCGGTGAGGTAGGGAACGCAGCCCACCAGCGCAAAGAGCCCCAGCGCACGCCCGAAGCGCCCCGCCGATGCCTTGGTGGCCCATACGCGGAAACGCACCAGGAACACGATGAACAACCCCGGCAGGATCGCCAGCGTGATCGCTTTCGCGGCCAGTGCGCCGCCGAGCAGGATGGCGGCCGAGCGGATGTCGGCGGGCCGCTGCCCGTCGCGCTGCAACGCCCTGAAAAGCGACAGCCCGCCGGCGACCGCGAAGGCCGCCCAGATGGATTCGATGTAGAGGCTGCTGCTTTCGAGCAGCGCCAGCGGCGTGGTGAGCAACAGCAGCGCGCCCCACTTCGCACCGGCGCGGCTGCCGCCGGCCCACAGCACGAGTTCGCGCACCAGGCAGCAAGTGGCCAGCACGAAGCCCACATTGACGAGGCGCGCGCCTGTTTCGCCCGCCAGCATGTAGCCCAGCGAGAACAGCCAGTCGCCCATCATCGGCATCACCGCCCACGCATACAGGCTGACGTCGAAGCCCCAGGCGTGGCGCGCCGCGAGGTGCGCGGGAATGAACAGGTGCGACGCCAGGGCGTCGTGCCCGGTTTCCGGCATCAGCCCCACGACGAAGTGAGCCAGCGCCACGCCGACGATCAGCAGATCCAGCCAGGACGTCGACTTGCTGCGTGCGAAGGTCTTCATCGACAGCAGCGCCGTGCGAACCTGCCGCCAGCCGAATACGATCGGCAAGGCCAGCGCAATGGCATACAAGCCCGGGTAGTTGATGGGCCGGTGCGCGGCAAGGCCGATCAGCGACCCATAGACGACGGCGCCCACGAGCACCGAGATCAGGGCCGAGGGCGCTTCGCTGCGCTTGCTCCACACCGTCAGCACCGTCGAGCCCACCACATGGCTCGCGAGCGCGATCCACGCCACGACCAGCAAGGCGCCCGCCGCGCCCGTGGCCAAAGCAATGGCGGCTGCCACGGCCGCGCCGGCCGCGAGGCGGTGGATGCCGAGCCAGCGCGAAAAGATTTCGGCGGCGAACATGCCGCCCACCATCACCACGGCGTAGGGCTTGAGCGCGTCCCACTGGAGGGCGGCGATCGAATGCCAACTCAGCTGATGCAAGCCTGTCGCCGTTGCCACGCCGCCCAGGATGAGCAGGGCAAGCACGGTGGTCCATCTGAAATTCATTGGCGGCGCTTAGAAAAAATGCGAGACGGTGAGTTGTTCATTTTTGCCGTCGTCAGGAACCGGCCGAATGAATGTGGGCCGCAATACGCAGCCGCATGAGAGAGGAAAACCGAAGGGTGCGCCCGAGAAGCGCCCGTGCCGGCGCGCCGCGCACGGCGTCATTCAAATACTTCGGCGTCGGCCAGGCGTTTGCCCGTCTGGTCCTTGGCGGACAACACGAAATCGGCCTGAAGGTCGGGCCATGCGATGGCGATCGCCGGGTCGTTCCAGGCAATGCAGCGTTCGTTGGCCGGGGCGTAGTAGTCGGTGGTCTTGTACAGGAAGTCAGCTGTATCGCTCAGCACCAGGAATCCGTGCGCGAAGCCCGCGGGCACCCACAGTTGCTTGTGGTTTTCTTCGCTCAGTTCCTGCGACACCCATTTGCCGAAGGTCGGCGACTTGCGCCGGATGTCCACCGCCACGTCGAGCACCGCGCCCCGCACCACCCGCACCAGCTTGCCCTGCGGCTGCTGGATCTGATAGTGCAAGCCACGCAGCACGCCCTTGACCGAGCGCGAGTGATTGTCCTGAACGAAATCGACATGGTGGCCGACCGCTTCGTCGAAGGCCTTCTGGTTGAAGCTTTCGAAGAAGAAGCCCCGCGCGTCGCCGAACACCTTGGGTTCGATCACCAGCACATCGGGAATGGCCGTCGGCGTGGCCTTCATGACCGCACCTCGTCGTTCAGCAGGTGCCGCAGGTATTTGCCGTAGCCGCTCTTCTCCAGCGGCGCCGCGAGCTTTTCGAGCTGCTCGCTGGTGATGAAGCCGTTGCGCCAAGAGATTTCCTCGGGGCACGCAATCTTCAACCCCTGCCGATGCTCCAGCGTCGCGATGAACTGGCCCGCTTCCAGCAGGCTGTCGTGCGTGCCCGTGTCCAGCCATGCGTAGCCGCGCTGCATGATCTGCACGTTCAGCTGGTCGAGGTCGAGATACGCCTGGTTGACGGCGGTGATCTCCAGCTCGCCGCGCGCGCTCGGCTTCACGGCCTTGGCAATGTCCACCACCTGGTTGTCGTAGAAGTAGAGGCCGGTGACCGCGTAGCTGCTCTTGGGCTTCAAGGGCTTCTCCTCGATGCTGCTGGCCTTGCCCTTGGCGTCGAACGCGACCACGCCGTAGCGCTCCGGGTCCTGCACGTGGTACGCGAACACGGTGGCGCCCGACGGCTTCTTGTCGGCGTCGGCGAGCAGGTTCACGAGATCGTGGCCATAGAAGATGTTGTCGCCCAGCACCAGTGCGCTCGGCGAGTTGCCCACGAACTTGTCGCCGATGAGAAAGGCTTGCGCCAGGCCGTCGGGACTGGGCTGCACTGCGTACTGCAGGTTGATGCCCCACTGGCTGCCGTCGCCCAGCAATTGCTGGAAGCGCGGCGTATCTTGCGGCGTGCTGATGATCAGGATGTCGCGCATGCCGCCCAGCATCAGCGTGCTGAGCGGGTAGTAGATCATCGGCTTGTCATACACGGGCAGCAGCTGCTTGCTGAGCGCCAGGGTTGCCGGATGCAGGCGGGTGCCCGAGCCGCCGGCCAGGATGATGCCCTTGCGTTGAGTCGTCGTGGTCATGCTTTTCTTCTCGTGTGAATTCACGCGTCAGAGCGTTTCGCGCAGCATGCGCGCAACGCCGTCCTGCCAGGGGGGCAGGCGCAGCCCGAAGGTGGTCTGCAGCTTGGTGGTGTCCAGGCGCGAGTTGTGCGGGCGTTTCGCCGGGGTCGGGAAGGCGCTGGTCGGCACGGCCTCGACGGCATCGGGGCCGGCCTTGAGCTCGACGCCGGCCTGCTGCGCCAGGCCGAGCACGAAGCGCGCATAGCCGTGCCATGTGGTTTCACCGCCGGCAATCGCGTGATAGAGACCGGCTTTCGTGGGGTCCTGCAGCGTTGCCCGGATGGCGTGCGCCGTGACGTCGGCCAGCAGCTCGGCACCCGTGGGCGCGCCGAACTGGTCGTCGATCACCGTGAGCTTGTCGCGCTCCTTCGCCAGCCGCAGCATGGTCTTGGCGAAGTTGCCGCCGCGCGCCGCATACACCCAGCTCGTGCGAAAGATCAGGTGCCTTGCGCAGTACTGGGCCACCAGTTGCTCGCCCTCGAGCTTGGTCTGGCCGTACACGCTCAGCGGGCCGGTCGCGTCGTCTTCCTTCCAGGGTGCGCTGCCGCTGCCGTCGAAGACGTAGTCGGTCGAGTAATGCACCATCAGCGCGCCGATCTGCTGCGCCGCCTCGGCCACCACGCCGGGCGAGGTGGCGTTGAGCTTGCGCGCGAACTCGGGCTCGCTCTCGGCCTTGTCGACGGCCGTGTGGGCCGCCGCATTGACGATCACGTCGGGGCGCACCTTGAGCACCGTGTCTGCCAGCTGCTCGGGGCGGCTGAAGTCGGCATGAAAGTCGGTGCTGTCGAAATCGAGCGCCACCAATTCACCCAGCGGCGCCAGGCTGCGCTGCAGTTCCCAACCCACCTGCCCGCCCTTGCCCAGCAGCAGCAACTTCATGCCGCGGCCTTTGCCGGTGCGGCGTCGTACTGTTTTTCAACCCACTCGCGGTAGGCACCGCTTTGCACGTTGCGCACCCATTCGCTGTTCGCGAGGTACCACTCGACGGTCTTGCGAATGCCGGAGTCGAAAGTCTCGGCGGGCTTCCAGCCGAGTTCGCGTTCGAGCTTGCGCGCGTCGATGGCGTAGCGGCGGTCGTGGCCGGGGCGGTCGGTGACGTAGGTGATCTGTTCCTTGTAGGGCTTGCCGCCGGCCTTGGGGCTCAGTTCGTCGAGCAGCGCGCACACGGTGTTGACGATCTCGATGTTGGGCTTCTCGTTCCAGCCGCCCACGTTGTACGTTTCGCCGAGCTTGCCGGCTTCGAGCACGCGGCGGATGGCGCTGCAGTGGTCCTTCACGTAGAGCCAGTCGCGCACCTGCATGCCGTCGCCGTACACGGGCAGCGGCTTGCCGGCCAGGGCGTTGACGATCATCAGCGGAATGAGCTTCTCGGGGAAGTGGAACGGACCGTAGTTGTTCGAGCAGTTGGTGGTGACCACCGGCAGCCCGTAGGTGTGGTGCCAGGCGCGCACGAGGTGGTCGCTCGCGGCCTTGCTGGCCGAGTACGGGCTGTTGGGTTCGTACTTGTTCTCTTCGGTGAAGGCGGGGTCGGTCTTGGAGAGCGAGCCGTAGACCTCGTCGGTGGACACGTGCAGGAAGCGGAAGGCACTTTTCTGGTCGGCAGGCAGCGCGCTCCAGAAGCCGCGCACGGATTCGAGCAGGCGGAAGGTGCCGAGCACGTTGGTCTGCACGAAGTCTTCGGGGCCGTGAATGGAGCGGTCCACGTGCGATTCGGCGGCGAAGTTGACCACGGCGCGCGGCTTGTGCTCGGCCAGCAGGCGGTCGAGCAGCGCGCTGTCGCCGATGTCGCCCTGCACGAAGATGTGGTTCGGGTTGCCCTTGAGCGACGCGAGGGTCTCGAGGTTGCCCGCGTAGGTCAGCTTGTCGAGGTTCATGACCGGCTCGTCGCTGTTCGCGATCCAGTCGAGTACGAAATTGGCGCCAATGAAGCCAGCGCCGCCGGTAACCAAGATCATGGGGTCCCCTGTGTTTGAAGCAATTGCCCTGCGGCAAATCAACTGGTGATTATCCCATTGGGCCGACAGGCCGAAACACAAGGCGTTACCGTTCACTTCAGGCCGTGTTTACAATCGGCCACACTGCAGGAGAGCGGGCCACCCCGGTGGCCCTACCGAAGGCGCAAACTCCCATGAACGCTCAGGTCGGCCCGACGAGGTCTTCGAAGAAGATTTCGGCAAGGGGTCAGTACTGCATCAACTGACAACGCCGTCTGGAGAGTCATCGCACCACGCCCAGTGGCAACGATGCACCGAAGGAGCAAACCCGCTGCGGGCGCAGGGGGTGAATCTCTCAGGTACCGAGGACAGGGGGAGCGGCAACTTGGACCACGGCCGTCCGGTTGCCTGCTATTGATTCAATAGCACACCACGCCCGTCGTTCAAGCGCTTCAACCTCAAGAGGTACTTGAAATGCGCGTGATCGTTCTTGGCGCCGGCCTGCTCGGCGTGACTTCGGCCTACTACCTCCAGCAACTCGGCCACGAAGTGACCGTGATCGACCGGCAGGCCACCCCGGCCGCCGAGACCAGCTTTGCCAACGGCGGGCAGATTTCCGTCAGCCATGCCGAACCCTGGGCCAACCCGGGCGCGCCGCTCAAGGTGCTGCAATGGCTGGGCAAGGAAGACGCCCCGCTGCTGTTCCGCATCCGCGCCGACATACGCCAATGGCTCTGGGGCCTGCAGTTTCTGCGTGAATGCACGCCCGCGCGCACCCGCCACAACATCGCGCAGATCGTGCACCTGGGCACCTACAGCCGCGACACCTTGCAACAGTTGCGCCGCGACACGCGCATCGACTACGACCAGCGCACGCAGGGCATCCTGCACTTCTACACGACGCAGAAGGAATTCGACGGCGCCCTCGCCCCCGCCGAGCAGATGCGTGCCCTGGGCTGCGAGCGCCAGGTCATCTCGGCCGACGAGGCGGTGAAGATCGAGCCCGCCCTCGCCCACATCCGGCCCAAGCTGGCGGGCGCCACCTTCACGGCCGAAGACGAATCGGGCGACGCCAACCGCTTTGCACGCGAGCTTTCCAAGCTGGCGGCTGCGGCCGGCGTGAAGTTCCTCATGGGCCACACCGTCACCGCGCTGCGCGAGGCCGGTGGCCAGATCGACCACGTCGAGGTGACCGACCACGAGGGCCGCTTCCAGCGCATCCGCGGCGACTCCTTCGTCATGGCGATGGGCTCGCTGAGCCCGCTGCTGGCCGCGCCGCTGGGCATCCGGCTGCCGATCTACCCGGCCAAGGGCTACTCGGTGACGCTGCCCGTGAAGGACGCTTCCAAGGCCCACCAGGTCTCGCTGACCGACGACGAGTTCAAGCTGGTGTTCTCGCGCTACACGTCGGCGTCCGGCGACCGCCTGCGCATTGCCGGCACGGCCGAGCTCAATGGCTACGACCGCGACCTGAACCCGGTGCGCTGCGAAGCCATCGTGCGCCGCGTCGAAGAACTGTTCCCCGGCGCCGGCGACACCACGCAGGCGCAGTTCTGGACCGGCCTGCGCCCCGCCACGCCGAGCAACGTGCCGCTGATCGGCAAGACAAAGCTGCCGAACCTGTTCCTCAACACCGGCCACGGCACGCTCGGCTGGACGCACGCCTGCGGCTCGGGCAAGTCGATCGCGCGCATCGTGAGCGGGCTGGCGCCCGAGGTCGATTTCGCGTTCACCGGCATGCCTGCGCCCAGGCTGCGCGTGCTGCAGCCGGCGTGATCGCCAAGGTCAGTCGTTGCTGGTGAACACCGTCAATACGCCGGTGTAGCCATACAGATGGTGGCGGGCAATTTCGCCCGCCGCAAAGAACCCGACCAGCGGCACGTCGCCCAGCGCATGGCGCACGATCTGCAGCTCCGCGCCGGGCGCGCCGAAGTGCGGCCCGCCGCGTCCGGAGCAGCTCACGTACACAGCCCCGGCAATGCGCCGCGCCGGGTGCGGCGCGGCCTCGGCCTCGCCTGCGGCCACGGCGCGCGCGGTGGCCAGCGTCTGCTCTTCAGGTTCCAGCTCTTCGCGGATTTCGGCGCAGATGCGCATCAGGTCGGCCCGCGCGGCCTGCGCGTTGCGGCGGCAGAAGGTCAGGCGCATGCCGGCCTCGGCCGTGTCGGCAATGGCGATGCCGCGTCGCGTGGGGTCCAGGCCGATGATGTGGCGCACCAGCACGTCGGCGCCCAGGTCGCCGGTGCGGCGGATGCCGTCGCTGCCCGCGTCGGCCAGCCCCACCAGCGTGTTGCGCACCGCGTCGATGGCCTCCTGCGGACGCTCGAGCGACACCTGCAGGTCGGCCAGCAGCACGTCGAGCGCGGGTTCGCCGTCGAGCTTGAGCAGCAGGTTGCCGTCGGCCTCGGTGATCTCGCGCTCGCGCACCGCGCCCGAACGCAGCGGCTGGCAGCCCTGCGTGACGCGCGACACCACCCGCACGCCCTCGCCGAACACCACGCCCGACATGCCGCCCGAAAACACGCCGCCCGCCGCGCCGTGCCCGCGGATGTTGCCGTTGCCGCCGATGGCGAACTGCAGCGAGCCGTGGCGGCCCGACGACAGCCCGCCGAACAGGTAGCCGGTGTCGGTGCGCCCGGCCATCTCGCCGATGAGTTCGGTCAGGTCGGGCGTGGCGGGGTCGGCATGCACCAGCGCCGTGTGCGCCTCGAAGCCGCTCATTTCGGAGTTGCCCAGCGGCGCCACGCCCGAGAACACGCGGTACTGGTCGCTCGGCAGCGCGCACAGCATCAGGCTGATGCCGGGTTCGTCGAAGTACTCGGCGTTGTTGGCCGACACGCCGATGCCGACCGTGCCCGACCAGTCGGTCACCTCGGGCAGCTCGGCGCTCAGGTGGTCGAGGATGTCCTGCGCGTCGGTGGCGTAGTGGTCGGTGATGTAGAGCAGCCCCAGGGTGGGCGCCGACGCGTAGTCGGGAAGGGCCATCTGTGCGCGCAACTGCGCCAGCACGAGGCCGGCTGCCATGCGCCACTGCGGATGGGTGGCATGACCGGAGGGAAACAACTTCATGATGCGTGCCGACCCGTTCTCTTCAAAAAATATCCGTGTATGACGTCAGCGCCGCGCGGAGGTTCGCTTGCGGGCGGCGGTGGCGGGCTTCTTTTTGGCGGCCGGGGCCTTGCTTGCGGCGGCCTTCTTTGCGGCGGCGGGCTTGCGCGCGGCCGGCGTGCCCATCGCCTTGACGGCATCGGCCAGCGGCTGGGCCATGGCCGGCACCTTGAGCTGCGCCGCGTCCTGCAGCGCCGTGCTGGCGATCTGCTGGAACTGCTCGGTGAGCGCGCCCCACCACTGCATGGGGTCGACCACGCCGGCATTGCCGGCCTTCGGCCTGGCGCGCGACTTTGCCGGTGCCGCTTCTTCCTCGGGTGATCCGGCTTCGGCTTCTTCCGCTTCTTCCGCCTCTTCGGGCTCGGGTGCCGAGGCAGTTGCACCGGCTGCAGCCGCCGGCGCCATCGCGGCGGCCTGCTTGGTGAAGGCGCTGGCGATGTCTTCCATGCGCACGTTCATGCCGCGCAGCGTCGACAGGGTCATCTTCTGCACCTCGAGCGCCTGGATCGTGGCCTTGAGCGCATGGCCGTTCTGCTCGAGCCAGTACTGCACGGTCTTGAGTTCCTGGATGCGCTTGTCGACCTCTTCCACGCTCAGCGTGGGCGCCACCCAGCTCGCCAGGCTCGGAATGCCGGGCACCGCGCCGGCGCCGGCCCCTGCGGCCGCCCCCCCGGCAAGGTTCTTCAGGAAGTCGAATCCGGGGACGAACTGGCTGAAGTCGAAGGGCTTGTTGGCGTTGCTCATGGGGGGTCTCCAGGCTGGGTTTTCTTGTGTTGCCAGCTTACTCCAAGGCCCCGGGCTTTTCGCGGCCGTCAGAGCTCGCCGCGCACCTTGCTGAACACCTTCCAGAACGCCGCCTCCTGCGAGGTCGCGAAGTTGATCCGCATCATGGTGCTCGGCGGCCGGCGCGCATGGAACAGCGACCCCGGTGCCAGCAGATAGCCCTGGTCGAGCATGCGTTGCGTGAGCGCGTCGGTGTCCACGCCGGTATCGACCCAGCCGAACAGCCCCGCAGGCTCCGACGCGAAGGTGCAGCCGTGCGACATCGCGAGCTTCACCGACCGGCTGCGCGCACCGTCCAGCCGGACGCGCATGCGCTCGGCGTGGCGCCGCAGTTGCCCCTGGTCGATGCACCACGACAGCGCCCGCTCGAACAGCGTGGGCGAGGTCAGCGTGGCCAGCAGCTTGGTCTCCAGCAGCCGCTCCTTCAGCGCGGGCGCCGCGGCCAGGAAGCCGATGCGCCAGTTGGGCGCCAGGATCTTCGCGAAGCCGCTCACGTAGATGGTGCGCTGCAGCCCGTCGAGCGCGCTCAGGCGCGTGGCGTGCTCGGGCGCGAGGTGGCTGTAGGTGTCGTCCTCGACGATGTGGAAGTCGTGCTCGTTGGCCAGTTGCAGCACGCGGTGCGCGCTGCCGGGCGTGAGGCTGTAGCCCGTGGGGTTGTGCAGCACGCTCACGCTGACGAAGAGCTTGGGACTGTGCAGCCTGCAGTACTGCGCCATCACCTCCAGGTCGGGCCCGTCGGCGCGCCGCGGCACCGGCAGGATGCGCATGCCCAGCGCCTCCAGCCGCGCGAACTCCAGCGCCCAGCCCGGCTCCTCCACCATCACCGGGTCGCCCGCGCGCAGCAGCGTGCGGCTCACGATGTCCAGCGCATGCGTGGCACCGATGGTGGTCACGATCTGCTCGGGCGAGGCCGGCACGTTGATGCCCACCAGCTTCTGCGACAGGCTGCGCCGCAGCGCCATGTCGCCCGCAGGCTCTCCGTACTGCAGCGACAGCTCCTGCAGCACGGCTGTGCTGGTCATGCGCCGCACGGCGGTGGGCATGAAGGTCGACGCCATCCAGTCGGGCGGGAACACGCCCATGCCCGGCTGCGGCTTGTCGCTCGGGCGGTGGAACATGCTGCGGATCAGCGAGCTGGCGTCGGCCGGCACGCGCGAGGCCATCATCTGCACGGCCATCGCGGCAGGCATGCCGCTCACGGTGCCGGCATCCGGGCCATTGTTCGGGCGGCCGTCCTGTACCGGTGCCGAGTCCCGCACATAGAAGCCGCGTTGCCGGCGGGCCTCGACCAGCCCCTGCGCCAGCAACTGGTCGTAGGCCGCCACCACCGTGTACGGGCTCACGCCCTGCTGCCGCGCGCATTCGCGCACCGAGGGCAGGCGGGCGCCGGGCGGCAGCAGCCGGGTGCGGATGCGCTCGCCCAGGCGGTCGGCGAGCTGGCTGGTCAGCGACTGGGTGGAGGTGCGTGTCAGCATGCGTGGTTCACTCGCGGCAGGAGCGCCGCCTCTCTTGAAGGGGCGCTGTGTCGAAGGATTGACCAATACAGATTCCGGGATTGTTCGATCATCTGTATTGGCACTGTAATGGTCTGAAGTTTAGAGTGTGTGCCATGAACTGGCAAGAATTCACCGCGCTGCTGGTGCTGGCCACGGCGATGAGTTTCTCGCCCGGACCCAACACCACGCTCTCCACCGCCCTGGCCGCCAACGGCGGCCTGCCGCGCGCCATGCGCTTCATCGTGGCGGTGCCGGTCGGCTGGACCCTGCTGCTGGCGCTGTGCGCCGCGGGCATCGGCGCGCTGGTGGTGGCGGTGCCCCCGTTGCGCGTGGCCATCAAGGTGCTGGGCATCGGCTACCTGCTTTGGCTGGCCTACAAGCTCAGCGGCAGCGCCACGCTCGGCAAGGCCGATGGCGCCAGCCTGTCGGTGGGTTTCGGCCAGGGTGTGATGCTGCAGTTCGTGAACATCAAGGCCTGGCTGCTGGCGCTCACGCTGGTGGCGGGCTGGATCGCCGGCCAGCCCGACGCGCTGGGCCGCTTCGCCATCGTGGCGCCGGTGATGCTGTTCTTCGCCTTCACCAGCAACTTCACCTATGCGCTGGTCGGCGCGCTGCTGCGCGACTGGCTGGCCAGGGGCGCGCGGCTGCTGTGGTTCAACCGCGCGATGGGGCTGGTGCTGGTGCTCACGGCGTGGTGGATGGTGCGCGTATGAAGCTCGACATCAGGGACGAGACGCTGGGCATGTGGCTCGGCGTGGTTGGCGTGGCCATGTTCGCCGTCACGCTGCCGATGACGCGCCTGGCCACCGGCACGCAGGACGCACCGCAGCTGTCGCCGTGGTTCGTCACGCTCGGGCGCGCGGCGCTGGCGGGCTTGCTGTCGGCCGTGTTCCTGCTGGTCACGCGCTCGCGGCGTCCGGCCCCGCACCAGTGGAAGTCGCTGGGCATCGCGGTGCTGGGCAACTGCATCGGCTTTCCGCTCCTGCTGGCCTATGCGCTGCGCGTGGTCACGGCCAGCCATGCGGCGGTGGTGACGGCGCTGCTGCCGCTGGTCACGGCCGCGGTCGCGGCCTGGGTGCTGCACCAGCGCGCGCGGCTCGGCTTCTGGCTGTGCGCGGTCGCGGGCAGCCTGCTGGTGGTGGTGTTCTCGGTGCTGCGCGCGAGCCAGACGGGGCACGGCTTCGGCTTCGAGTGGGCCGACCTGCTGCTGGTGGGCGCCGTCATCGCCGCATCGTTCGGCTACATCTACGGCGCGCAGGTCACGCCCTCGCTGGGCGCCGAGCGCGTGATCTGCTGGGTCTGCGTGATGGCGCTGCCCTTCACGCTGCCGGCCACATTGGCGCTGTGGCCGACGCAACCCATCGCCACGGCGTCGTGGCTGGGCTTCGTGTACGTGGGCATGTTCTCGATGTGGATCGGCTTCTTCGCCTGGTACCGCGGCCTGGCCCTGGGCGGCGCGCTGCGCGTGAGCCAGACGCAGCTGCTGCAGCCCTTTCTGTCGATCCTCGCGTCGATCCCGATCCTGGGCGAGCCGCTGGACCTGGTGACGCTGGGCTTCGCCGTCGCCGTGGTGGCCACGGTGGTGGTCGGCAAGCGGCTGTCGCAGCCGGCGAACGCGTCCAACCCCATGAAGGCCGCCGCGCCGAAAATAGCGCCAGCCGCCGCCGGCGAGGCCGGCCCGCACGGACGCTGATCCGCCTGTACCCTCTCATTCGAATCTCACCTCACCGCCTGAAAGAACCCCATGAACTGGAAACTCGCCGCACGTGCCGCCAAGATGAATCCCTCGGTGCTGCGTGAAATCCTGAAGGTCACCGAGCGCCCCGGCATCATCAGCCTGGCCGGCGGCCTGCCCTCGCCCAAGACCTTCCCCATCCAGGCCTTTGCCGACGCCTGCGCAGAAGTGCTGCACACCGACGGCCAGGCCGCCCTGCAGTACGCCGCCAGCGAAGGCTACGCGCCGCTGCGCCAGGCCGTGGCCGACATGCTGCCCTGGGACGTCGATGCCTCGCAGGTGCTCATCACCACCGGCTCTCAGCAGGGCCTCGACCTGGTGGCCAAGGTGCTGATCGATCCGGGCAGCAAGGTGCTGGTCGAGACGCCCACCTACCTGGGCGCGCTGCAGGCCTTCGGCCCGATGGAGCCGAACCCCGTGGGCGTGGCCAGCGACGACGACGGCGTGATCGTCGAAGACCTGGTGGCCAAGGCCCGCGACGCGCGCTTCGTCTACCTGCTGCCCAACTTCCAGAACCCCACCGGCCGCACCATGACCGAGGAGCGCCGCGCCGCCGTGTCGGCAGCCGCCGCTGCAGCCGATTTGCCGATCGTCGAGGACAACCCCTACGGCGAACTCTGGTTCGACGAAGCCCCGCCGCTGCCGCTGGCCGCGCGCAACCCCGAAGGCGTGATCTACCTGGGCTCGTTCTCCAAGGTGCTGGCACCCGGCCTGCGCCTGGGCTTCCTGGTGGCGCCCAAGTCCATCTACCCGAAGCTGCTGCAGGCCAAGCAGGCCGTCGACCTGCACACGCCGATCTTCACGCAGCGCATGGTGTCCTCGGTGATGAAGGACGGCTTCCTCGAGCGCCATGTGCCCACCATCCGCGCGCTGTACAAGAGCCAGCGCGACGCGATGATCGCCGCGCTCAAGCGCGAAATGAAAGGCCTGGACGTGAAGTTCAACGCCCCCAAGGGCGGCATGTTCCTGTGGGCGCGCCTGCCCGAGGGCATCGACACCGTCACGCTGCTGCCCAAGGCGGTGGAACGCAACGTGGCCTTCGTGCCCGGCGCGCCGTTCTACGCGGGCGAAGGCGATCCGCGCACGCTGCGCCTGTCGTTCGTGACGGCCAGCGTCGAGCAGATCGACATCGCCATCGCCGCGCTGGCGCAAACGCTGCGCGAAGAGCTGGTGCTGCTCGGCGACAAGACGCTGGCGGCCGCGCAGATCTGAGGCAGCCGCCCACCCCCACCCCTCCCACCAGGAGCCTTCCTTGATCGGCCTCGCCACGCTCTCGCTCTTCCTGCTCGCCGTGCTGGCGCTGTTCCTGTCGCCGGGCCCGAACATGGCCTTCGTGCTCTCGCACGGCGTGGCCCATGGCCCGCGCGGCGGCTTCGCGGCGGCGCTGGGCATCTCGGCGGCCGACCTGGTGCACACGCTGTTCGCGGCCACGGGCGTCACCGCGCTGGTGGCCGCGTGGCCGCCCTCGTTCGACGTGCTGCGCTATGCGGGCGCGCTCTACCTGGTGTGGCTGGCGGTGCAGGCCCTGCGAAGTGGCGGCGGTCTGCGCATGGGTGCGCAGGCGCAGCCGGCAGGGTTCGGCCGCATCGTGCGCATGGCGCTGCTGAACAACCTGGTCAACCCGAAGGCGCTGCTGTTCTTCATGGTCTTCCTGCCGCAGTTCGTCGACCCCGCGCGCGGCAGCGTGCCGCTGCAGCTGGTGCAGCTGGGCGTGGTGCTGTCGCTGGCCGCGCTGGCGTTCAACACCTTGCTGGGCGCATGCAGCGGCCAGGTCGGCCGCTGGCTGCACCGCCGTCCCGGCGCGGCGCGGTTGCAGAGCAGCCTTCTGGCCGCCGTGATGCTGGGCCTGGCCGTGCGGCTGCTGTTCCTCGACCGGCCCGCGCCGCGCTGAGAAAGACACCCCCATGAATGTCCTGAAGATCGCAGCCTTCTCCGACGGCGAGACGGGCGGCAACCCCGCCGGCGTCGTCATCGGCGACGCATTGCCCGACGCGGCACGGATGCAGGCCGTCGCTGCGGAAGTCGGCTTCTCGGAGACCGCGTTCGCCGCCCGCACCGCCGACGGCTGGCGCGTGCGCTACTTCTCGCCGCAGTCCGAGGTGCCGTTCTGCGGCCACGCGACGATCGCATTGGGCGCCGCGCTCGCGCTGCAGCACGGCGACGGCGTGTTCGCGCTGGCACTCAACCATGCGCGGATCACCGTCGAAGGCCGGCGCGACGGCAACCTCGTGGCCGCGGCATTGCAGTCGCCACCCACGCGCAGCGCGGCTGCGGCGCCCGCGCTGGTGTCCGACGCGCTGGCCCTGTTCGGCTACGCGGCCGGCGACCTGGACCCGCGCATTGCGCCGGCCGTCGCGCACGCGGGTGCCGATCACCTGGTGCTGGCCTTGAAGAGCCGGGCCCTGCTGTCGGCCATGCACTACGAACTGGAAGCCGGGCGCGCGCTGATGAACGGCGCCGGCCTCACGACCGTGCTGTTGCTCCACGCCGAGACGGCGCAGCGCTTCCACACCCGCAACCCCTTCGCCTCCGGCGGCGTCCACGAAGACCCCGCGACCGGCGCGGCCACCGCCGCGCTGGCAGGCTACCTGCGCGACATCGGCTGGCCGCACGGCGGCGCCATCGACGTGGTGCAGGGCGAGGACATGGGCATGCTGTCGAAGCTGCATGCCGACATCGCGCCCGCCGCGGGCAGCTCGGTCCGCGTGTCGGGCACCGCGCGGCTCATGGCGGCCTGAATCCAGGAATCAACGAAAGAATCACGACCATGCTCAATATCTGGGGCCGCATCAGTTCGATCAATGTCCGCAAGGTGGTGTGGTGCGCGCAGGAGCTCGGCCTCGACTTCCAGCGCACCGAGGCCGGCGGCAGGTTCGGCGTGGTGCAGACGCCCGAATACCTGGCGCTCAATCCGAACGCCATGGTGCCCACCATCGACGACGGCGAGGGTGCCGAGCGCGTGACGCTGTGGGAGTCGAACGTGATCGTGCGCTACCTCTGCGCCAGGCACTCGCACGGCAGCTTCTACCCGAGCGAACTGCCCGCGCGCTTCGCCGCCGAGCGCTGGATGGACTGGCAGCAGACCACGCTCAACCGCGCGAGCCGCGACGCCTTCATCCAGTGGGTGCGCACGCCGCCGTCGGAGCGCCAGAACGCGCTCATCGATGCGTCGGTGCGCGAGAGCGAGGCGCTGTTCGCGATGCTCGACGCGCACCTCGGCAAGCACGCCTACATGGGCGGCGACAGCTTCACCATGGCCGACTTCCCGCTCGGCTGCGAAGCGCATCGCTGGTTCGGCCTGCCGGCCGCCGAATACCGCCGGCCGGCCTGGCCGAACGTCGAGCGCTGGTACGCCGACCTGCTTTCCCGTCCGGGCGCGCGCGGCGTGCTCGATCTGCCTCTCGAATGAATCCGATGAAATCTCGCCCCTTCAAGCAAGTCGACGTCTTCACCGCCACCGCGTACTACGGCAACCCGCTCGCCGTGGTGATCGACGGCCAGGACCTCGGCGACGAGGCCATGCAGCGCTTCGCGCAGTGGACCAACCTGTCCGAGACCACCTTCCTGCTGCCCCCGACCGACCCCGCCGCCGACTACCGCGTGCGCATCTTCACGCCCGGCGGCGAGCTGCCCTTTGCCGGCCACCCGACCATCGGCAGCTGCCATGCGTGGCTGCAGGCCGGCGGCAAGCCCAAGGCGGCCGGCCAGGTGGTGCAGCAGTGCGGCGCCGGGCTGGTGCCGCTGCGGCGAGACGGCGCTCGCCTGGCCTTCGCCGCGCCGCCGCTCAAGCGCAGCGCACCGAGCCCCGCGCTGCTGGCCAAGGTGGCGGGCGCGCTGGGCCTGAAGGCGCAGCAGATCGTTGCGGCGCAGGTGCTCGACAACGGCCCGGTCTGGTTCGGCCTGTTGGTCAACGACGCCGACGCCGTGCTGGCGCTGCAGCCCGACCACCGTGCGCTCAAGGAGCTGGGCGTGAAGGCCGGCGTGGCGGGCGTGCCCGCGGCGCACGACACCGCACTGCTCATCGGCCGTTCGAACCGCGAGGCGCGCGCCTTCGGCAACCGGCCCGCCACGCCGAACGAAGACGGCGCGAAGATCGACCTGGAAGTGCGCGCCTTCGCCGAGCCCATCGGCGTTCAGGAAGACCCCGTCACCGGCAGCCTCAATGCGAGCCTGGCCGAATGGCTGATCGCCGACGGCCACATGCCCGAGCGCTACCTGGCCGCGCAGGGCCAGTGCCTGGGCCGCGCGGGCCGTGTGTACATCGAGCGCGACGCCGCCGGAAAGATCTGGGTCGGCGGCGACGCCGTGACCTGCGTCGACGGCCACGTCACGCTGTAGCCCCGCCAAAAGGAGACCACCACGCCATGCACGCGCAACTCGACCACCTCGTGATTGCCGCCGCCTCGCTCGACGAGGGCGTGGCCTGGTGCGAAGCCACGCTCGGCGTCGCGCCCGGGCCGGGCGGCACGCACCCGCTGATGGGCACGCACAACCGCCTGCTGAACATCGCGAGCGACGACTTTCCGGCGGCCTACCTCGAAATCATCGCCATCGAGCCGGGCAAGCAGCCCTCGCGCCCCAAGACGCACCGCTGGTTCGACCTGGACGACGCCGCGCTGCAGGCCGGGCTCGCGCAGCGCGGGCCTCGGCTGATTCACTTCGTGGCCCGGGTGCCCGACGCGCAGGCCGCCGCGCGCGCCCTGGCGCACGAGGAGCATGCGCACATCGACCGCGGCACGCTGCTCGAGGCCTCGCGCGACACGCCGGCCGGCCGGCTCGAATGGCAGATCACGGTGCGCGACGACGGCCAGCGGCTTTTCTACGGCGCACTGCCCACGCTCATTCAGTGGGGGCCGGTGCATCCGACCGACGCCATGCCGAAGTCCGGCCTGGCAATGCGTGCGCTGCGCGCCGTGCATCCGCGCGCGCCGGCGCTGGCGGCCGCCCTGTCGGCCGTGGGCATGGCGGCCATGCCGGTGGATGCCGGCCCGCCGAACCTCATTGCCGTGCTCGACACGCCACGCGGCCCCGTCACGCTCGAATCCAAAGGACTCTGACCATGCTGAGCCTCACCGAAATCGCCTGGTTCGCCCTGGCCTCGCTGCTGCTGGCGCTCACGCCGGGGCCGAACATGATCTATTGCGTCTCGCGCACGCTGATCCAGGGCCGCCGCGCCGGGCTCATCTCGCTGGGCGGCGTGCTGACGGCGTTCCTGGTGCACCTGTTCGCCGCCGCGCTCGGGCTCACCGCGCTGTTGCTGGCGGTGCCGCTGGCCTTCGACGCGATCCGCCTGGCCGGCGCGGCCTACCTGCTGTGGCTCGCGTGGCAGGCGGTGAAGCCCGGCGGCAATGCGCCCTTCGAGGCGCGCGTGCTGCCGGCCGACCCGCCGGCCAGGCTGTTTCGCATGGGCTTTCTCACGAATCTGCTGAACCCGAAGGTGGCAATGTTCTACCTGTCGTTCTTTCCGCAGTTCATCCACCCCGAGCGCGGCTCGGTGCTGTTGCAGAGCATGCAGCTGGGCGTGGCGCAGATGGCGACCAGCGCCGCGGTCAACACGGCAATGATCCTCGGCGCCGCGAGCATCACGGCGGTGCTGTCGCAAAGCGCGGGCTGGCTGCGCGCGCAGCGCTATGTGATGGGCAGCGTGCTCGCCGCATTGGCGGTGCGCGTGGCGCTCACCGAACGCAAGTGAACATCGAACAAGGGCACCCGTGAAATTCACCCGCGAAGACATCGAAGCCGCACAGCGCACCGTGCGCGCGGCCATGCCGCCGACACCGCAGTACGCCTGGCCGCTGCTGTCGCAGCGCCTGGGCGCCACGGTGTGGGCCAAGCACGAGAACCACACGCCGGCCGGCGCCTTCAAGATCCGCGGCGGCCTGACGTACTTCGAAACGCTGGCGCGCGAGCATCCCGAGGTGCGCCATGCGGTCAGCGCCACGCGCGGCAACCACGGCCAGTCGGTCGGCTTCGCCACGCGGCGCCACGGGCTGGCCGCGACCATCGTGGTGCCGCACGGCAACTCGACCGAAAAGAACGCCGCGATGCGCGCGCTGGGCGTGACGCTGGTCGAGCACGGCGACGACTTCCAGGCGGCGTCCGAATATGCGGGCGTGCTGGCCGAACGCGACGGCCTGCACCGCGTGCCCTCGTTCCACCGCGAGCTGGTGCGCGGGGTGTCGACGGCGTATGTCGAATTTTTCGATGCGCTGTCGGGCACGCCACCCGACGTGCTGTTCGTGCCGATCGGCCTGGGCTCGGGCTTTGCCGCGGCGGCTGCGGCGCGTGCGCACTGCGGCGTGTCGACGAAGCTCATCGGCGTGGTGTCCGCCCATGCCACGGCGTACCGCGATTCCTTTCGCGCGGGCAAGCCGGTGGAAGCGCCGGTCAGCACGCGGCTGGCCGACGGCATGGCGTGCCGCACGCCGGTGCCCGAATCCGTGGAGGTGATCCTGCGCGAGGCCGACGACGTGGTCATGGTCACCGACGACGAGATCGCCAACGCGATGCGCATCCTCTTCAGCGACACGCACAACGTGGCAGAGGGAGCGGGGGCCGCGGCGCTGGCGGCGGCGCTTCAGCAGCAGGAACGCTGGCGCGGCAAGACGGTGGGCATCAGCGTGAGTGGCGGGAATGTCGACTCGGACATGTTCGCCGGGGTGCTGAGGGGCGCCGCCTAAGGCAGCGGCCCCGTGTGGGCCGTGCTCAGCGGCAGGCGCGACACCTCCGCCAGCAGCAGTGCCAGTTGCTGCGCGGCCGCATCGATCACGACCTGGCCGCTCTCGGCGGTTGCAGCGGCCGCATTGCCTGCGGCGCCGTGCGCGTTGTAGTCCTCCATGGCCCAGCCGAGCTTGGCGCTCTTGCCGTTGCCGAGGATCGCGTAGTCGGCCGCGCGCTGCTGCGAAGTCGAACTGAAGTTTTTCGCCTCGCCCATGCGCACCAGCTGCGGCGTGAGCGCCAGCATCATCGAGGTCTCGATCTCGCCCCCGTGCACGCCGAAGCGATGCTCCTGCGCGCTGAACCGTGCGTTCGCGTCGCCCAGCGGCAGGTTGAACCAGCTCACGCTGTAGACAATGAGCCCGTGCGCCGCGCGCAGCTCGCGCGCCACGATGTCCATCGCGCCCACATGGCCGCCGTGCGCGTTGAACAGCACCAGCTTCTTCACCCCGGCGCGCGCCACGCCCGCGCCGATTTCGTTCCATACACGGATGAGCGTCTCGGCCGACAGCGTGAGCGTGCCCGCGAAGCGCGCGTGCTCCGGGCTCAGCCCGATCTGCTGGGTCGGCAGGAACAGCACCGGCAATTCGGCCGGCAGCAGCGGCAGCGCGGCCGCGACGATGCCGTCGGCCAGCACCGTGTCCACGCCCAGCGGCAGGTGCGGGCCGTGCTGCTCGGTCGCGCCCAGCGGCAGCACCGCGACCGTGGCCGCCGCGTCGAGCGACGCGAAGTCGCGCGTGGTGAGCTGCGACCAGAAGCGGGGAAAGGAAGCCGAAGGAGCGTTCATCGCGCGATCTTAGTGGGCTCCCCGGGCGTGCGTTCCGAACGCCTTTGTCTGACATGGCGGCGGCCTGACCACGCCGAAAACGTAAACATGTTCACGTTTATAACGAGAACCTGGTACTAAGGTTTGCGTTTGTTAACCATTCTCCATAGAGTCCTTTCCAGAGTCACTTTTTAAGAACTACCAGCTTGCGGCATCGATCCGCACGGTAGTTCGGCTTTCATGCAGGCATTTCGCCGCATGAGAGATGCGGTTCAAGGGAGCAGTGTGCATATCCAGAAAAAAGCTGGAGGCACGGTCACGTTCGGGCGCCAATCGGCACCCGCAGGGTCGTTGTCTCATCGCCTCGCCAAAGCAGCACGAGGATTCCCCATCGTTTGCGTCCTGGCCCTCGACACGTCGGCGGCCCTTGCGCAGCCTTCGGTCACCCAGGCGCCCGCGTCCGACGCGAGCACGATGGCCTACAGCCCGCAACGCCACGATGCGCTGATCGCCGCGCGCCGCGAAGGCCGCGTGACACCGGCACAGGCGCTGCAGCAGCTCGAGGCATGGCTCGCATCGCCGCTGGGCGAGGCCGAACGGCGGCGCGCCGCGTCCGACGCCGTCGTCGTGGCGATCGCCGACGGGCGGTTCGCCGAAGCCGTGGCGCTGGCGCGCCGGTTCCCGCCGACAGGCCTGAGCGACTACGCGCTGGGCCCGCTCACCGTGGCCGCCCGGCGCACGAAGGATCTTTCGCTGCAGGGCGACACCGTCAAGCTCTGGCGCGCACGGCAGCCCGACGCCCGCGAGCCGCGCATCCACGAAGCCTACTGGCGGCTCGACAGCGGCGACGTCGCGGGTGCGAAGGCGATCTACACCGCCCTGGCCGCGCGGCCCTCGAAGCAGATCGACGACCGCATCTCGCTGCTGGAGCTGCGCGCCGCCGTGGCCCGCGCCGACAACGACCCGCTGCAGGCCCTGGCCGCCTACACCGAAGCCGGCGCCCTGCGGCCCGAGCGCCCCGACCTGCGCCGCGAGGCCGACTTTCTGCTCGCCGGCAGCGGCGCCGCATCGAGCGCCTTCGACGACGCCGAAGCGGCGGAGCGCGCCACGCCCGGCAGCTTCTCGCCGCTGGCGCTCTCCACGCTCCAGCAGGAGGCCCTGGGCCAGCAGTTGCGCTGGGCCATCCAGGAACGCGACCAGCGCCTGGGCGCGGAACGCGTGGTTGCACTCGACCGCGTGCTGGCCGCTCAAGAAGCCGCACTGGCCCGCGCCGACGCCGCGGCCCTGCAGGCCGACCCCGCGGATGCGCCGGCCTGGCGCGCCCTGCGCGTGCGGTTGCTGTGCGACCGCCTGCTGGCGCTGGTCGAGCGCGGCCGCCCCGCCGACACCATCGCGCTGTACGAGTCGATGCGCGCCGCGGGCACGGAATTGCCGTTCTACGGCCTGGGCGCCGCGGCCCGCGCCTATGCGCAGGAGCGCCGCTCGGCCGAGGCCGTGCCGTTGTTCGAGGCGGCGGTAAGCAAGGGCGGAGACGACCTGCCCATGCCCGACCCGCTCTACTTCGGCCTGGTCTACGCCTACCAGGACACCGGCCGCTTCGACGACGCGCAGGCGCTGCTCGCGCGGCTCGAAGGCGCCACCCCGACCTACCTGCGGCTGGCGCCCGAAGCACGCCGTCCCAACGAGCAGTACAGCGACGTGAGCGGCCTGCGCGGCCTGCTCACGCTGTACAGCGACCGGCATGCGCTGGCAGAGCAGCAGTTCGACGTGCTGACACGCGAGGCGCCGCTGAACGCCGGCTACGCCTACGGCGCGGCGCTGACCGAGCGGATGCGCGAGCACCCCGAGGCCGCCGTGGCGCGCTTCGAGGCGCTGGCGGCCGACCACCCCGACGACATCAGCGCGCGCACCGGCTACGTGGAAGCCCTGCTCGACGCCGACGAATTCGCCGAGGCCCGCCGCCGCGCCGAATCGGTGGTGGCCGATGCACCCGACACGGCCGAGGTGCGCGAGATGGAGCGCAAGCGGCGCGCCATCACCGGGCCCCGGCTGGACGTCGATGCCGAAGCCTCGCGCGGCGGCGCGGCCATTGCAAGCCGCGAATGGCGCGTCGACAGCCGGCTCAGTTCCGGCCTCGTCAACGACGAATGGCGGCTGTTCTACGACCAGTCGCTCGGCCGCGGCAACACCGACATCGGCAACGCCAACTGGGCGCGCGGCGGGCTGGGCCTGGCCTGGCAGCGCGGCCCCTGGCTGGCCGAAGGCGCACTGCAGCATTCCAACGGCGGCCCCTACCAGAACAGCGTGGCGGGCCGCGTGGACTACCGCGCCAGCGACGCCTGGCGGCTCTCGGCCACCTACGACGGCGACAGCAAGGACCTGCCGTGGAAGGCGCGCGTGGCCCGCATCGGCGCGCGCGAGACCGGCGCGAGCGTGGGCTACGTGGTGAACGAGTCGCGCCGCTTCGACCTGCAGTACCAGCGCATGGACTTCAGCGACGGCAACGTGCGCAACGGCCTGGAACTGGGCTGGCGCGAGCGCTGGATCAGCACGCCGACTTTCCAGCTCGAGACCCAGCTGACCACCGCCGCCGGCCGCGGGCGCGCCGTCGACGCGCCCTACTTCAACCCGTCGAGCGACAGCAGCACCGAGCTCGGTGTGCGCGCGCAATGGCTCAACTGGAAGCGCGACGACCGCCAGTTCTTCCAGGTGGTGGGACTGAGCGGCGGCACCTACCGGCAGGCCGGCTTCGGCAGCGGGCCGCTGTGGAGCCTGCGCTACGAGCACCGCTGGGAGCTCGGCCCCAAGCTCACGCTGCGCTACGGCCTGAGCATTTCCAGCCATCCCTACGACGGCGTGCGCGAGCGACAGCGCGGCGTCTTCCTGAACCTCTCGATGCCCCTGCCGTGATGCGAACGATGAAGAACTTCCTTTCCCTGTGGCGCACCGCCTTGCTGGGGCTGCTGCTGGCCGTGGCGCTGCCCGCGCCGGCACAGCCGCTGCCGCCGGCCGACCCCAGCGACGGCCTCACCTTTCGCGTGCTGTCCTTCCACGACGTGCGCACCAATGTGCGCGCCACCTTTGCGGACTCGCCCGACGAGACCGCCGTGGACGAGCGCACCTTCGCCGAGGTGTTCGCCTGGCTCGAGCACAGCGGCTACCGGCCGGTGAGCCTGCAGCAGATCGTCGACGCGCGCGCCGGCGGCAAGCCGCTGCCGGCGCAGGCCGTGCTGCTGACCTTCGACGACGGCTACCGCAGCGCCTACACCAAGGTGTTTCCGCTGCTCAAGCGCTACAACTACCCGGCGCTGATGGCGCTGGTGACCAGCTGGCTCGACGTACCCGCAGGCCAGCTGGTGCACTGGGGCGACAAGCCCGCGCCGCGCGAGAACTTCCTGCTGTGGTCCGAAGCCGCCGAGATGGCGCGCTCGGGCCTGGTCGAGTTCGCGAGCCACACCGATGCGATGCACACCGGCATCGCCGCCAACCCGCAGGGCAACCTGCTGCCTTCGGCCGCCACGCACCGCTACGACAGCGCCACCGGCCGCTACGAGAGCGACGACGCCTACGCACGCCGCGTGGAGACCGACCTGCGCCGCAGCCGCGAGATCATCGAGGCGCGCACCGGCGCCAAGGTGCGCGCCACGGTGTGGCCCTACGGCGCCTACAACACCGCGGCGCTGAAGGCCTCCGAGCGCGCGGGCATGCCCATCACCTTCACGCTGGACGACGGCCCCAACACCGGTGCCGTGCCGCTCAGCCGCATCCGCCGCGCGCTGGCCGCCTACGACAACCAGGCGCCCGAGTACGCCCGGCTGCTGCGCAGCCCCGTGGGCGGCGAGGTGCGCCCGGTCAACCGCGTGATGCACGTGGACCTGGACTACGTGTACGACCCCGACCCCGCGCAGCAGGAGCGCAACCTGTCGCTGCTGATCGACCGCGTGGCCGCCGTGCGCCCGCGCTCGGTGTTCCTGCAGGCCTATGCCGACCCCGACGGCGACGGCGTGGCCGACGCCATGTACTTTCCCAACCGCCACTTGCCGATGCGCGCCGACCTGTTCGCGCGCGCCGCCTGGCAGCTGCGCACCCGCACCGGGGTGAAGGTCTACGCGTGGATGCCGGTCACGGCCTTCCGCCTGCCCGAGGCCAACCCGCTCGCCACGCACACGGTGGCGACGCAGGCCGGCACGACGCCCGACGACCGCTACCACCGCCTCACGCCCTTCGACCCGGCCGTGCGCGCGCTGGTCGGCGACATCTACGAAGACCTGGGCAGCCATGCCTTCTTCGAGGGCCTGCTGTTCCACGACGACGCCATGCTCGCGGACGACGAGGACGCCAGCCCCGCCGCGCTGGCCACCTACGAACGCTGGGGCCTGCCGCGCGACGTGGCCGCGATCCGCGCCGACCCCGCGCTGATGGCGCGCTGGACCACGGCCAAGACGCGCTACCTGATCGACTTCACGCACGAGCTCGCCGCGCGCGCGGGCGCCTGGCGGCCCGCGCTGGAAACCGCGCGCAACCTGTATGCGCGCCCGCTGCTCGAGCCCCAGGCCGAGCAGTGGTTCGCGCAGAACTACGAGGCCTCGCTCGCCGCCTACGACTACGTGGCGCTGATGGCCATGCCGCGCATGGAAGGCGAAGCCGACGCACAGGCCTGGCTGGCGCGGCTCGCCAAGCGCGCGGCCGACACGCCGCGCGGCCTGGACGGCACCGTGTTCGAGCTGCAGGCGCGCGACTGGCGCACCGGCGAGCCCGTGCCCGACGCCGAGCTCACGCGCCAGTGGACGCTGCTGCAGCGCGCCGGCGTGCGCCACCTGGGCTACTACCCCGACGACTTCCTGAACGACCAGCCCTCGCTGGACACCGTGCGCCGGGCCATCTCGGTGCGCACCCTGCTGCCCCGCGCCCTGGGGCCGGCCTCCGCTGAAATTCCTCCGCAGTCCCCGCAAGGAGAACGCTCGCCATGAGCTCCAGTCATTTCCTCGCGCAGACGCTGCCGTCGCTGCTGTTCGGCTTCGTCTTCTACTACCCCTTCTTCATGGCCTACGTGTGGATGGCGGGCGGCCTCTCGCATGCGTGGGTGTTCGAGCGCAAGCGCGACATCGAGGGCAACCCGCTCGATCGGCTGCCCACGCGCCCGCTGGTCACGGTGGTGGTGCCCTGCTTCAACGAGGCGCCGCACCTGCGCGAGGTGATCGAGCAGCTCATGCGCACGCGCTACCCGAACTACGAGGTGATTGCGGTGAACGACGGCAGCACCGACGGCACCGGCGAGCTGCTCGACGAGATGACGCGCGAATACAGCCGCCTGCGCGTGGTCCACAACGCCAGCAACCAGGGCAAGGCGGTCGGCTTGAACACCGCCTGCCAACTGGCGCGCGGCGAATACATCCTGGGCATCGACGGCGACGCGCTGATCGACGAGGACGCCATTGCGTGGATGCTGCAGCCGATGCTGGCGTCTGAGCGCATCGGCGCCGTGACGGGCAACCCGCGCATCCGCACCCGCACCACGCTGCTGGGGCGCATGCAGGTGGGCGAGTTCTCCTCGATCATCGGGCTCATCAAGCGTTCGCAGCAGCTGGTGGGCACGCTGTTCACGGTGTCGGGCGTGATTGCCATGTTCCGCCGCCGCGCGGTGATCGACGTGGGCTTCTGGAGCCCCGACGTGCTCACCGAGGACATCGACATGAGCTGGAAGCTGCAGCTCGCCGGCTGGAAGCTGCGTTTCGAGCCGCGCGCGCTGTGCTGGATCCTGATGCCCGAGACCTTGCGCGGCCTGTGGAAGCAGCGCCTGCGCTGGGCCATGGGCGGCATCCAGACCATGCTGCGCTACACGCCGCGCATCCTGCGCCCGGGCAACTGGCGCATGTGGCTGGTCTATGCGGAGTACATGACGAGCGTGGTGTGGGCCTATGCCATGGCCGCGGTGCTGCTCGTGAGCCTGGTGCGCCCGCTGCTGCCGGTCGATTCGCTGTGGCACTCCGCGCTGCTGCCGCACTGGCAGGGCACGCTGCTGGCCATGACCTGCATCCTGCAGATGCTGCTGAGCCTGTGGATCGATCGCCGCTACGACCGCGACCTGCTGCGCTATTTCGCCGGAACGATCTGGTACCCGATCGCTTTCTGGACCCTGACGATGGCGACCACCGTCATCGCCCTTCCCAAGGTCCTGCTACGCCGCCGCGGCAAGCGCGCGGTATGGACCAGCCCTGACAGAGGAGTTTCCGATGCGCAATGAAAACCATGAGACACCCAGCCGTTTCCCGGAGTACGACGACACGCCGCCGCCGAGCCGCTCGCGCTCCTGGGGCCAGCCCGCGGTGGACGAGCCGATCATCGACGCCGCGCGCATTTCGCTGCGCGCCTTCGGCACCGGCCGCTCGCCGCGGCGCACGCTGGCCATGTACCTGTGGCTGCGCGTGGCGCGCCCGGCCCTCACCATCGCCATCTGGTTCTGCGCCGTCTGGTATGCCTGGCCCTACGTGCTGGGCGCGCGCTCGCAGCCCGAGGTGATGCACCTGCTGGGCCTGTATGCGGTGCTGATCGGCGTGATCGGGGTGGCGATGCTGGTGATGGCGCCTTGGCGCCGCCGCCAGAACAAGCGCGAGGCGCCGCCCGAAAAGGAGGAATCGTCGCTGTTCGCGCTGGCCTCCTTCATCGACGTGCCGCCGGCACGGCTGTCGGCCTGGCAGCGCACGCGCCAGCTGCTGGCGCACCACGACAACAACGGCCACCTGCGCGACGCCACCGACACCGCGCCGGGCGCGCTGGAGCCCGAGCCGATGCAGCGCGCGGGCGCAAGGCGCTGAGCCGGTAGCGATAGCGCTGGAGTTCGCGGCGCACGGCCGCGTCCGTGCAGGGGTTTCACGGCGGTGCTTCAATCGCCGGCGGATTCCCATTCATCACGGCCAAGGACTTTTTCATGGACCTCCAGCTCCAGGACCAGCACGTTCTCATCACCGGCGGCAGCAAGGGCATCGGCCTGGCCTGCGCGCTGGGCTTTCTGCGCGAGGGCACGCGCGTGAGCCTCGTCTCGCGCGAGATCGCCAACCTCGAGCAGGGCCGAAAGACGCTGCTCGAGGCGCATGCGCAGGCGGAAGGCCGCGTGTCGGTGCATGCGGCCGACCTCAAGGACCCGGCCAGCGCCGTGGCCGCGCTCGATGCGGCCGAGCAGGCCTTCGGCGCGGTCGACGTGCTCGTGAATTCGGCCGGCGCCGCGCGCCGCACCCCGCCCGACGACCTGACCGCGGCCTCCTGGCACGACGCGATGGACGCGAAGTACTTCACCTACATCCACATGATCGACCCGGTGGTCAAGCGCATGGGCCAGCGCGGCCGCGGCGCCATCGTCAACGTGATCGGCCAGGGCGGCAAGGTGGCCAGCCCCGTGCACATGGCCGGCGGCGCGGCCAATGCGGCGCTGATGCTGGTGAGCGCCGGCATGGCCGCGGCCTATGCCGGCAAGGGCGTGCGCGTGAACGCGGTGAACCCCGGCCTCACGCTGACCGAGCGCTTGCAGGAAGGCATGAAGGCCGACGCCAAGCTGGCGGGCATCGGCACCGACGAGGCGCTGGCACGCGCCAAGGCGAGGCTGCCGCTCGGGCGCATCGCGACGCCGGAGGAAATTGCCAACACGGTGGTGTTCCTGGCATCGGCGAAGGCGAGCTATGTGACGGGCGCGATCGTGGCGATGGATGGGGCGGTGACGCCGATGATCTGAGGGCAGGCACGCGGGACGTGGAAGCAAAGCGGCGTATCGAGCGCCGCCGCCCTCACCCCAGCCCTCTCCCCGAGGGGAGAGGGAGCAAAACCCAGGGCCGAGCGCAGCGAAGGCCCGTTCGAACTGCAAGGGCCGAGCGAAGCGATGGCCTGAACCGGCTCCCTCCCCTCTGGCCGCGCCGAGGAGCGCAGCGTTTCGCGGATCAGGGCTCGCCCTTGTTTGAGCGAAGCGAGTTTGGGCGAGACCCCGCGAAGCGCGAGCACCGCAGGTTGCCCGCAGCGAAGCGGAGGGACGCGGACAGTGGGGTCGCCTTTTCTTTGCTTACTTTCTTTTGGCGAAGCAAAAGAAAGTAAGTCGCCCGCCGGGGCGAGTCCCGGCCAGCCGCCCTCAAACATCAGCCAAAAGCAACAAGCCTTCGAACTTCAACGCCAGGAAATCGACAAACGCCCGAACCCGTGCCGGCACAAACCGCCCACTGGGCAGCAGCGCATGCAGCGGATAAGGCTCCGTGTCCCACGCCGGCAGCAGCCGCACCAGCCGCCCCTCGCGGATGTCGTCCCGCACATCGAGCGACGACTTCAGCGTGATCCCGTGGCCCGCCACCGCCCATTCGCGCGCAAGCGAAGCGTCGTCCGCGCTGCGGTTGCCGTTCACGCGCACGTCGGTCCACTGGCCCTTTTGCGCGAAACGCCAGACGCGGTTGGCGCGCCCGCCGCGGTTGAAGATCAGGCAGTTGTGCTGCGCCAGGTCTTGCGGCGTCTTCGGCGCGGGATGGCGGCGCAGGTAGTCGGGCGAGGCGATCAACAACGGATTGGTCATGGCGAAGTGCCGCGCCACCAGCCGCGAATCGGCCAGCGGGCCATAGCGCAGCGCCACGTCGACCTCGTCGCGCATCACGTCGAGCGGCCGGTCGCCGACCGACAGCGACAGCTGAACGCCGGCGTGCAGCGCCAGGAACTCGTCGAACCACGGCAGCAGCGTGCTGCGCGTGAGGTCCGATGGCGCCGCCACCCGCAAGGTGCCGACCAGTTCGCCCCGGTCGGCCGTGACCAGCGACTCGCCTTCGTCCAGCAGCTCGAAAGCGCGCACCGCGTAGTCGAGCAGCGTCTGGCCCTGCGGCGTGAGGCGCATGGCACGGGTGGAGCGCTCGAACAGGCGGGCGCCGAGCTGGGTTTCCAGCCGCTTGAGCGTGGCGCTGGCGGCGGCCGGCGTGATGCCCAGCGCATGCGCCGCCGCGGTGAGCGTGCCGCCGCGCGCGGTGTGCACCAGCACCTGCAGGTCAGAGAGATTTTCAATCTTCATTTGAAAGTGTTGCTGGTTTCGACGGTCTTATCAAACCAGCCTTGCCATCCTACAGTCGAGCCATCGTCACTGAAAGGTCCCCGCCATGAAAGCCGTCGGCTACTACCAGCCCCTTCCCATCGACAACCCCGAATCGCTGCAGGACATCGAGCTGCCCGCCCCCGTGGCCGGCGCGCGCGACCTGCTGGTGCGCGTGAAGGCGGTGTCCGTCAACCCGGTGGACACCAAGATCCGCAAGAACGCCGCCCCCGAGGCCGGCCAGGCCAAGGTGCTGGGCTGGGACGCCGTCGGCACGGTCGAGGCCATCGGCAGCGGCGTGCAGAACTTCAAGGTGGGCGACCGCGTGTACTACGCCGGCTCCATCATTCGCCCCGGTGCCAACGCCGAGCTGCACGCGGTGGACGAGCGCATCGCCGCCCTCGCGCCGAAAAGCCTGGACGACGCGCAGGCCGCCGCGCTGCCGCTGACCACCATCACCGCCTACGAGCTGCTGTTCGACCGGCTGCAGGTGCCCAAGGGTGGCGGCGAAGGCCAGACGCTGCTGATCACCGGCGGCGCGGGCGGCGTGGGCTCCATCCTGATCCAGCTGGCGCGCCAGCTCACCAAGCTGCGCATCGTTGCCACGGCGTCCCGCGCCGAAACGCGCGAGTGGTGCCTGGCACTGGGCGCGCACACGGTCGTCGACCATTCGAAGCCGCTCGCGGCCGAGCTCAAGGCCGCCGGCATCGGCGAGGTCGACATGGTCGCCAGCCTCACGCAGACCGAGCAGCACTACGCGCAGATCATCGAGAGCCTCAAGCCCCAGGGCCAGCTCGCGGTGATCGACGACATGAAGATGCTCGACGCGATGCCGCTGAAGACCAAGTGCATCTCGCTGCACTGGGAAATGATGTTTGCGCGCTCGCGCTTCGAGACGCCCGACATCGCCGAGCAGGGCAAGCTGCTGGCCGAGGTGGCGGCGCTGGTCGACGCGGGCCGCATCCGCACCACGGCGAACGCGAGCTTCGGCACCATCAACGCCGCGAACCTGAAGCGCGCGCATGCGCTCATCGAGAGCGGCAAGGCGCAGGGCAAGGTGGTGCTGGCCGGTTTCTGAGCCAGCACAATCGCCGGCATGACCGACGACGCCTGCGCACCCGCGCCCCTCATCGAATTCGACACTGAACGGCTGCGGCTGCGCCAATGGCGCGAGAGCGATCTCGCGCCATTTTTTGCGCTGGCTTGCGACCCGCAGGTGATGGAGTTCCTGCTGCCCCTGCCGACGCGCGCCGACAGCGATGCGTCGGCCGATCGTGCCAGGGCGCTCATCGCGAAGAACGGTTGGGGCTTCTGGGCCGTCGAGCACAAGGCGTCAGGGGAATTCATCGGCTTCACGGGACTGAATGCACCGCTGGCCACGCTGCCGTTCTCCCCGTGCGTCGAAATCGGCTGGCGCTTTGCGCGCCATGCGTGGGGCCAGGGTTTCGCGACCGAGGCCGCGCGCGGCGCGCTGCAGGTCGGCTTCGATCAGCTGGCGCTCGACGAGATCGTGGCCTTCACCGCCGTCGGCAACCTGCGCTCCGCAGCGGTGATGGAACGCATCGGCATGACCGAAGACCTCGCCGGCGCCTTCGACCATCCGCTGGTGCCCGAAGGGCATGCGCTGCGCCGGCACCGGCTCTTTCGCATCGGCCGGCCGCGGCGCTGACAGCACAACGGGCGGCGGCTTATTTGTCCTTCGACACCCGCCACACCGCATTGCCCACGTCGTCCGCCACGATCAGCGCGCCGCTCTTGTCGAGCGTCACGCCCACCGGGCGGCCCTGGGCCTTTTCGTCGGCGGTGAGGAAGCCGGTCAGCACGTCGACCGGCGGCCCGCTCGGCTTGCCGCTGATGAAGGGCACGAACACCACCTTGTAGCCCGATTTGGGCTTGCGGTTCCACGAGCCGTGCTCGCCGATGAACACGCCGCTGGCGAACTGCTCGGGCATGACGCCCGCGCGCGAAAACGCCATGCCCAGCGGCGCGACGTGCGAGCCCAGCGCGTAGTCGGGCGCGATGGCCTTGGCCGCCATCTCGGGGTTCTGCGGCGTGACGCGCGCGTCGACGATGCCGCCGTAGTAGGTCCAGGGCCACCCGTAGAAGGCGCCGTCCTTCACCGAGGTGAGGTAGTCGGGCACGAGGTCGCTGCCGATCTCGTCGCGCTCGTTCACCACGGTCCACAGGGCCTTGGTGTCGGGGTCCCAGCCCATGCCGTTGGGGTTGCGCAGGCCGCTGGCGAACATGCGCTTCTCGCCCGACTTCGTGTCGACTTCCCAGATGGCGGCGCGGCCTTCTTCGGCCGCGAGGCCGTTCTCGCCGATGTTGCTGTTGGAGCCGACCGTCACGTAGAGCTTGCTGCCGTCGGCATTGGCGATGACGTTCTTGGTCCAGTGGTGGTTGATGCCCGCGGGCAGCTGGGTCACCAGCGTGGGGTTCACGCTGATGGCGGTCTGGCCCTCGGTGTAGGGCACCTTCACCAGCGCGTCGGCGTTGGCGATGAAGAGCTCGTTGCCCACCAGCGCCATGCCGTAGGGAGACATCAGGTTGGTCATGAAGACCTGCTTGACCTCGGCCACGCCGTCGCCGTTGGCGTCGCGCAGCAGCGTGATGCGGTTGGCGCTGGGCACGCCGGCACCGGCGCGGCCCATGACCTTGCCCATGACCCAGTTGCGCACCTTGGCCACCACGCCGTCGCCGCCGTCGGTGGCGCTGCCTCCGGGCTTGGGCGGCTTGTTGCTCTCGGCCACGAGGATGTCGCCGTTGGGCAGGGTGTAGACCCAGCGCGGATGGTCCAGCCCGCGTGCCAGCGCCGTGACCTTCAGGCCTTCGGCGGGCGTGGGCGTGGCGGTGTCGGTCCAGCCGACGGCGGGGGCGACGTTGACGGTGGGAATCAGCGTCTTGTTGGGTTCGGCCAGCTTCGGGGTGGGGCCGGTGGTGGCCTCCGGCGTCAGCTTGGCGGCCTCGCCGCAGCCGGCGACGAGCAGCGCGACGGCCACGGCCACGGCGGGCGCCTGCCAGGGAAACGCGTTGCGGGTGGGGGCTTGCTGCGGTGCTTTCATGCGTGATCCTTTGAGCGGTGTTGGCGGTTCGGGCCACCTGTCGGCCGGATCATCCCCCGCGTGCGCGGGGCGGGGCTGTCGGTCGTGGGCGCTTTCTGGCGTGGGCGCACCTGATTCGGGCATCGCCGCTACCATCGCGGCATGACCGACGACCTGTTCCGCGCCGACGCCTACCTGCGCACCTGCGAAGCCCGCGTTCTGCGCATCGACGAGGCCGGCATCGTGCTCGACCGCACGGTGTTCTACCCCTTGGGCGGCGGGCAGGCCGGAGACAGCGGCGTGCTGGCCCTGGCCGACGGCCGCGAAGTGATCATTGCCGACACCCGCAAGGCGAAGAACGAAGAAGGCCAGCCGACGGACGAATTCGTCCATGTGCCCGCCCCGGAACAGGCCGGGTTGCTGGCCGCGCTGAAGCCCGGCGACACCGTGACCGCCCGCATCGACTGGGAGCGCCGCCACCGGCTGATGCGCTTCCACACCGCCTCCCACCTGCTGTGCCACCTGGTGCCGGTGCCGGTGAACGGCTGCTCCATCACCCCCGACTACGCGCGCATCGACTTCCACATGACCGATCCGCTGGACAAGGAGGCGCTGACGGCCGGGCTGGCCCGGCTGGTCGAGGCGGCCCATCCGCTGACCGTGGGCGCCATCACCGACGCCGAACTCGACGCCAATCCCGGCCTGGTCAAGAGCATGAGCGTGCAGCCGCCGCGCGGCCTGGGCACGGTGCGCACCATCCGCATCGGCGCCTCCGAAGCCGAGGGCGGCGTGCAGATCGACTTCCAGCCCTGCGGCGGCACGCATGTTGCAAACACCTCGGAGATCGGGGCGATGGTGGTCACCAAGATCGAGAAGAAGAGCGCCAACAGCCGGCGCGTGGTGCTGGGCTGGGCTCCCGTGGCCGCCTGAAGCGCCCGGAACTTCGCCCCCATCGATGGCTCCGACTGCAGGCATGATCTTTTCGCGCATTCATTTCGCTACGCTTCTGATAGCAACCGCCGCAGCCAGCATGCCGGCTGCCGCGCAATTGGCGTCCAAACCGGGCGCGGTGGTCACCACCCCCCACGTGCGCGCCGAACTGATCGCGCATGCGCCCGACGGCGTGGCGCCCGGCGCCCCGGTGTGGGTCGGCCTGCAGATCACGCACCAGCCCGATTGGCACACCTACTGGAAGAACGCCGGCGATTCGGGCCTGCCTACGGAAATGACGTGGACGCTGCCGCCCGGCGTGTCCACCGGCGAGATCGCCTGGCCGGTGCCCGAGAAGATCGCGGTGGGCAACCTCGCCAACTACGGCTACGAGAACACCGTGCTGCTGCCGGTGCCGCTGGAGGTGTCCACGCTGTACAAGCCGCCGGTGGCGCTGGGCGCCACGCCGGCCATGGACATCCAGCTCAAGGCCTCCTGGCTGGTGTGCCGCAAGGAATGCATTCCCGAGGAAGGCACCTTCTCGCTGTCGTTGCCGCTGCAGGGCTCGACCGCGCTGCACAAGGCCGATTTCGACACCGCCGCGGCAGCCCAGCCCCAGCCGCTGGCCCGGCCCGGCACCGTGGAGGTCGACGGCCACACGCTGAAGGTGCGCCTCGAAGGCCTGCCCGCCGCCGTGCAGGGCAAGACGCTGGGCTTCTTCCCCGAGACCCCCGAGGTGATCCGCACCGCGGCCGTCTCCGGCAAGGACTGGACCCAGGCCTGGCAGGACAACGGCACCTGGACCGCGACGATTCCGCTGGCCGACCAGCGCAGCGCCAGCCCCACGGCGCTGCCGCTGGTGGTGGCGCTGGCCGAGGCCGACCGGCAGGCCGGCCAGCCGATCGCCTGGCGCGCGGAGCCGCCGGTGTCGGGCACCTGGCCCGCCAATGCCGCGCCGCGCGCCGAGGTGTCGCCGGCGCTGCAGGCCGCCCTCACTGCCAATGCCGCCCTCGCCGTGAATGCGGCCGCGGCGGCACCGGCCGCGCTGAACGCGCCGTCGGCCACCACCTTCATCGCCGCCCTGTTCGGCGCGCTGCTCGGCGGCCTGCTGCTCAACCTGATGCCCTGCGTGTTCCCGATCCTGGCGATCAAGGTGCTGGGCTTCGCCCGCCAGGCGGGCAACGACAGCGCGCACCGCAAGGCCGGTCTCGCGTACACGGGCGGCGTGATGCTGTCCTTCCTCGCGCTGGGCGGCGCCATGCTGGCGCTGCGCGCGGCCGGCGCCGGGCTGGGCTGGGGCTTCCAGTTGCAGTCGCCGGGCGTGGTGGCGGCGCTGGCGGCGCTGTTCACGCTGATCGGGCTGAACCTGGTGGGCGTGTTCGAGTTCGGCCGCGCCGCACCGTCGTCGGTCTGCAGCGCGCAGGCCAAGCATCCGCTGGCCAACGACTTCCTCTCGGGCGTGCTGGCCGTGGTCATTGCCTCGCCGTGCACCGCGCCTTTCATGGGCGTGTCGCTGGGCTTCGCCATCGGCCTGCCGGCCGCGCAGGCGTTGCTGCTGTTCGCGGCGCTGGGCCTCGGGCTGGCGCTGCCCTACCTGGTGGCCAGCTTCGTGCCCGCCATCGCGCGGCTGCTGCCCAAGCCGGGCCCGTGGATGCACACGCTGCGCCGCCTGCTCGCATTCCCGATGTTCGCCACCGTGGCGTGGCTGGTGTGGGTGCTCGGCCAGCAAAGCGGCATCGACGGCGCGGGCACGCTGCTGGCGCTGCTGGTGTGCATGGCCGCCATCGTCTGGGCGCTCACGCTGCGCGGACGCACCCGCATGGTGATTGCGGGCGTGCTGATCGCCTTCACCGCGCTGCTGAGCGCCGCCATCGGGCGCAATGTGTTGCAGGCCGTGGAGCCCGCCACGCTCGCATCGGCGGGCCCCCAGGGTGCCGCCGGCCAGCGCTGGCAACCGTGGTCCGCCGAGCGCGTGGCCGAACTGTCGGGCGCCGGCCAGCCGGTGTTCATCGACTTCACCGCCGCCTGGTGCGTGACCTGCCAGTACAACAAGAAGGCCACCCTGGCCGACGCGCAGGTGCTGGCCGACTTCGATGCCAAGAAGGTCGCCATGTTGCGCGCCGACTGGACCCGCCGCGACCCCGCCATCACCGCCGCGCTCACCGCGCTGGGCCGCAGCGGCGTGCCGGTGTACGTGCTGCAGGCGCCGGGCAAGGCGCCGGTCGTGCTGACGGAAATACTGGGCAAGGACGAGGTTCGCGCCGCACTCGCCGCGCTTTGACCGCCGCTGTGACATGGGTTGTCACAAGCACTTGAAGAAACCGTTCTAAGCTGCAGTTGTTGTTTGGAATTTTTCTTTTGGAGTTCAAGCTGGCCATGTCTCTTTCGCCAACCGTCGACTCGCGTTCCCTGCGTGTCGCGCGCAATGCCCGCGCCGCCCTGAGCCGGGCCTCCCGCCGTGCCGTCGTCGCCGCCGCGGTGGCACTCGGCGCCACTTTCCTGATGGGCACCAATGCCGCCGCCGCCCCCGCCGTGGGCCAGCAGGCACCCGATTTCGTGGCCGTGGACACCACCGGCGCCAAGCACAAGCTGTCCGATTTCGCGGGCAAGTTCGTCGTGCTCGAGTGGACCAACCCCGGCTGCCCCTTCGTGCGCAAGCACTACGGCAGCGGCAACATGCCCGCCACGCAAAAAGCCGCCACCGACAAGGGCGTGGTGTGGCTGGCCATCAACTCCACCGAGCGCGCCGCCAGCGACTACCTGAAGGCCGACGCGCTCGACGCATGGATGAAGTCGCAAAAGGCCGCGCCCACCGCCGTGCTGATGGACGAGGACGGCGTGATCGGTCAGGTCTACGGCGCGCGCACCACACCGCACATCTTCATCATCGACCCCAAGGGCACGCTGGTGTACGCGGGCGGCATCGACAGCATCGCGTCGGCCCGGGCGGAGGACATCAAGACGGCCACCAACTACGTGAACCGGGCGCTGGGCGAGGCCTTCGGCGGCAAGCCGATCTCCACGGCCAGCACGCGGCCCTACGGCTGCTCGATCAAGTACAAGACCTGAGCGCCGAATCCCATGCCCCGCGCGACGGCGCCGGGGCGTGACAGCTACCTGACCGGCGCAGTCAGGCAGCGGTCGGGAAGCGCGGCTTACCCTCGGCGACCACATACGCCACAGGGGACAACAACATGAAGACCGCGCCCTCCACAGCGCCGCAAGGCGCGCCCGCCCGCGCCACCGTCGGCGCCTCCTCCTCATCGTCCTCCTCGAAAGTCGCCACCGTCCTGCGCGTGACCGGCGGCAACTTCATGGAGATGTTCGACTTCTTCCTGTTCGGCTTCTACGCCACGCAGATCTCGAAGGCCTTCTTCCCCTCGGGCAACGAGTTCGCCTCGCTGATGCTCACGTTCATGACCTTCGGCGCGGGCTTCCTGATGCGCCCGCTGGGCGCGATCTTCCTGGGCGCGTACGTCGACCGCGTGGGCCGCCGCAAGGGGCTGATCGTCACGCTGGCGCTGATGGCCACGGGCACGCTGCTCATCGCCTGCGTGCCGTCGTACGCCACCATCGGCCTGGTGGCGCCGCTGCTGGTGCTGATCGGCCGGCTGCTGCAGGGCTTCTCTGCCGGCGTGGAGCTGGGCGGGGTGTCGGTGTACCTGTCGGAGATGGCCACGCCGGGCCGCAAGGGCTTCTACGTGAGCTGGCAGTCGGCCAGCCAGCAGGTGGCCATCGTGGTGGCGGCCGCGCTGGGCTACTGGCTCAACGTGACCTTCACCTCGCAGGAGATCGGCGACTTCTACTGGCGCGTGCCCTTCTTCGTGGGCTGCCTGATCGTGCCGGTGCTGTTCATCATCCGCCGCTCCCTGCAGGAGACCGAGGAGTTCATGGCGCGCAAGCACCGTCCGGACGCCCGCGAGATCTTCCAGTCGATGATTGCGAACTGGGGCCTGGTGGTGGCCGGGATGATGCTGGTGTCGATGACCACCGTGTCGTTCTACCTGATCACCGTCTACACGCCCACCTTCGGCAAGGCCGTGCTGCACCTGAGCACCACCGACGCGCTGATCGTCACGCTGTGCGTGGCCGTCTCCAACTTCATCTGGCTGCCGATCATGGGTGCGCTGTCGGACCGCGTGGGGCGCAAGCCGCTGCTGATCCTGTTCACGGTGCTGACCATCCTCACGGCTTACCCGTCGCTGAAGTGGCTGGTGGGCGCGCCGAGTTTCGTGCGCATGCTCGAGGTGGAACTGTGGCTGTCGTTCCTCTACGCGAGCTACAACGGCGCGATGGTGGTGGCACTGACCGAGGTGATGCCGGTGAACGTGCGCACCGCGGGCTTCTCGCTGGCATACAGCCTGGCCACCGCGCTGTTCGGCGGGTTCACCCCGGCCATTGCGACGGGGCTGATCGAGATGACCGGCGACAAGGGCGCGCCGGGGCTGTGGATGACGGCGGCGGCCATCTGCGGGCTGATTGCGACGCTGGTGCTCTACCGGCGCAACGTGAGCGCGGCGGACTCGCGGCGCGTGCCGGTGGTTTGAGTTTTGCTGGGCGCCGGTTGGTTTTTTCAGGGCGGGTGCGCCCCGATCAACGACCGCTCTGCTCAAAGCTCACGCTGCTGGTGATTGGCGATCAACCACGGCTCTGACCACGCCCTGAACGACGACGACACCTCCGGGCACCGTCCCCCTGCGACAATCGCCGGATGCCTTTCGCCCCCCTGAAAAACGACACCTTCCTGCGGGCCTGCTGGCGCCAGGCCACCGACCACACGCCCGTCTGGCTCATGCGCCAGGCCGGGCGCTACCTGCCGGAGTACGTCGCCACCCGCGCCAAGGCCGGCAGCTTCATGGGGCTGGCCACCAACACCGACTACGCCACCGAGGTCACGCTGCAGCCGCTGGCGCGCTACCCGCTCGACGCGGCGATTCTGTTTTCCGACATCCTCACCGTGCCCGACGCCATGGGCCTGGGCCTGTCGTTCGAGGCCGGCGAAGGCCCGCGCTTCGCGCGCCCGGTGCGCGACGAAGCCGCGGTGGCCGCGCTCGAAGTGCCCGACATGGACAGGCTGCGCTACGTGTTCAGTGCCGTGGCGTCGATCCGCAAGGCGCTCGACGGCCGCGTGCCGCTCATCGGCTTCTCGGGCAGCCCGTGGACGCTGGCCTGCTACATGGTGGAAGGCGCGGGTTCCAGCGACTACCGCCTGGTGAAGAGCATGCTGTACAGCCGCCCCGACCTGATGCACCGCATCCTCGCGGTGAATGCCGATTCGGTGGCCGCCTACCTCAACGCGCAGATCGACGCCGGCGCGCAGGCCGTGATGGTCTTCGACAGCTGGGGCGGCGTGCTGGCCGACGGCGCGTTCCAGGAATTCAGCCTGGCCTGCACCGCGCGCGTGCTGGCCGGCCTGAAGCGCACCGGCGCCGACGGCGAGCCGGTGCCGCGCATCGTGTTCACCAAGGGCGGCGGCCTGTGGCTGGACGCCATGCGCGAGCTCGACTGCCAGGTGCTCGGCGTCGACTGGACGGTGAACCTGGCCGCCGCGCGCCAGCAGGTCGCCGAGGGCGCCGACGACAAGGCCAAGGCGCTGCAAGGCAACATCGATCCCAATGTGCTGTTCGCACCGCCCGCGCAGATCGAGGCCGAAGTGGCGAAGGTGCTGAATGCCTTCGGCAAGCCGCACGCCGACCGCAACGCCAAGGGCCCGACCCACATCTTCAACCTGGGCCACGGCATCAGCCAGTTCACGCCGCCGGACCACGTGGCGGCGCTGGTGCAGGCGGTGCACAGCCAGTCGCGTGCCCTGCGCGGTTGAAACTGTGAACTGGCGGGGGCGGACGGCGCGCAGGCGTCCGACCGCCCCCGAAAAGGCGGTCCGCAGCCGTTTGTCAAGCGCAAAAACGGTATATGGGTACTGACTTATGCACAAAACCCGTGCTGCACTGCGCAAGATTATCCGGGGGATCCGCCCCTTTGCTCCCAAAGCAATAGCACCGCCAAGTTGTTGATTTATATGGGATTTGAACTTTGCTTTTTTTCCGGGCAATCTGGCCGGAGCCTTGATTTACAAGGCTTGGCGGCGTGTAGCGCCCGGTTGTCAACAAAGTTATCCACAGAAACTCTGGATGGATTCCAAAGCTGTGAGAAATCAACGACTTAAGCGAATGTGCTCAAAGTCGCTTTAACAAACCTTGCCAAGAAGTATTCCCATCGCCGACGCCGCCCTCCCTCATGACGGGACCGTCCATCCGACGAACGGTAGCCCCTCGGGCCTGCCCTGGCGGCTCGACGTCGCGGTGCAGACCCCCGCGCATGCCGCCCTGGGCGACCTGCTGAGCTACGCCGGCGCCGAGCCCCTGCCGCCCGGCACGCTGGTGCGGGTGCCGCTGGGCAAGCGCGAGGTGCTGGGCGTGGTGTGGAACCCGCCCACCGCCCTGCAAGGCGCAGCGCCGGACATGGCGCTGAAGCCCGTGGGCGCCGCGCTGGACGCGCTCGAGCCCCTGGGCGTGGCCTGGCGAGACCTCGTGGCCTTTGCCGCGCGCTACTACCAGCGCTCGATCGGCGAGATCGCCCTGGCGGCTCTTCCGCCGCAGCTGCGCGACCTGAGCACCACGCAGCTGGCGCGCCGCCTCAAGCGCAAGACGACGGCCGGGCCGGTGGCCGAGACCGCCGAATCTTCGAATTTGATAGCACTGAGTGCAGAGCAGACGGCCGCATTGGCCCGAATCGATGCCGAAACCGGCACCTTCCTGCTCGTCGGCAGCACCGGCAGCGGCAAGACCGAGGTCTACCTGCGCTGCGTGGCGGACCTGCTGGCGCGCGACCCCGCCGCGCAGGCGCTGGTGATGGTGCCCGAGATCAACCTCACGCCGCAGCTCGAAGCCCGCTTCAAGGCCCGCTTCGGCGACGAGGCCGTCGTGTCGCTGCACAGCGGCATGACGAACCCGCAGCGCCTGGCGAGCTGGCTGGCGGCGCACGGCGGCGCGGCGCGCATCGTGCTGGGCACGCGCATGGCGGTGTTCGCGTCGATTCCGGGGTTGAAGCTCATCGTGGTCGACGAGGAACACGACCCCAGCTACAAGCAGCAGGAAGGCGCGCGCTACTCGGCGCGCGACCTCGCCGTATGGCGCGGCCAGCGCGAGAAGGCCAAGGTGATCCTGGGCTCGGCCACGCCTTCGCTCGAAAGCTGGCACCAGAGCCGCCCGCCAGAGGGCGACGACGCGGGCGGGCGCTATGTGCGCCTGGCCATGCCTTCGCGCATCGGCGCGGGCGAACTGCCCACGGTGCGCCTGGTCGACATGAACCTGCAGCCGCCGAAAACGGTCATTTCAGGCGCCCTGCTCGACGCCATCGGCCAGCGCATCGCACGCGGCGAGCAGAGCATGATCTTCCTGAACCGGCGCGGCTACGCCCCGGTGCTGGCCTGCGGCGACTGCGGCTGGAAGAGCGAATGCCCGCACTGCAGCGCCTACCGCGTGTTCCACAAGATCGACCGCACGCTGCGCTGCCACCATTGCGGCTTCACGGAACGCGTGCCGCGCGCCTGCCCAGCCTGCGGCAACCCCGACATCGCGCCGGTGGGCCGCGGCACCGAGCGGCTGGAGGAGCACCTGGCCGAGCTGTTCGCCACGGTGAAGCACCCGGACGGCAGCGCGGTGCGCATCGCGCGCATCGACGCCGACAGCACCAAGAAGCAGGGCGCGCTCGAATCGCAGCTCGCCGCAGTGCACGCGGGCGAGGTCGACGTGCTGGTCGGCACGCAGATGATCGCCAAGGGCCACGACTTCCGCCGCATCACGCTGGTGGCCGCGGTGAACCCCGACGGCGCGCTGTTCTCCAGCGACTTCCGTGCGCCCGAGCGCCTGTTCAGCCTGCTGATGCAGTCGGCCGGCCGCGCGGGCCGGGACGCGGCCTACCTCGCGGCGCAGGGCGCCAAGGCCGAGATGTGGATCCAGACCCACCACGCGCAGCACCCGCTGTTCACGGCGCTGCGCCAGCACGACTACGCCGCCTTCGCGCAGCAGCAGCTCGACGAACGCCGCGCCGCCGCCATGCCGCCCTTCGCCTACCAGGCGCTGCTGCGGGCCGACGCGCGCGAGCAGGCGGTGGCGCAGGGCTTCCTGAACCTGGCCGCCGACAAGGCCGAGGCGCTGCCGGGCGCCGACCTCGTCACGCGCTACCCGGCGGTGCCGCTGGCGATTCAGCGCGTGGCCAACGTCGAGCGCGCGCAGATGCTCATCGAAAGCCCCTCGCGCGCCGCGCTGCAGCGCCTGCTGGCGCTGTGGCAGCCGCTGCTGCACGAACTGCGGCGCACGCCCGAGGGCAAGGGCGTGATCCGCTGGCTGGTCGACGTCGATCCGCACAGCATCTGAGCCGCTTGTCCTGCAAGGCTAAAGCCGGGGCGTGGCGAAAGTGACTCGCATGACAACTGCCCCCACTCCCTTGGCGCGCCGCGCGTTCGCACCGTGGCTCCTGGCGGCCTGCGCGGCGCTGTGTGCGTTGCCGGCCGCGGCGCAGCAGCCTGCCCCTGCAGCCGCTGCCGCCGCTGCCAACGGCGGCGAGGCATTGCGCGCGAAGCTCGATGCGCTGAAACCGCAGCTGGCAAGCAACGCCTTCAAGCGCCCGCTGACCATCGAGTCGAACGAAAGCTCCGACCGGCTGAGCGGCGACGTCTATGCGCTCGTCGACCACCCCTTCAACCAGGTGAGCGGCGCGCTGCGCGAGCCGGCCGCCTGGTGCCAGGTGCTGATGCTGCACCTCAACACCAAGCACTGCGCGGTGAAGAGCGGCGGTGCAGCCCTGGCCGTGGCCGTCGGGCGCAAGTTCGACCAGCCGCTGTCGGACGCGCAAAACATCGACTTCGCCTACCGGGTGGGCAAGGCCGACGCCAACTACCTGAACGTGCGCCTGAGCGCGGCCACCGGGCCGCTGTCCACGCGCGACTACGCCATCGTGCTGGAGGCCACGCCGGCCGACAACGGCAAGACCGCCATCCACATGAGCTACGCCTACGCCTACGGCACCGCCGCGCGGCTGGCGATGAAGGGGTACCTCTCGACACTGGGCAGCGACAAGGTCGGGTTCACCTCGAAGGGACAGGGCGAGCACATCGGCGGCGTGCGCGGCGTGGTGGAGCGCAACACCATGCGCTACTACCTGGCCATCGACAGCTACCTGGATGCGCCGGCCGCGGGCCAGCTCGAACAGCGCCTGGGCGCGTGGTTCGACGCCACCGAGCAGTACGCGAAGCAGCTGCACGAGGTCGACCGCAACGACTACATGACCATGAAGCGCCACGAGTTCGAGCGCTTGCAGCAAGCGCCTTCCTGACACCGCGCTTGTCAGTGGTAGCCGGTCGGTTCCTTGCCCATGTCGACGTAGCGAAGCTCGTTGTGCCGGCGCCTCACCATGCTGCTCGGCCAGGCGAACACCACGAGACTCAGCGCGGCCAGCGCGATGGCGGTGGCCGTGCCGAACTTGCTGGCGTGCCAGCACCAGCCGACGCCGGCGAGCCACGAGAACCACAACAGGATGCGAACCAGAATTGCCATTGCGCGCCCCTATTCACACCTTTGACGTACAAGCACTGTAGCAGCGCAACTGCAAACGGAAGCATTCAACTGAAGTGATAGCGCTGCCTATGCCTTAAGGCCAGCCTTGGCTTACCCGAAAATTTGTGAAAAAACAGTTGACTGCCTCCCCCGGCGCTATTCAAGCTGTAACCGACGCGAACCCGTCGCGGGTTTCGTCTTCCAGGCAAGTTCGCCCGTCGAAAAGGCAAAGGCCCCCAGGGTCCGCAAAGGTCGCCATGAAACCGCCGTCCGCACCAGGTTGGGTTTTGTCACTTGCGACCTGCCTCGCGTGCCTGGCCTTGGCCGCCTCGCCCTCGGCCGGCGCGGCCGAGCTGGCGCTGCAGGGCAGCCGGCTGGTGGTCGCAGGCATGCTCGACGGCACCGCCGTCAAGGAATTCACCGACCATCTGGCCAGCGGCACGGTGCGCACCGTGGTTTTCGAGGACTCGTTCGGCGGCACCGCGGACGCGGCCGGCGCCTATGCCGAAGCCATCCGCGCGAGTGGCGTGCAGACCGAGGTGCGGGGCCAGTGCATGGCGGCCTGCGCCTACGCCTTCCTGGCGGGCAAGACGCACCGCTTCGGCTACGGCCCGCAGGTCAACGGCATCATGCTGCCGGTGGCGGTGCGGCCCACGGCCTCCGAGCTGGCAACGCGATGGCGCGGCGACGAAGCCCACAAGACGCTGGCCGACTTCACGCCGCCCGCAGGAGCGGCAGCCACCGCTGCTTCAACTTCCACCGCGGTTTCCACCACGGCCGGCGCCACGCCTGCGGACGCCGGTGCGCCGCCGCCCAAGGACAACTGGCAGCCCGACCACGGCGTGCTCTTCACCGCGAGCCCCACCCTCTTCGGCCGCGTCTACAACACCTACTACTGCGACGGCACGCAGGGCCGCGACTTCTCCAAGTGCGAACGGCTCTCCGACGCCGACCCGTACAAGCTGGGCGTGCTGACGCCGTAGCGCCACCCCGGCCGCTCAGTTCAGCGCGCCGACCATCAGCGGAAAGCTGAAGAACGCCACCACCGTCGTCCACAGGATGATGCGGGCGATGCGGCCGTTGTCGGCACCGAAGCGCTCGGCCAGCATGGCCACGTTGCTCGCGCTCGGCAGCGCCGCGACCAGCACGATCACCACCAGCGCCGCGTGCGACAGCGGCAGTCCCAGCGCCATGGCGCCCCGCCCCAGGCCCCACACCAGCAGCGGGTGCACCAGCAGCTTCACCGCCACCACCGGCAGCACGTCGCTCCACGGCGCTTTCGCCGCGTTGTGTGCGGCCTTCGGGCGCGTGCCCATCGCCTCGGCCACCGCCGCGCTGGCGTCGTGCTCGCGCGCCAGCAGCGCCGAACGCGCCAGCACCGCGCCGATGGTGAACAGCGCCACCGGCGACGCCGCGTCGGCCAGCATGGCGACGGTGCGCTCGAGGGGGCCCGGCAGCTGCCAGCGCGCGGCCGACAGCAGCACGCCCAGCAGGATCGACCACGGCATCGGGTTGACCAGGATGCCGCGCAGCGCCTTGCGCGCCGCCAGCGTGGCGCCCTGGCGCCCGGCCACCGCCACTCCCACTCCCGCTCCCACGGAGCCCACGGCAGCGTCCAGCCGCGAGAGCGCAATGCACAGCGACGAGGTCACCACCAGGTCGAACGCGATCGTGATGATCATCGGCCCCGCCGCCTGCGCGCCCAGCAGGGCCACCAGCAGCGGCACGCCCATGAAGCCGGTGTTGGGAAACGCCGCCACCAGCGCGCCGAAGGCCGCGTCGTTCCAGCCGATGCGCGCATTGCGGGTGGACATCACCACGCCCGCCACCACGGCCAGCGCGCAAACGCCCCAGACCAGTGCGACGCTGCCGTCCAGCAACTGCCCGATGGGCGTGCCCGCGCCGAAGCGCAGCAGCATGCACGGCAGCGCGAAATACAGCACGAAGGTGTTCAGGCCCGGAATCGCGTCCAGCGGCAGGACGCGCGCGCGGGCGGCGGCATAACCCGCCGCGATTAACGCGAAGAAAGGGAAAGTAACAAGGAATACAGGCAGCACCCGTCGATTGTCGTTGCCTGCCGCGATGGCCGCAGGGTCATTGCACAGGGGGGCGCGGCCTACAACCCCGCGCGGGGTCCGCCCCGTATCATTGCCCGCTTTTCTCGGCTTTCACGCTTTTTCGCCCGCGGCTGCGCAGGGCGACTTCCGGTTCTCTCCCATCCCCATGTCTCACGGTCTCAATCTCGCGCAGCAGGAAGCTGTCAACTACATGCACGGTCCCTGCCTGGTGCTTGCAGGCGCAGGCTCGGGCAAGACGCGGGTGATCACGCACAAGATCGGCCGCCTCATCCAGGCCGGCCTCGAGCCCAAGCGCATCGCGGCCATCACCTTCACCAACAAGGCCGCCGCGGAAATGCGCGAGCGTGCCAAGGACCTGATCGGCAAGGACGCGCGCAAGGTGGTGGTGTGCACCTTCCACGCGCTGGGCGTGCGCATGATGCGCGAGGACGGCGCCGTGCTCGGGCTGAAGCCCGCGTTCAGCATCCTGGACAGCGACGACGTCACCAAGATCCTGAAGGACGCCGGCGGCAGCACCGACGCGGCCACCGCCCGCATCTGGCAGTGGACCATCAGCAAGTGGAAGAACATGGGCCTGAACGCCGCCCAGGCCGAGGCCGCCGCGGTGGACGACAACGAGCGCATCACCGCCAAGATCATGGGCCGCTACGAAGAGCGCCTGCAGGCCTACCAGAGCGTGGACTTCGACGACCTGATCGGCATGCCGCTGAAGCTGCTGCACGAGTTTCCGGAGGTGCGCGCCAAGTGGCAGGCCGCGCTGGGCCACATCCTGGTGGACGAATACCAGGACACCAATGCCACCCAGTACGAGGTGCTCAAGGCCCTGGTCGGCGAGCACGGCCAGTTCACCGCGGTGGGCGACGACGACCAGTCGATCTATGGCTGGCGCGGCGCCACGCTGGACAACCTGCGCAAGCTGCCGATCGACTACCCCAAGCTCAAGGTCATCAAGCTGGAGCAGAACTACCGCTCCACCAGCGCCATCCTGCGCGCGGCCAACAACGTGATCGGGCCCAACCCCAAGCTGTTTCCCAAGACGCTGTTCTCCGAGCTCGGCGAGGGCGAACCGGTGCGCATCGTGGACGCCGACAGCGAGCTGCACGAGGCCGAGCGCGCGGTGGCGCGCATCGTGAGCATCCGCGCGGGCGACTCGCTCACGCAGGGCCAGCAGCACAAGGAGTTCCGCGACTTCGCCATCCTGTACCGCGCCAACCACATGGCGCGCGTGTTCGAGCAGGCGCTGCGCAAGGCGCAGATTCCGTACAAGGTGTCGGGCGGCCAGAGCTTCTTCGACCGCGCCGAGATCAAGGACCTGTGCGGCTGGTTCCGGCTGTGGGTCAACAACGACGACGACCCCGCGTTCCTGCGCGCCATCACCACGCCCAAGCGCGGCATCGGCCACACCACGCTGGCCAGCCTGGGCACCTTCGCGAGCCAGTACAAGCTCAGCCTGTTCGAGGCGCTGTTCAGCCCGTCGCTGCCCAGCGTGATGCCCAAGCGCACGCTCGAGGGCATCCACGAGTTCGGCCGCTACATCAACGACCTGGAGTACCGCGCGCGCCGCACCATGGGCGCGGAAGACTCGCGCACCTTCATGCTCGACTGGCTGAAGGAGATCGACTACGAGAAGCACCTGTACGACGGCGAGGACAGCGAGGCCGCCGCGGCCTCGCGCTGGACCAACGTGCTGGAGTTCGTCGACTGGATGTCCCAGCGCGCCGGCGGCACGCTGGACGACACCTCGGGCGCCGACAGCAACATCGAGGCCGAGCGCAAGAGCCTGCTCGAAGTGGCGCAGACCATCTCGCTGCTGTCGACCATCAGCGAGCGCGAGCAGGACCAGAACGTGGTCACGCTCTCCACGCTGCACGCCTCCAAGGGCCTCGAGTGGCCGCACGTGATGCTGGTCGGCGTGAGCGAGGGCCTGCTGCCCTTCAAGCTGGACGACGACAACGGCCGCCAGCAGGTGATCAGCGACGAGACGCTGCAGCGCCTGCAGGAAGAGCGCCGCCTGATGTACGTGGGCATCACCCGCGCCCAGCGCAGCCTGGCCGTGAGCTGGACCAAGAAGCGCAAGCAGGGCCGCGAGATGGTGCCCTGCGTGCCCAGCCGCTTCATCGCCGAGATGGGCCTGAGCAAGGAGACCATCAAGGAAGACCCGCGCGAAAAGCTCAAGGCGCTGCGCGCCGAGTTCGCGCGCAAGGCGCAGGACAGCGCGGCCAAGGCAGCGGCCACCCCATGACGAAGACCCGTACCCCCCGTTCCCCCTTCACCGCGGCGCTGCTGGCCGCCACCGTGCTCGCAAGCACCGCGCTCGCGGGCTGCGCCATCGGCCGCGGCGACCCCGACTGCCCCACCGACGCGCGCGAGCTGCCGCTGCCATCGCTGTACGGCCGCTGGGAGGCGCGCTTCGACGGCCTGCCCGCCGTGGCCGCCGTGCAGCTGGGCAAGCACCCCGACTACGACGGCGTGCGCGGCACCATCACGCGCAACCCGGACAACCCCGCCAAGGCCACGGTCGCGCAGCTCGCGGGCGACGTGGACGACGAAGGCGCGCTCTCCATCGACGAATCGCAGGACGGCCGCGCCATCAGCGGCGTGTGGTCCGGCAAGCTCCAGGCCCGCTCGTGCGGCCGCGAGTTCAGGGGCACGTGGCGCAACGCCGCCGACGAAAGCATTCACCCGTTCGTGCTCAGCAAGACAGCCGCGCCGGCGGCGGCGCAAGGAAAGCCATGAAGAAACCTCCACCCTCCTTCAAGTTCGCCACGCTCGCCACGCTGGCCGCCTGCCTCGGTGGCGCGACCGCCGTGCATGCGCAGGCCGTCGACAAGCCGGCCAGCCCGCTGGCCGACGCGCAGCTCACCTGGCAGCAATGCAGCGCGCTGGGCGCCAACAACGAGGCACGCCTGGCCTGCTTCGACCGCTGGGCGCAGCAGCAGACGCTGCCCTCGGTGTCGGTGCCCGTGGCGCCGCCGGTGCTCGCCAGCACGCAGGCGCCACCGGTGGACGCCACCATCCCGGCCACGCGCGTGGTCTCGGTGGCCACCACCGAAGGCTGCCGCGACCGCCAGTACTCGACGCTGTCGCGCTTCTGGGAACTGGAGAACGCCACCGACTGCGGCACCTTCGGCTTTCGCGGCTACCGCCCGCTGAACGTGTCGGTCTCGGCCGCCACCAAGAAGCCCGAGACGCCCACCTCGCCCTCGGCAGACCACACCGGCACGCCGATCGCCTACCAGGCCAACGAAATGCGCATCGGCCTGTCGGTGCGCACCAAGCTCGCGCAGGGCATGCTCACGCAGGACGACCCGACGAAGAAAGACTCGCTGTGGTTCGCCTATACGCAGCAGTCGACCTGGCAGCTGTTCAACGGCGATATCTCGCGGCCGTTTCGCACCACCGACCACGAGCCCGAGCTGATGTACGTCTACCCGACCGACTTCAAGCTGCCCGGCGGCTGGCGCTGGCGCTATGCGGGCCTGGGGCTGGTGCATCAGTCGAACGGCCAGACGCTGCCGCTGTCGCGCAGCTGGAACCGCGTGTACCTGATGGGCGGCGCCGAGCTGGACGACCGCTTCACCATCACCGGGCGCATCTGGAAGCGCATTGCCGAAAGCGCCGCCAAGGACGACAACCCCGACATCGCCGACTACATCGGCCGCGCCGAAGTCACCGGCCGCTGGAACTTCAACCGCGACAACCAGTTCGGCATCACGGTGCGCAACAACCTGCGCGACAGCGGACGCGGCTCGATCCGCCTCGAATGGCTCAAGGCCATCGGCGACCCGACCAAGAGCAACCTGCGCTTTCACACGCAGCTGTTCTCGGGCTACGGCGACACGCTGGTGGACTACAACCGCAAGCGCACCGTGCTCAGCATCGGCCTCAGCCTGGTGGATTTCTGACCTTCCCCCACTCCCGACAAAACCCATGAGCGCAGACCTTTCTCCCGTCGACGCCACGCAGCGCGAGATCATCGCGGCGCTGCATGTCGCACCCGTGTTCGATGCCGCCCGCGAACTGGCGCGCCGCGTCGACTTTCTCGCGAGCTACCTGAAGCAGACCGGCCTGAAGACGCTGGTGCTGGGCATCAGCGGCGGCGTCGATTCGCTGACCGCCGGCTGCCTGGCGCAGCGCGCCGTGGAGAAGCTGCGCGCCGAAGGCCGCGACGCCACCTTCATCGCCATGCGCCTGCCGTACGGCGTGCAGAAGGACGAGGCCGAGGCGCAGGCCTCGCTCGCCGTCATCCGGCCCGACCGCACCATCACGGTGGACATCCGCCCCGCGGCCGACGGCATGCTGGCCGCGCTGAAGGCCGGCGACCTGAAGTTCCGCGACGCGGCACACGAAGACTTCGTGCTCGGCAACATCAAGGCGCGCGAGCGCATGGTGGCGCAGTTCGCGGTGGCCGGCGCGCACGACGGCATCGTCATCGGCACCGACCATGCGGCCGAGGCGCTGATGGGCTTCTTCACCAAGTTCGGCGACGGCGCGGCCGACATCACGCCGCTCACCGGCCTGAACAAGCGCCGCGTGCGCGCGGTGGCGCAGCTGCTGGGCGCGCCCGACGCGCTGGTCTACAAGGTGCCCACGGCCGACCTCGAGTCGCTGGTGCCGGGCAAGCCCGACGAAGACGCCTTCGGCGTCACCTACGAGCAGATCGACGACTTCCTCGAGGGCAAGCCGGTGTCGGCCAAGGCGCGCGAGATCATCGTCTCGACGCACCGCAAGAGCGCCCACAAGCGCGCGTTGCCGGTCGAGCCCGCACCCTCCACCGAAAGCTGACGCCATGGCGCCCGAAGCCCTGACGCAGCAAGACATGCGGCAGCGCTTCGACGCCCTGCGCGCCGCGAGCCTGCGCGCACAGACCCCGCCCTGGCGCGAGCGCGCCGACCGGCTGAAGCGCCTGCGCGCGCTGGTCGTCGACCACCGCGCCGCCATCGCCGCGGCCATCAGCGCCGACTTCCACCACCGCGCCGCGCAGGAGACCGAACTGGCCGAGGTGTTTCCCAGCGTCGAGGGCATCGACCACGCGCTGCGCCACGGCCAGCGATGGATGCGCGTGAAGCGCCGCGCCACCGGCCTGTGGTTCAAGCCCGCCTCGTCGCGCGTCATGCCGCAGCCGCTGGGCGTGGTCGGCATCGTGGTGCCGTGGAACTACCCGCTGTACCTGGCGGTGGGCCCGATGACCGCGGCGCTGGCCGCGGGCAACCGCGTGATGGTGAAGCAGTCGGAGTTCACGCCGCGCTTCGCCGAGCTGTTCGCCGCGCTGGTGCGCAAGGCCTTCGCCGAAGAAGAGATGGCCATCGTCAACGGCGACGCCGAAGCGGCGCGCGCGTTCTCCGCCCTGCCCTTCGACCACCTGCTGTTCACCGGCTCCACCGCCGTGGGCCACCAGGTGATGCGCGCCGCGAGCGAGAACCTCACGCCGGTGACGCTGGAGCTCGGCGGCAAGTCGCCCGCGATCATCGGGCCCGGCGCGAACTTCGAGAAGGCCGTGGAGCGCATCCTCGTGGGCAAGACGCTGAACGCGGGCCAGACCTGCATCGCGCCCGACTACGTGCTGCTGCCCGAAGGCAGGCAGCAGCACTTCATCGATGCGGCGCGGCGCGTGTTCTCGCAGATGTACCCGCGCCTGGAAAGCAGCACCGACTACACCAGCATCGTGAGCCCGCGCCACTTCGCGCGGCTGCAGGATCTGTCGGCCGCGGCGCAGCAGCAAGGCGCCACCGCGGTGCCCCTGTGCGGCACGCCACCCGACGAGGCGACGCGCCGCTTTCCGCCCGTGCTGCTGACCGGCGTGCACGACGGCATGCGCGTGATGCGCGAGGAAATCTTCGGCCCGCTGCTGCCGGTGATGGCGTACCGCGCCATCGACGAAGCCATTGCCTACGTCAACGCGCACCCGCGCCCGCTGGCGCTCTACCTGTTCGAGAAAGACCGCGCCACCATCGAGCGCGTGATGCACGAGACGGTGGCCGGCGGCGTGTCGATCAACGAAACGCTGATGCACGTCGCGCAGGACGACCTGCCCTTCGGCGGCGTCGGCGCGAGCGGCATGGGGGCGTACCACGGCGAGCACGGCTTCCAGACCTTCTCGAAGATGAAGCCGATCTTTCACCAGTCGGCGTTCAACGGCGTGGGCCTGTTCAGGCCGCCCTACGGCAAGACCTTCGCGCGGATGATGAAGCTGCTGCTGCGCTGACCGCGCGCCGCCGGGGGCCTGCCGGCCCCCGGCTACTTGAACTCGTCCACCGCCACGCCCAGCTTGCGCAGCTTGTCGTGCAGCGTCTGGCGCGCGATGCCCAGCGCGGTGGCCGTGGCCGGCTGGTCGCCGCGCTGGCGGCGCAGCTCTTCGACGATGACCGCGCGCTCGAACGACTCCACCTGCTGCGGCAGCCCGCGCGGCAAGGCCGGCACCCCGTCTGCACTGCCGCCGCGCGCCTGCGTGAGCCGCTCGCCGAGCAGGCCCAGCACGAAGCGGTCGGCCACGTTGCGCAGCTCGCGCACGTTGCCGGGCCAGGCGTAGGCCATCAGGTCGGCCAGCTGCGCATGGCTCGGCAGCGGCGCGGCGCGCTCGTAGCGGCTCGCGGCCTGCAGGGTGAAGTGCTCGAACAGCAGTGGAATGTCTTCGCGCCGCTCGCGCAGCGGCGGCAGCTCGATGAAGGCCACGCCCAGGCGGTAGTACAGGTCGGCCCTGAACTTCTTCTGGTCGCTCATTTCCTTCAGGTCGTCCTTGCTCGCGGCCACCACGCGGCAGTCGAAGGGAATGGTCTTGTTGGAGCCGATGCGCTCGATGCTGCGCTCCTGCAGCGCGCGCAGCAGCTTGATCTGCACGGCCATGGGCATGCTCTCGATCTCGTCGAGAAACAGCGTGCCGCCGCTGGCGTACTCGAACTTGCCCACGCGCACCCGGTTGGCGCCGGTGAACGCGCCGGCCTCGTGGCCGAACAGTTCGCTCTCGGCCAGCGCCTCGGGCAGCCCGCCGCAGTTGAGCGGCACGAAATGCTGGCGGCGGCGCGCGCTGTGGTCGTGCAGGCAGCGCGCCACCAGCTCCTTGCCGGTGCCGGTCTCGCCGTAGACCAGCACGTCGGCCGAGGTCTCGGCCAGCGTCTTCACGGTCTGGCGCACCTGCTGCATCTGCGCCGAGCGGCCGATCAGCACCGACTGGATGCCCTGCCAGTTCTCCAGCGCCTCGCGCAGCGCGCGCACCTGCAGCGTGAGCTGGCGCCGCTCGATGGCGTGGCGCACGATGGCCACCAGCCGTTCGGAGCTGAAGGGCTTCTCGATGAAGTCGTAGGCGCCCTCGCGCATGGCCTGCACGGCCATGGCGATGTGGCCGTGGCCGGTGACCAGGATCACCGGCAGCTCGGCGTCGGTCTGGCGCAGCTCGGGCAGCCACTCGGTGCCGCTCATGCCCGGCAGGCGCACGTCGCTGATGACGATGGCGGGCACGCCGAGATCGATGTGCGCACGCGCGCGCTCGACGCTGGGAAACGCGTCGACCTCGAAACCGGCCAGGGTCAGCACCTGGGTCGTGCTGACGCGGACGTCTTCGTCGTCCTCGACCAGCAGCACCCGGATGGCAGGGGCTTCGCTCACGGGGGGTCACTCCTGTTGTGCAAGGGGGAAGGGAAAGAAGGGGAAGAAAGGAGAGAAAGGGGGTCCGCGGCCATCGCCGCGGGCAGGTCGACCACGAAGCACGCACCGCCGCCCGCGAGGTTGGCCGCGCGCAGCGTGCCGTCCATCGCCCGCACCAATTGTGCCGAGATGACGAGCCCCAGGCCCAGGCCCGACCCTGCCGGCTTGCGGGTCACGAAAGGCTCGAACAGGCGCGGCAGCACGTCGGGGTGGATGCCGGGGCCGGTGTCGCTCACGCTCAGCACCGCGCGGCCGTCCTTCGCGCGCGCCTCCAGGCGCAGCGTGCGCACGGGCGCGTCCTGCATGGCGTCGATGGCGTTGCGCATCAGGTTGGCGAGCACGCTGCCCAGCGCGGCCTCCTCGGCCATGACGCTCAGCGCGGCGGGCTGCACGTCGACCTCGACCGTCACGCGCTGCTTCTTCGAGGCCTCGGCCACGATCACCTGCGCGTCGGCAATGGCCTGCGACAGCCGCAGCGGCGCCAGCGGCAGCTCGCTCTTGTGGGCGAAGGTCTTCAGTTGCGTGGTCAGGCGCGCCAGCCGGTCGACCATGTGGCGGATGCGCTCCAGGTTGCCGCGCACGTCGTCCAGGCGGTTCCTGTCGAGCAGGATGCCGGCGCTCTCCGACAGCGTGCGCATGGCCGTGAGCGGCTGGTTGAGCTCGTGCACCACGCCGGCCGACATCTGGCCCAGCGCGGCCATCTTGCCGGCGTGCACCAGCTCGCCCTGCGCGGCGCGCAGCTGCGCGGTGCGCGCCACCACGGTCGACTCGAGCGTGTCGTGCGCCGCCTGCAGCGCGGCCTGGCTGGCCAGCTTCTGTCGCACCGCGCGGCGGCGCAGCCACAGCGCCACGGCCACCAGCACCAGCACCGCCATCGCCAGGCTGGCCGTGGTGGCCGCGTTGCGCGCCGCCACGCGCACCGGCGCCAGCTCGTCGAGCACCACCAGTTGCCAGGGCGCGCCGCGCAGGGTGCGTGCGGTGGCGAGCTGGTCGCGGCCGTCCAGCGAGATCACCTGCACGTCGCGGTCCAGCGCCTCCTTGGGCGTCCACCGCAGCGGCAGCAGGCCGGCCTCGCCGTAGGGGCGCGAGCGCAGCACCTCGGCGCGCTGCAACGCATCGAGCGGCAGCAGCGGCCTGAACTTCAGGTCCTCGCGGGTGGCCAGGATCACCACGCCGCGCTGGTCGATCAGCGCCACGTCGCCGGGCAGCTTGCGCCAGGCGAGCTCGGCCTCTTCGAGGTTGACCTTCACCGCCACCACGCCGCGCTGCGGCTGCCCGCGCCGCAGCGCATACGACAGGTAGTAGCCCGGCCGCTTGCTGGTGATGCCCACGCCGTAGAAGCGGCCCCGGCCCTGGCCCAGCGCGTCGATCACGTAGGGGCGGAACGACAGGTCCTGGCCCAGCGTGGTGCCGGGCTTGTCCCAGTCGGAGGCGGCCAGCGAGGTGCCGGCGGCGTCCAGCACGTAGAGCATCTCGGCGCCGGCCGCGGCGTTGACGCCGTTCAGGTAGCGGTTGACGGCGTCGCGCAGCTGCGTGTCGGCGGGCGCGCCAAGCAGCGCCGGCACGATGGGCGTCATCTCCAGCAGCGCGGGCAGGTAGTCGAAGCGGGCCAGGTCGGCGTCCAGGCCGGTCGCGAGCATGTCCAGGCGATGGTCGGCCGCCTCGCGCAGGCGTGCCAGGCCGGCCTGCATGGCGAACTGGTGGCCGGCGAAAGCAGCCACCGCCACCAGGGCCAGCGCGCCGCACCAGCGCGGCAATGCGCGCCAGCGCCGCGCACTGTCGGCGGGCGGATCGGCGCGGCGAACGGACTCCCTAGAAATCATGGGAGCGTTATTGCACAGGGGCGCAGCGCCCGCATCGGTGGCAGCCCGATGACCCCTGGCCGGCCGGCCGGGGGTGGGTTCGGGGCTCAGGCCCGGCGCGGCGTCCCGGTGGGCATGTGCGTGTCGGTGGCGTCGAGCACGCGCTCGGGCGCGTCGGCCTCCGCCGCGGTTTCCTGGTTCAGGTGTTGGTGCATGCGCACGGTGTCCAGGTCGCCGGTCCACTTGGCCACGACGAGGGTGGCCACGCCGTTGCCGATCAGGTTGGTCAGCGCGCGGGCCTCCGACATGAAGCGGTCGATGCCCAGGATGAGCGCCAGCCCCGCCACCGGCACATGGCCCACCGCCGACAGCGTGGCGGCCAGCACGATGAAGCCGCTGCCCGTGACGCCCGCCGCGCCCTTCGAGGTGAGCAGCAGCACCGCCAGCAGCGTGAGCTGCTGCGTGAGCGTCATGTCGGTGTTGGTCGCCTGCGCGATGAACACCGCCGCCATCGTCAGGTAGATCGAGGTGCCGTCCAGGTTGAACGAGTAGCCCGTGGGCACCACCAGGCCCACCACCGACTTCTTCGCGCCCAGGTTCTCCAGCTTGGCCATCATGCGCGGCAGCACCGACTCGCTGGACGAGGTGCCCAGCACGATGAGCAGCTCTTCCTTGATGTACTTGATGAACTTCCAGATGCTGAAGCCGTGGAACCTGGCAATGAGCCCCAGCACCACGAAGATGAACAGCAGGCACGTCAGGTAGAAGGTGGCCATCAGCTGGCCCAGCTGCAGCAGCGAGCTCACGCCGTACTTGCCGATGGTGAAGGCCATGGCACCGAACGCGCCCACGGGCGCCACCTTCATGATGTAGCCCACGATCACGAAGAGCACGTGCGAGCCCTTCTCGATCACGTCGAACACCAGCGTGCCGCGCCCGCCGAACTTGTGCAGCGCAAAGCCGAACATCACCGCGATCAGCAGCACCTGCAGGATCTCGCCCTTGGCGAAGGCGTCCACCAGCGTGTTGGGAATGATGTTGAGCACGAAGTCGGTGGTGCTCTGCATCTTGCCGGGGCCGGTGTAGGCCGCGATGCCCTTGGTGTCGAGCTGGCTCACGTCCACGTTCATGCCCACGCCGGGCCGCACGATGTTGATGATGACCAGGCCCACCACCAGCGCGATGCTGCTGACCACCTCGAAATACAGCAGCGCCAGGCCGCCGGTCTTGCCGACCTTCTTCATGTCTTCCATGCCGGCGATGCCCACCACCACCGTGCAGAAGATGATGGGCGCGATGATCATCTTGATCAGCTTGATGAAGCCGTCGCCCAGCGGCTTCATCGCCGCGCCGGTGTCGGGCCAGAAATGCCCCAGCAGCACACCCAGCACGATGGCCGTGATGACCTGGAAGTACAGGGACTTGTAGATGGGTTGGGAGGTCGGGGCTTGGGGTGGGTGTTCCACGGGGGTGCTCATTGGTGTGTCTCCAGTCGCAAGGCGGCGCGCCGCATCGGGCGATGCGGTCGGCCGGTTGACTGAGCAATCGATATGCCACGGGCTGCGAGGCGTGCCGCGCGCGCTAAGTGGTTGATTTCATGGACCTTCGCAGCGGGGCGTGCGGCACGGCGCGCCGACGATCCGGATGGCGCCGACCCCGCCCGTCCGATCCACCGGACCGATACCCGAGGGGAAACCCTAGCTAAGACAGCGGTGTCAGACTTCGCGCATGACCGACACCGCAGCACCGGCCCCGGCACAGGCGAGCGACACCGCCTCCAGGCGCATTGCCCTCACCGTGGCCGCCGCCTTCTTCATGGAAACGCTGGACGCCACCGTCATCGTCACGGCGCTGCCGGCCATCGGCGCGGGCTTCGGCATCGGCGCGCTGGACGCGAGCCTGGGCGTGACCATCTACCTGATCGCCATGGCGGCGCTGGTGCCCGCGGCGGGCTGGTGCGCCGGGCGCTTCGGCGCGCGGCGGGTGTTCGCGCTGGCGGTCGGCACCTTCACCGTGGCCTCGCTCCTGTGCGGGCTCGCGCCGACCTTCGGGATGTTCGTGGCGGCCCGTGTGCTGCAGGGCGCGGCGGCAGCCTTCATGTCCCCGGTGGGGCGGCTGGTGGTGCTGCGCGAGACGCCCCGGCACCGGCTGATCGAGGCCATCGGCACCATCACCTGGCCCGGCCTCATTGCGCCGGTGCTCGGGCCGCCGCTGGGCGGGCTCATCGCCACGCATGCGTCGTGGCGCTGGATCTTCCTGCTGAACGTGCCGCTGGGGCTGGTGGGGCTGCTGCTGATCCTGCGGCTGTTTCCGCGCCGCACCGACGTGGCACCCACGCGCTTCGACGCGCCCGGCTTCGTGCTGACGGCCGTGGCGCTGGCCGCGCTGGTCGAAGGCCTCACGCGCCTGGGCGGACCGCATCCGGGCTCGGCCACCACGCTGGGCCTGCTGGCCGTGGGCGCCATCGCCGCCGCCGCCGCGGTGCGCCATGCGCGGCGGGCCGCCGCGCCCATGCTCGACCTGCGCGCGCTGGCCGTGCCGACCTATGCCATCGCCACCGCCACGGCGGGCTTCGTCTCCCGCGTGGCCATCAACGCCTCGCCCTTCCTGCTGCCGCTGATGTTCCAGATCGGCTTCGGCATGACGGCGTTCCAGGCGGGCTCGATGCTGCTGGTGTACATGGGCGGCAACCTCGTGATGAAGAGCGCCACCACCGCGGTGCTGCGCCGCTTCGGCTTTCGCAAGGTGCTGACGGTGAACGGCGCCATCTGCGCCGCCACGCTGTTCGCCTGCGGCTTCCTCGCGCCCGGCGACCCGCTGCCGTGGGTGTGCGTGCTGCTGTTCGTGGCCGGCATGGCGCGCTCGATGAACTACACCGCCATCAACACGCTGGCCTTCGCCGACGTGCCCGACACCGCGCGCGCCGGTGCCAGCACGCTGGGCACGATGCTGCAGCAGGTGTCGCTCGCGCTGGGCGTGGCGCTGGGCGCGATGGTGCTCGGCGCGTCGAAGGCGCTGCGCGACGCGCCGGCGGTGGAGCTGTTGGACTTTCACCACGCCTGGTACGTGGTGGCCGCGCTGATGGCCGCCGCGACGCTGATGTCGCTGCGGCTGGACCGCGAGGCGGGCATGGCGGTGTCCAGCAAGCGCTAGCCGGTGCAGGCCGAAGCGAAAATCCGCGCCATGGACACCGCCATTTTTTCCACGCCGAAGATCGTCCAGCTGCGCGATAAGCAGGGCACGGATAGAAACTCCATCTTGCCCGCGTGAATCTATCTGACGCGGTGGGTCCTGCAAGGTCTATGCTGGCCGTTTCCGCCACCGCATCGCAAAGGCCCTCCTTGGACACAGATCTCGCCGCGGAATGCAACCCGCGGCTGCCGGTCGGATGGACCTTCGAACTGCACATGAGCCGGAGCGCCGAAGACGACTTCAGCGGCGTGGGCGTGCTGCTGCGCCACGGCTTGCCCATGTGCCACCTGACCCTGCCCGGCCTTGGCGGCGACCGTGCGCAAGCGCTGGGATCGGTCAAGCGGCGCGTGGAAGAATGGCTCGCCGAATGGCAGTCGCGCGCCCAGTCGCCGGCATAGCCGTTTCAGCCGGCGCCGGAGAACCGGCCCCCGCTCTTTCCTGACGTTCCGGAGAAATTGTCATGTCCTTGCACATTGGCGTGGTCGGCTGCTCGGCCGAAGGCGCCGCGCTCTGCTACCGCACGCTGTGCGTGGAAGGTGCCTCGTACCTGGGCACGCCCCACGCGCACCCCGAGGTGTCGATGCACACCCATTCGCTGGCCGCCTATGTCGAGTGCCTCGAGCGCAACGACGTGGAAGGCGTGGCGCAGCTGATGCTGTCGTCGGCAGGCAAGCTGGCCGCGGCCGGCGCGGATTTTCTGGTCTGCCCCGACAACACCATCCACCAGGCGATGCACCTGGTGCGGCCGCGCTCGCCGCTGCCGTGGCTGCACATCGCCGAGGTGGTGGCGGCCGAAGCGGCGTCGCGCGGGTTCCGCCGGGTGGGCGTGCTGGGCACGCGCTGGCTGGTCGACAGCGAGGTCTATCCGCAGGCGCTCGCCGCGGCAGGCCTGCAGGCCGTGAAGCCCGATGCGCAGGAGCGCGCCGAGCTGGGCCGCATCATCATGGACGAGCTGGTGCGCGGCGTGCTGCGCCCCGAATCCACCGCGGTGCTGCAACGCATGATCGACGGCCTGAAGGCGCGCGGCTGCGACGCCGTGGCGCTGGGCTGCACCGAGCTGCCGCTGGTGCTGAACGACGGCAACTCGGCGCTGCCCACGCTGGATTCCACGCGCCTGCTGGCGCGCGCGGCGCTGCGGCACGCCACGGCCTGAGCGCGGCGGCACCGCCGTTCGCCGAGGCGCCGCCCGTCAGAACTTGCCGAGCACGTTCAGGAACCAGCCCTTGCTGCGGTAGCTCATGTCGGTGAGGTTGTCGGAGTAGTCGGTGAAGTTGTAGCCCACGCCCACCTTCAGGTTCTCGTTGACGTGGTAGTACGCGGCGGTGACCCAGCCGCTCTTGCGGTCCTGGAGTTCGCGCGCGCGCAGCGTGCGCCACTCGACCATCCAGTCCCAGTTGCGCACCAGCTTCCAGTCCACGCGCAGCACCGCGAGTTCGGCCGAGCTCTTGAACCACGGCGCGCTGCTGTCGCGGCTGGCGCGCAGCTCGCCGCGGCGCCAGGCGTACTTGCCGCCCAGCGTCCAGCGCTCGTTCAGGTCCCAGGTGGCGTCGATGGCGAACACGTGGCTGCGCTGCTGGTAGTCGATGCCGGTGGTCGACACGGTGCCCAGGCTCGAATCGACCCCGCCCGACACCACCTGGCCCGGTGACGACAGGTCGTACAGGTAGGTGTACTTGAACAGCAGGTTCAGCCGGTCGTTGAAGGCCGGGCGCAGCGCGTAGCCGAGCATGGCTTCGGTGTACTTGGCCGCGGCCAGCGTGCCTGTGGTGCTGTCGCTGTCGGCCCAGTTGAACTTGCCGACCCAGCGCGCGTCGTCGTCCACCTTCCAGCTCAGCGAATTCTTCACCAGCCAGCTGGTGCGCGTCTCGGCCGCGGTGCGGTCCTTGCGGTATTCCAGGCCGCCGCTGTACTTGAGCCGTTCGCTCGAATAGCCGGTGGTGAAGGCCACGGCCTCGCGGCGCGTGGCGCCCAGCGTCTCGGCGCCGACCCAGCCGTTCTCGAAGTTGACGCCGAAGGTCCAGCGCGTGTCGGGCGCGTACTGCACGCCGTAGGCATGCGTGAGGCCCGGCTGCGCGCCGGTGGCCTGGCGGTGCTCGGTGAACATCGTGAGCCCGTCTCCCACGCGCGAGCGCACGCCGGTCACCAGGCTGCCGCCGCGGCCGATGAGGTTCTCGTCGGTGCGGCCGGTGTCGGCCGCATAGGTCATGTACAGGTTGGAGCGGTCGTCGTACTGGTAGTCGACGCCGGCCTTGCCGGCCAGCCCGCCGTCGCCGGTGGAGACTTCGCCGCGCAGCGCGAGCTTGTCGCTCACGCGGTAACGCCCGCCCAGGCCCAGCCGGTCGTTCTCCAGCCGCGTGCCGGTGCGCCGCAGCGTCTTCTGCGCGAAGCCGTAGGCGCTCCAGGTGTCGCTGCCGGTGTACTCCAGCTGCACCACGGCGTCGGCGCGCTCGCCCGACACGGCCTGCGTGGTGGGCAGCGACGGGCTGGTGATGAGCGCGTCGCCGGTCTTGTCGTCGTAGCGCATGCCCAGGCCGAGCTTCCACGCGGGCGACAGGGCCAGGGCGTACTGCGCGTCGAGCACGCTGGCGTTGTAGCCGTCGCGCTCGTCGCGGCGGTCGGCCTTCAGGCGCAGCTCGCCGTTCTCGCCCTTCTCGCCGAAGGGCACGGTGGCCTGCACGCCGACCTGGCGCGTGGCGTTGCTCGCGTACTGCCCCGGCGCGGAGAAGCCGGCGTCGCGCGACTGCGCATAGGCGCTCACGCGCCCGCCGCCGCGGATGTCGTAGTCGCCCAGGTCGGCCTGGCCTTCCAGGCGCCAGGCGCTGGCGTTGCCGGTGGGGCCGTTGCCCAGGCGGTTGCCCAGCGAGCCGTTGCGCCCGGTGAAGCTGAAGCCGCCGTCCAGCGAGTCGAGCTGGCCGGTGCCCGGGCCCTTGCTGCGCGCGAACTCGCCCTTGACGTAGGTGTTCTCGGTCTTGCGCAGCGTGAGGTCGGCGCCGGCCAGGCGCTGGTCGCCACCGATCTGGTCCTGGCGCGACGCGGTCACGCCCACGCCCACGTGGTCGTTGGCCCACCACGACACGCGTCCGCCCACGGCGAGCGTGTCGAGCGAAGTCGCCAGCGGCGTGTATTCGTAGTCCACCACCAGGTAGGCCGGCATGCCGGTCAAGCCGCCGGCACGCACCAGCGCACCGTCGTCCGACAGGCTGGGCAGCGGCGCGGACAGCAGCACGCGGCCCTGCAGGTAGTCGATCTCGTAGTCGGAGCTGGGCACGAGCTGCGTGCGCTTGAGCACGAAGCCCGAGTCGCGGTCGCGGATTTCCAGCGTCACGCGCTCGGCGCCGCGCGTGATGTCCTGGTTGTGCAGGTAGTACAGCGAGCCGCCGGTGCCGCGGAATTCCTCGCGCGCGGCCAGCGTGCCGGGCTCGGCCGCGAAGGCGTCGACCTTCAGGCGCGCCTCGCCGAACGAGGTCGACTCCTCGCCCAGGTAGCGGCCATGAAAGCCGTAGAGCCCGCGGCTCACGCGGGTGAGTTCGGTGTCGCCGAAGTTGAGCTTGAAGTTGCCCCACATGGCCTGCGAGCGGCCGTCGTCCACGCGCAGGTAGAAGCGGCCCTGCGTGGGCGCGTCCTCGATGGTGGTGGAGTCGTCGCCGAAGGTGCTCCACGAGTCCTCGGGGTCGAAGCGGCGGAACAGCGAGGTCGGGTCCTTGCGCTCGAGGTTGCGAAACAGCTCCTTCAGCGGGCGCTCTTCGGTGTCGACGCTTGCCGTGAGCGTCCAGCGGTCGTTCAGCTGGCCCTTGGCATAGCCGGCGATGCGGCCTTCGCTCCAGCCGCCACCGCCGTAGCGGTTCTTGTCGTTGGTCATGATCGCGGCCGGCCCGCTCACGCTGTTGCTGCCCACGGTGAGGTCGGCCTGGCCCACGAAGAACCAGTCGCTGGCGGGCAGGTCGAAGTCGCGGCGGTAGGCGCGCGTGGCGCCCTGCGCGTCGGTGACGGCAATTTCGCCGGTCTGCACGCGGCGCGGCACCAGCTGCTGGAACACGAAGCGCCCGTTCTCGTCCACCGGCACCGCGAAGCCGAGCGCGCGCACGCTCTCGCCCGGGCGAATGGCCGCACCGCTGGCGGTGACGGTGCCGGCGGTGAGCGGAATGTTGGCAATGGCGATGTTGTTGTTGCCGTAGCCGCGCAGCAGTTCGCGCGCGGGGTCCGGCGGCAGGCCGGTCTCGGGCCGGTGGCGCTGGGCCAGCGTGAGCGAGAGGTCGTCGGTTTCGTCGAAGCGGCCCTGGCGGTCGTACACGCGCACGCGGTAGTACAGCTTGCCGCTCGCTCCCTCGGCAAGGCGGTTCAGCAGCCCTTCGGGCACCTGCCATTCGCCGCGCAATGCGGCGTCCAGCGGCACGGTCGCGACCAGGCGGCGCTGCATCGCCTCGTTGGCGGTGAACACGCGCAGCTCGGCCTTCGCGGTGAACAGCAGGTAGTTGCTGTAGCCGGCGAAGCGCACGGTGTCGCCGGCCACCACGGTGGTGGGCCAGGCGCTGGCGCTCAGGCGGCGCGGCTGCGAGAGGTTGTCGTACTGCAGGCGCAGCTGGTTGCGCTCGAGCTGCACGTCGACGCAGCGCTGGCGGTCGGCGCTGGTGGCGCCGTCGCCGGCCGCGGCCTTGCCGTCGGCCGTGAGCAGCTGGCCGTCCACGCTCAGGCGCAGCGGCGCATCGTCGGTGCCGAAGGCGGTGAAGGTGCGGCACACGCCGGGCTCGGCCGCTGCCGGCGCGGGTGCGACAGCGACGGGCGCGTCGCGCCAGTACACGCGCACCTCGACGCGGCGGTTGGCGGCCCAGTTGGCGGGGTCGGTGGCGGGCGTGGCCACGGGCACGTCGGGTCCGCGAGAGCTCGCGGCCGCGGCGTCTTCGGGCAGGCCGAGGCTGCGCGTGAGGTAGCGCGCCACTTGCTGCGCGCGCGCCAGCCCCAGCGCCTGGTTGTCGGCGAAGCGTTCGCGCGACTTCGCGCTCAGCGCCTGCGTGTCGGTGTGCCCGACGATCTCGAAGCGCAGGCCGTCGCGGCCCTTCACCTGCTCGGCGATGCGGTCGAGCTGCACGCGGTCGGCGGGCGCGAGCCCGTCGGCGCCCGATGCGAAATGCGGCACTCCGGTGTGGCTGCGCTCGGCGCCCGGCACGGGCGTCGGCGTCGGGCTGGCGGTGACTGCCGGCGCGCTCGCGTCACCCAGCACGAAGGTGGCCTTGGGCAGCTCGCGCTCGCTGCTGCGCGGCAAGTGGCGCGCGCCGTCGATGTCCACGGCGCGCGGATCGGCCGCGGCCTGGTCGTGCATGCGGCCGCGCACGACCGACTCCTGCGCGGCCGCGAGCCCCATGCCCATGCAGGCGGCGGTGACGGCGCCCGCGAGGGCGATGCGCTTGGGTAGCTTTCTTTTCATGTCGGCTCGCTGGCTCGGGTTCTGTGCGAAGGGGCGGGTCATGGCTTGCTGCCCTCCTGCGTGGCGGCGGGCACCAGTTCGACCTCGACGTCGAGGTTGAACAGCGGCGGCGCGTTGCCGTCGGCGCGGGCGCGTTGCTCGCCCAGCTGCTTCCAGCGCGCGAGCACCGCGGCCTTCACCGCGTCCATGCGCTGGCGGCCCAGCGACCCGGCCTCGCCGGGGGCCGCCTTGTAGGCCAGCCGCAGCACCGAGGTCTTCTCGGCCAGCACGGCCACCGTGCGGTCGAGCTCGCCCGTGAAGCCGGCGCGCAGCGCGGCCGCGCCGTCCTCGAAGGCCGTGCCCTGCAGCGCGAGCCGCACCACGCGGTGCACGGTGGCGCCGAAGTTGATCTTCAGCACCTTGCCGCGCGTGGCGCGCTCGGCCGCCGGGTTCTCGCTGGTGGTGCGGTAGCCCGAAGGCAGCGTGCGCTCGTCCAGCTTCAACACCAGGTTGCTGCCGGTGCCTTCCTTCGGAATGGCGGCGCAGGCGATGTGGTAGCGGCCCTGCGCGTCGGTGGTCACCAGCACGCCGTTGACGGTGGCGATGCGCACGTTGGCCAGGCCGGGCTCGCCCTCGTCCTGGTAGCCGTTGGCGTTCCTGTCGTCGTAGACCTTGCCGATCACGTCGGTGCAGTCGAACAGCGCGTCGGGCACCACGCGCACGGTGGCGGTGGCCAGGTTGGACAGCGTGCGGCCGCCCACGCCCTGCAGCGCGATGACCTGGTTGACGAACTCGCCCTCGCCCACGCCGACCCCCACGCCCGCGACCATCAGGTATTCCTTGGTCTCGTTGGGCGCGAAGTTCTGTCCGGGCACCACCACCTGGCGCCCGCTGACCTGCGGCACCACCGGCAGCGCCACGCCGCCGGGCAGCGTGCGCACGGTGAGCGAGCCCTGGATGTAGCGGAACCCCGGCGGCAGCGTGTCGGTCACGGCCACGCCCGGCACCGGGTTGCCGCGCGTGTTGCGCGCCGTGATGCGGTACGGCAGCAGCTCGGCCTTCTTCACGGTCAGCTTCGAGGTGGTCTTGCGCAGCTCGATGAGCGTGGCGTCCGACGGGTCGAGCGGGATGTTGTTGGCCACCACGTGCTGGCCGCCGCCGCCCGGCATCATGAACACCAGGTAGTAGCCGGCGCCGGCCACCAGGGCCGCCCCGGGGCTCACCACGCAGGGGTTGGTCTGCGCGGGCGCCGGGCCGTTGGCGGGCGCCGCGCACGACTGCGTGCCCAGCGCGCCGGCCGCGGCCGGGTAGATGGACGACGGCAGGTAGGCGCCCGGCGGCGTGATGGCCAGGCGGTATTCGCCGGCCGGCGCGCCCGGCAGCACGAAGAAGTCGTAGTAGCCGTTGGGACCGGTGGTGTAGGTGTCGCGCCCGTCCAGCAGGTGCTGCGCGGGGTCGAAGCCCGGGGGCCCCACCAGGCGCACCACGGCGCCGGGCACGGGGGTGCCGCTCACGCTGTCGTACACCACGCCGCCCGGGTCGTACGGCAGGTCCTGCTTCTGCACGTTGGCGCCCGCGCCCACGCGCACCTTGATGGTGAAGCGCGGATCGCTCGCCGGCGGCGTCGGGTACGGGCCGTTGGCGCCGTTCTGCGCCGCGTCGGTCGGCCACACGCCGCCCACCACGCGCCCGTCGGGCGAGCGGAAGCGCACGCGGTACTCGCCGGGCGTGAGGTCGCCGAAGCGGTAGCTGCCGTCGGCGCCGGTGGTCACGGTGTAGAGCACGGTGGCCGCGGTTTCCGGGCAGGCGTTGGCGCCGTCGGCGCAGCGCAGCAGCTCGACCGTCCAGCCTTCGCCGTGGCCTTCGCCCGATTCGCGGGTGCGGTTGTGGTTCTGGTCGAACCACACGGTGCCGGTGAGCGAGGCGGGCTGGTTGCTGTGCTCGCTGAAGTCGTAGCCGGTGCCGTGCGCGTCCAGCCCGGTGAAGTTCACGCGGATCTGGTTCGGGCCCTGCGCGGTGCCGCCCAGGGTGCCGGGCACGGCCATGCCTTCGTCGTAGCCGGAGGGCTGCGTCTCGGTGACGGTGTAGCCGCCGCTGCCGGGCAAGGGCAGGCCGGGCAGCTCGTAGCGGCCGTTCGCGTCGGTGACGGCGGTGCGCGTCACGGGCTGGCCCGCGGCGTCGGTGCCGGTGAGCGTGAGGGTGACCCCCGCGATCGGCAGGTCCTGCGGCTCGCGCGTGCCGTTGCGGTTGGCGTCGTTGTAGACGGTGCCCGCCAGCGACGCGCCGCGCTCGCCGAAGTTGTAGTTGTCGCCGTTGCCGCCTCGGTAGGCGATGGCACTGAGGATGTCGTTGCCCAGCGTGCCGCTGGGCACGCCGTCGAGCGTGCCCACGGCGTCGATGCCGTCGGCATAGGTCGCGGGCTGCGTCTCGCGCAGGGTGTAGCCCGCGGCGTCGGCCGGCAACAGGCCGGTGAAGACATAGCGCCCGCTGGCGTCGGTGACCACGGTGGCGTTCACCGCCAGGCCGCCGGCCGAGCGGCCGGTGAGCGTGACGGTGACGCCGGCAATGCCGGCCTCGCCGGCCTGGCGGATGCCGTCGTTGTTGGTGTCGACGTACACCCAGCCGGCGATCTGCCCGCCGCGCTCGCCGAAGTTGTAGTCGATGCCCACGTCTTCCGACACCAGCGCCAGCCCGCCGAAGCGGTCGTTCACGGCGCCGGGGTTGACGGTGCCGCGCGGTGCGCCGCCCACCGTGCCGAGCGACTCGGGGCCGTCGGCCACGCCGGCGGGCTGGGTCTCGTCGATCTGGTAGGTGCCGGGGGTCAGGGTGTCGACCAGGTAGCGGCCGTCGGCGGCGGTCTGCACCGTGTGCGTGACGGCGTTGCCCAGGAAGTCGGTGCCGGTGATGCGCACCGTGGTGCCGCCGATGCCGGGCTCGGCGGCGTCGCGCGTGCCGTTGGACGGCGCCACGTCGGCGTACACGTAGCCCGACAGGCTGGCCGGCTTCACGGCCGAGAAGTTGTTGCCGGCCGAGCCCGCGCCCGCGGCGCCGAGCACGATGTTCTGGATGACGTTGGCGCTCGAGCCGTTGGGGCCGCTGGCCCCGCCGCCGCCGCTGGCCGCCACCGTGCCGGGCGTGCTGCCCGCGCCGCTGACGTTGCCTGCGTGCGTGAGGCCCGGCAGGTAGCCCGCGGGGCGCGTCTCGGTCACGGTGTAGCTGCCCGGCGCGAGGTTGGGAAAGCTGTAGTCGCCGGCGGCGTCGGTGGTGGTGGTGCGCGTCACCGGCTGGCCGTTGACGTCGGTGCCCGTGAGCGTGATGGTCACGCCCGCCAGGCCCGGCTCGGTGGCCGTGGCGCCCTGCGCGCCGTTGCCGTCGCGGTCGTAGTACACGCGCCCCGAGATGCCGCCCGGCAGCAGTTCGCCGAAGTAGTACTCGCCCTGCACGAGCGGCACCGTGGTGCCCGAGACGGTGACACCGGTGATGGTGTTGCCGCCGCCTTGCGGCGTGCCGGGCTGGCCGTTGTTGTTGGCCTTGCCCGGCGCGTAGGTGGCCGGTTGGGTTTCGGTGAGGGTGTAGCCGCCCGCGCCCGACGGGGGCACGTTGCGGAACTCGTAGCTGCCGGCCGGGCCAGTGGGCACGGCCAGGATGTTCACCGGGTTGCCCGCGGCGTCGGTGCCCGTGAGGCGCACCTCCACGCCCGCGATGCCGGTGTCGCCGGCCTGCGGAACGCCGTCGTTGTTGGCGTCGACGAACACGCGCACCGACACGCGGGTGAGCAGTTCGCCGAAGTCGTAGCCGGTGCCGGCCTTGTTGGAGGCCAGCGCAATGGCGCTGACCACGTCGTTGGCCGGGGTGCCGCCTTCGGTGCCGGCCGCGTCGCTGCCGTCGGCGAAGGCCGCCGGCTGCGTTTCGCTCAGCGTGTAGCTGCCGGGCGTGAGCGCGGCGAAGCTGTAGTTGCCGGTGCTGGCGGCGGTGGTGGTGGTTCGGGACACCGGGTTGCCGAACATGTCGGTGCCGGTGAGCGTGACGGTGACGCCCGCGATGCCGGGGTCGCCCGCGCTCGCGGCGCCGTTGTAGTCGGCGTCCTGGTACACGCGCCCGGCCAGGCTGGACGCGCGCACTTCGCCGAAGTTGTTGGCGCTCGACGTACCGCCCGTGCCCAGCACGATGGCGTTGATGGTGTTGGCGTTGGAGCCGTTCGGCCCGTTCGACGTACCCGCCGGCACGGTGCCGGGCGTGCTGCCCACGCCGCTGACGGTGCCGGCCCTGGTGATGCCGGGCAGGTAGGCCGCGGGTTGGTCCTCGGCCACGCTGTAGGTGCCCGCGGGCACGGTGAAGCCCCAGTTGCCGTTGGCGTCGGTGGTGGTGGTCAGCAACACCGCGTTGCCCACGCTGTCGGTGCCGGTCAGGCGCAGCGTGACGCCCGCGATGCCGGGTTCGCCGGCGTCGATGGCGCCGCTGCCGTTGAGGTCTTCGAACACGCGCCCGGACAGCGCGCTGTTCTGCACCGTGACCTTGCCCTCGTTGAAGTTGTTGCCGGCGTTGGGGTTGGCCCCGCCGTTGGTGTCGCCCGAGCCGGTGGTGACGATGGTCGCGCGGTTGGTGATCTCGGTGCCGTTGGCCGGCACTGCGCCGCTGAAGCGCACCGGAATGCGCACGGTGGCGTCGGCGTTGGCCGGCATCGAGGTGATGGCGCAGCTCACGGCCGAGCCGCCGGCAGCGCCGGTGCACGAGGGTGCGGCGGGCACGAAGGTGCCGCTGTTCACGGTGAACACCGGCGCACCGGCCAGCACCAGCGAGGCGGGCAGCGTGTCGGCGAAGGTGGTGGTCTCGGCGCTGTCGGGGCCGTTGTTGCGCACGTGCACCAGCCAGTCGAAGGTCTGCGCCGTCGACACGGTGGCCAGCGGCGTGCTGCCGCCGGCCGACACGGCGCCCTTGGAGACCACCTGCACGTCGGCCTTGAAGCGGAAGGTGGTGTTCTCGGCCACCGTGTTGTTGCCCTGCACGGTGTCGTACACGTTGCGCGCGGCGTCGAAGAAGTCGACCTTGGCGTTGTTCTGGAAGGTGCCGCGCGAGGTGCCCTTGAGCACGACCTGGAACTGCAGCGAATTGGGCTCGCCGGTCGCGGTGGCGCCGGCGCCGCCCAGCGTGGGAATGGTGAACACGATCTGCCCGCCGGCCGCACCCACTGCCGCGCCGCTGGCCAGCGAGAAGCTGGTGCCCGCGGGCGTGCTGACCGACACCAGCGTGGGCGGCGCCTCGCCGCCCGGCAGCGCCAGCGGCAGCAGCTCGGTCATGCGCACGTCTTCGGCGGTCGAGGCGCTGTTGTTCGACACGGTGATGGTGTAGGTGACGTTGTCGCCCACGTTCACGGGGTCGACGTCGTCGCGCTTGGTCACCACCAGGTCGTATTCGGGCGCGGTGACGTTGGCCGGGGCGCTGGCGTCGTTGTTGGCCGTGGTGACCTCGGGCGTGGCGGTGCTCGCGTGCACGTTGTTGGTCACCGTGGTGCCGTTCAGGGCGTAGAGCGGGCGCACGCGCACCGTCACCGTCTGCTGCACGGTGCGGTTGAGCGACGTCCAGCCGCAGGCCAGCTGGTTGTTGGTGGTGCCGGTGCCGGTGGGCTGGGTGGTGTTCGGCTGCGTGGTGCAACTGCCGCCGCCCGAGGCGGTGGCCGAGATGAACATCAGGTTGGCCGGCAATGTGTCGAGCACGCGCACGTCGTAGGCGCGGCTGAAGCTGCCCTGCGGCACGTCGCGGTTCACGGCCGTCAGCGTGTAGGTGAGCAGCTGGCCGACCGGCACCGAGGCCGGGCTGGCGCTCTTGGTCACCAGCACGTCGGTGCGCGCGGTGTACCAGGCCGTGGCGCTGGCGTCGTTGTTGGCAAGGTTCGGGTCCGCCGGCGTCGCGCCCACGGCGCGCGCCGTGTTGTCGATCTGGAAGCCGTGGTCGGTGGCCGAGGCGCCGTCGCCGTAGTGCGAGGCGACGACGCGCACCACCGGGCACAGCGGCAAGGCGCTGGCGGCGTCCGTGCTGGCGCGGCAGACCGGCAGCACCGACAGCGTGCAGCCGCCGAGCGTGGCGGTGCCGAAGCCGTTGCCGTTGGCCGGCAGCGCGCAAGTGCCCGAGAAGGTGCCGCCGTTGGCCACCTGGGTGACGGCACCGGCGCCGACCACCTGCGCGAAGCTGTCGCTCACGACCACGTTCTGCGCCTCGCGCGGGCCGGTGTTGACCACCTCGATTTCCCAGGTGACGGCCTGGCCCGCGGTCTGGCGGTTGGCGGCGCTGTCGCCGATGCCCACCACGCGCTTGAGTGTCCTGACGTCGGCGGCATCGCCCGCTTCGTTCACGCCCGTGCCCAGGTTCACGCAGTCGTTGCCGGTCTGCGCGTCGGGGTCGGTGCCCGAGGCCAGCGCCACGTTCACGCACATGTTGTTGACGATCTGGTCGCCCGGGGCCAGTGCCGCGGGAATGGTGGCGTTCACGACCACGTAGCCGGCGTTGCGCGCGGTGGCGCCGTTGGAGGTGTCGACGCCGATGTCGGCCGTGAGCACGCGCGAGCAGTTCACCGTGGCGGGGCCGTCCACCGGCGCGACGACGGTCGCGCCGCCCTTGACGATGGTGCAGCTGTAGCCGTCGGGCGAGGACACGCTGTTGATGCGCACGCCGGCCGGCATGCTGTCGACCAGGCTGACGGTGCTGCCGGCCAGCAGGCGCGTGGGGCCGAGGTTGGTGGCGCCTACCTGGTAGTCGAAGGCCTGGCCCACGGGCACGTTGCTTTGCGGCCAGCCGCGGCGCTTGTCGGCGCGGAAGTCGGTCTCGGACACCGCCACGTCGGCGGACACGCTGCCCGTGGCCGAGCCGACCACCGGGCCGGTGGCGCTGACGGTGGCTTCGTTGACCACGCCCAGGCCGGGCGCCACGGCGATCACCGGGATCACGATGTCGCCGAGCGCCACGCCGGCGCCGCTGGTGCCGATGTCGGTGCGTGTGCAGCTGACCGTCTGCCCGGCGGCCGAGCAGCTCCAGCCCGCGGCTGCGCCGATGGGGGTCTGAACCTGGAAGTTGGCGGGCAGCGTGTCGCTCAGCGTGACGCCGGTGGGCGCGCTGCCGCTGAAGCTGGGCCTCAGCCTGAAGTTGAAGCGCTGGCCCACCAGCAGCTGTCCGCCGTCGTGGGTCTTGACGAGCTGCAGCACGGAGCCGGGCGTGACCGTGGTGTTGGCGGTGGCGCTGTTGTTGACGGAAACGCCGTCGTCGATGCCCCCGGCCGGCGCCACGGCCGGCTGGTGCGTGATGGTCGAGCCCGAGCCCGCGGTGACCACGCCGTTCACGTTGAGGGTGCGCGAGCCGTTCAGGGCGATGGCCGCGACATTGCAGGTCAGCGTGCCGCCGGCCACGGAGCAGCCTGCGGGCAGGCCGCTGCCGGAGACCGACAGGCCCGTGGGAATCGGGTAGGTCAGCGTCGAGCCCGAGCTGGCGTCGGGGCCGTTGTTGGTGAGCGTGAAGCCGATCACCACCGTGGAGCCGCTCGGGGCGCTGCCCGGCACGGCGATCGCCACGGCCATGTCGGCCCCCTGGTTCACGGTGATGGCCTTGGTTTCGATCGAGCCGCCGCCGCTGGGCGTGGCGGTGACGCTCAAGGTGCCCTGCTGCGTCGTGCGCAGCAGCACCTTGAACTCGCGCAGCTGGTTGGCCGCCAGCGTGATGCCCGAGCACGTCAGCGTGCCCGCGCCTGCGGCGCCCACGGCCACGGTGGACGTGCAACTGCCCACGGGCAACGGGCCGGTGCCCATGTAGATCGTGTCGGGCGGAATGGAGTAGGTGAACGAGGCGCCCGGCTCGTCGATCGCCAGGCTGTCGCTGTCGGCGATGGTGACGGTGCTGGTCACCGTGCCCCCGGCGGGGAGGATGTCGGGCACATGCACCAGGCTCGACACCTGCGGCACCGCATGGGCAGCGGCGGCGAAGAGCAGGCCGGCCAGCAGGGCCGTGAACGGGGCAGCCAGGCGCGCGATGCCGGACCGGCGCGCCAGCGGACCTTGCCCGCTGCGATGCCGCACCGGCGCTGCGTTGGAAGACACGTCGCGGCGCGCGCAAGCGGCGGCCGACAGATTCGTTGGGGTGCTGGACATCCTGTCCCTCGCGATGGCTCTGATGGACCGGGCACCGTGGGGTGGGGTGGCGCCGCTGCATGCGGCGGGGTGCTCCGGAAAGAGGGCGAGTCTTGGGCCGCGGGCCTGCGCGCACCTTTGGGATTCAGGACAAAACGTTTGCTTTAACTGACGTTTGTTTACGAATGCAACGTAATGTGAAATTCTTCACATGGCATTTCAGGGCGTCGCCCCTACCCTCGCGGCATGTCTTACTGGTCGACCATCCCGCCCCGCCGCGCGCACATCCTTCTCATCGACGACAACATCGAAGAAGTGCAGCTGCTGCTGGGCGCGCTGCGCGAGGCGGGGCACCGCATCAGCCTGGCGTTCGACGCCATGCAGGGCTACCGCCGCGTGACGGCGCTGCAGCCCGACCTGGTGCTGCTGGACGTGCGCATGGGCGCCACCAACGGCTACGCCACCTGCCGGCTGCTGAAGGCCGACCCCGCCACGGCGCACATTCCGGTGATCTTCGTGACCTCGTCGGGCTCGGTGGAAGAGCGCCTGACGGGGCTGCGCGAGGGCGCCGTCGACTACATCCTGAAGCCCTTCGAGCCGGCCGAAGTGCTGGCGCGCGTGGCGGTGCACCTGGCGCTGTCGGGCAGCCGCCAGCAGGCGCAGGCCTGCATGGCCGAGGCCGCGAGCGCGCTGGACAACGCCCGCGGCGAGCGCGCGAACGCCGGCAGGAACCCCGACAGCCTCGGCCGGGTGCTCGTGCAGGCCGCCGAACGCGTGGTGCGTGCGGACCTGGCGCAGGTGCCCGCCCTGCCCGAGCTCGCGGCGCGCGTGGGCACGCACGAAAAGCGCCTGTCGCGGGTGTTCCGCGAACAGACCGGCGGCTCGGTGTTCGCGTTCGTGCGCCAGGCGCGGCTGGGCGAAGCGCAGCGCCTGCTGGGCGCGTCGGCGCTCAGCGTGGAAGAGGTGGCGCAGGCGGTGGGATTCTCGAACGCAGCCAACTTCTCGACGGCGTTCCGCGAGCGCTTCGGCTGCACGCCCACGGCATTCCGCCACGCACCGGCGGCCGCACGGCAGGCACCGTCGTCATTGCCGGCACCGCTGGCATGAGCCGGCGGTGACCCCGGCGCGCGGGCTCGCCGCCCTGCTGCTGTGCGCGGTGTTCTGGCTGGCAGGCACGCCCGCGGCGCAGGCCGGCACGCTGCGCCTGGACGGCACGACGCAGTGGCCGCTGGACATCGACAACGCGCTGGAGCTGTTCGAGGACACCGGCGCGCAGCTGTCGCGCGACGAGGTCGACGCGCTGGGCAGCGACACGCCCGGCGGCTTCCAGCCCGGCAACCCGGCGCGCATGCGGCAGGGCTTTTCGAAGTCGGCCTTCTGGCTGCGGCTCAGGCTGTCGAACGAGAGCGGCGCGCCGCAGTCGCTGCGGCTGGTGCTCAACGCCACCTGGCTGCAGCACGCGGACTTTCACGTGCTTCAGGGCACCACGTCACGCGCCGCATGGGCCCATGAAGAGGCCGGCGTGTCGGTGCCGCTGCACGGCGCACGCGACCGGGTGCCCACGCTGTCGCTCGACCTGCGGCCCGGCGAGCAGGCGCGCGTGCTGGTGCGCGTGCAGTCGCGCAGCAGCGTCAAGCTGGCGCCCGAGCTGCACACTGCCGACAGCTGGCGCGAAGCCGAGAGCAGCCATGCCTTGCTCGACGGCCTGCTGATCGGCGGGCTGCTGGTGCTGGCGGTGTATTCGCTGGCGCTGTGGTTCATCTCGCGCAGCCTGCCGATGGCGCTGCAGAGCCTGGGCTTCGCCCTGGTGGCGCTCTACGAGAGCGTCTACCGCGGCCATGCGCGGCTCGCCCTGTGGCCCGACAACTTCGAGTGGAGCTACCGCGCGGCCGGCGTCACCGCCGGCTGCTGCGTGCTCAACCTGATGTGCCACCTGTATGCGGTGTCGCGGCGCGGGCCGGTGCGCGCACCCGGCCTGCCGGTGCTGCTGGCGCTGGCGGCGCTGCAGTGCGTGGTGGTGATCGGCATGGCGTGGGGCCCGTACGCGCCGGCCGCCAAGCTCGCCACGCTGAGCGGGCCGCTGGCGGTGATTGCGCTCACGATCAGCACCTTCGTGTACATGCGGCGCGCGGGCCCCGGCGGCCAGCTGGCCTTCGTGTTGATGTGCATCATCACCCTGGGCATGTGCCTGCGGCTCACCGAGCTGGTGATGCCGGCGCACACGATTCCCGGCTTCGACGCCTATGCGCTCGGCTTCCCGGGCATGCTGTTCGGCCTGGTGGCACTGGCCACGTGGACGCACCACCTGTCGCGCCAGCGCCTCGAGGCGCAGCGCACGCTGGGGCACTGGCAGGCCGACGAGCAGCAGCGCCTGCACGAAGAAGTGGCGCGCAAGACGCATGCGCTGAACGCCGCGCTCGAGCAGGCCGAGCACGAGGCGCGCGAGCGGACGCGGCTCATGGCCTATGTCAGCCACGACCTGCGCGCGCCGCTGGCCACCATCATCGGCAACGTGCGCCTGCTGCGCGACGAAAACCTGCCGCCGGCCGAGCGGCTGCAGGCCATCGAGCGCAGCGCAACCTACCAGCTCACGCTGATCGACGACCTGCTCGACTATGCCAAGGGCGAGCTGCTGCCCTTCTCGTTCGAACCCCGGCCGGTGCACCTGCGCGCGCTGATCGACGATATCGCGCAGTACGCCGACACGCTTGCGCAGCGCCAGCACAACCGGTTCGAACTGGAGGTGAAGGGCGCGCTGCCGATCGGTGTGCACCTGGACAGCAAGCGCTTCCTGCAGCTGCTGCTCAACCTGCTGTCGAACGCCGCCAGGTTCACGCGCGACGGCAAGATCGGCCTGCGCGTGCAGGCGCGGCCACGCGCGGACTCATGGCGGCTCCAGTTCGAGGTGTGGGACAGCGGCGTGGGCATCGACAAGGCCGACCAGGCGCGCATCTTCCAGGCCTTTGCGCAAGGTGCGGCGAGCGCGGACGGCAACGGGCTCGGGCTGATGATTGCGCGGCGAATCGTTCAGCGCATGGGCGGGCGGCTGCTGCTGGAAAGCCGCCGCGAACTCGGCACGCGCGTGCGCTTCTCGGTGATCGTGAAGGACGCGCCCAAGGAACTGCTGCCGTTCGCACTCGCCAAGCCGCAGCCTCCGCGCCCTGTCCCTGCGGCCCAGAGCCGCAGGCGGCGCCCGCCCCTGCCCGCGATCGCGCCGCTGCCTGCGGCGGTGCGCGAAGAACTGGAAATGCTCGCGCGCGACGGCCGCTGGAGCGACCTGCACGAATGGGCCGACCGGCTGGACGGCGACACGCCGCATTCGGCGTTGGTCGACGCGGTGCGGCACGCGCTGGACCTGCTGGACTTCGAGCACATCCGTCTGCTGGCGCGTGCCACGCCGAGCGCGGGTCAGTGACGCGGCGGTGCGCTGGCGCCCGCGCGGCGGTCAGGCCCGCGCAGCGGGTGATTCAGGTGCGGGCGCAGCGCCCTGTGCTGCGTCCTGCGGATGGCTTGCCGCATAGCGTTCGAGGAACAGGTAGAGCACCAGCCCGCCGGCCAGCGGCAGCAGGTAGTACAGCGCGCGGTACGCAAGCACGGCGCCCATCAGCGCGCCCTGCTTCACGGTGCCCGACAACAGCGCGAGGTAGACGGCCTCGAGCACGCCAAGCCCGGCCGGAATGGGTGTGATCACGCCGACGATGGACGCGGCGAGCAGCACGCCCAGCGTGGTCGCGTAGGGCACCTGCTGGCCCAGCAACAAGTACATGGCCGCGCCCATCAGCGCCCAGTTGCTCGCGGAAATCGTCAGCTGGACCACGGCCAGGCGCGCACTCGGCAGGTGGAGGCGCTTGCCCCTGAAGCGCCATTCGCGCCCGCGCGACACGGCACAGGCCACCACATAGGCCAAGGCCAGAAGAATCATCACCACGCCGAGCGCGCGCAATGCGAACTCGCCGATGTGCGCCTGGCGCGGCGGCTCTATCACGCCCGAGGCGAACAGCCCGCCAGCCAGCAGCCCGTAGCCGAGCCAGTTGGTGACGAGGCTGAGGCCGACGATCTGCGCGACGGTCGCGTCGTTCAGGCCGGCGCGCGCATAGAGGCGCGCGCGCATAGCGATGCCGCCGACCAGGGAGCCAAGGTTGAGGTTGAAGGCGTAGCTCGTCACCGCAATGGCCCAGGTGCGCCAATACGGGAGGCGGTGGCGCACATGGCGCTTGCCGATCAGGTCGAAGCAGCCGTAGAGCGCATGGCTGGCCGTCGCGAGCCCCAGCACCGCGAGCAGCAGCCAGGGCGAGTAGCGCTGCAACGCGTGCCAGGCGCCAGCCCAGTCGACCTTGTGCGCGTGCGACAGCAACAGGCCCAGCACGGCGATGCCGAGCAGAGGCAGCGCCCATTTGCGGCAGCGTTGCCACAGCGAGCCGGGCGGTCGTGCAGCGTCCTGCGCGGCGTCCAGAGAAGCAGCCGCGTGGGTCGTCTGGAAACTCATGGCCGTGCGCCTCAGGCCGGGTCTTGCTTGCCGCTCGTCGCGGGCGTCTTGGCTCCCGCGGAGCCCTTCTCCTGGAGCTTGTCGTTGCGCACCTGCTTCATCAGTTCCTCGCCCTCGGTGTCGCGGCCATCGCTGGGCACGGACTCTTCCTGCGTGACTTCGGGTTCTTCGTGCCTTGAAGGCTTGGACGTGGACATGGACGACTCCTCGATCTCTGTGTGGATGCGAAGAGTTTTCGGCGTCCGGGGCGCAGGCACCGCCATCCGTCGGCGACGACCGGTGCAGGACATTTGCCATAGCCGCAGGTCGGCGGGAGGCGCCCTCCGGCGCCCACGGCCTCGCCGCAGAGGTCACGATCTCATGCCGGCGGACCCTGGTCGGCTGCCTGCCTTACAGGGTCATTTGCTGCGGCAGCCAGGTCACGATGCCGGGCACGAAGTAGATGAGCAGCACGGCCAGAACCATCAGCAGGAACATGGGGAGTGCCACCTTCGCGATATACGGCAACTGGCGTCCCGTCATGCCTTGAAGGACGAAAAGGTTGAACCCGACGGGTGGCGTGATCTGCGCCATCTCGACCACGAGCACGATGAAAATGCCGAACCAGATCGGGTCGATGCCCGCCGCCAGCACGGTGGGCATGATCACACCCATCGTCAGGACCACCATCGAAATCCCGTCCAGGAAGCATCCCAGCACGATGTAGAAAATGGCCAGCATCATGATGAGCTGAAACTTCGATAGGCCCTGCGAACCGATCCACTCGGCAAGATGGCGTGGCAGACCGATGTAGCCCATGGCCAGCGTCAGAAAGGCCGCACCCGCCAGGATCAGCGCCATCATGCAGTACAGCCGCGTGGCCCCGAGGAGCGACTCCTTGAAGGAGCTCCAGTTCAGGGAACCTTGCACGGCCGAAATGACAAGGGCACCCACGACGCCGACCGCCGCAGCTTCCGTCGCCGTGGCAATCCCCGCGTAGATGGAGCCGAGCACCGCCAGGATCAGAAGCGCCACGGGAATCAAGCTGCGGGATTCGCGCAGTTTTTGCATGAAGCTCATCTTGGCGTCGGCCGGCGGAATTTGATCCGGGTGGCGCAGGGCCCACAGCGCGATGTAGCCGGAGAACAGCAATGCCAGGAGCACGCCGGGCAGGACACCGGCGATGAACAGCTTGGCAATGGACACGTCCGCGCTGACCCCATAGACGATCATGATGATCGAGGGCGGAATCAGCAGCCCCAGCGTACCGGCGCCGGCCAGCGTGCCAATGACCATGTCCTCCGGATAGCCGCGCTTCTTGAGTTCGGGAAGCGTCATCTTCCCGATGGTTGCGCAGGTTGCGGCACTCGACCCCGACACCGCTGCGAAGATGGCGCAGCCCACGACGTTGGTGTGCAGGAGCCGCCCTGGCAAGGCCTGCATCCAGGGCGCCAGACCCTTGAACATGTCCTGCGACAGCCTGGTGCGAAACAGGATCTCGCCCATCCATACAAAGAGCGGCAGCGCGGTCAATGTCCAGCTGGAAGCGGATCCCCAGATCGTGACGGCCATCGCATCCCCGGCGGAGCGCGACGAAAAGAGCTCCATGCCGATCCAAGCCACCCCGGAGAGGGTGAGGCCGATCCAGACACCGCTGCCGAGAATGAGGAACAGGCTGACGATCAGCAGGCCTGCAACGGCGATGTCATTCATGGCGCAGCGCCTCGTTGTTTTGAGGTGCTACCCGGCCACGCCACTCGAGGACAAATTCGTCGATCGAGGCGATGGCGAGGATCACGGTGCCGATGGCCATGGCCAGTTGAGGAATCCACAGCGCCGTCGCATCGTTGCCGGTGGAGATGTCGTTGAAGACATGGGAGTTCCAGACCAGCCGCACGCTGTAGAACGCGAACAGACCGGCAAGCAATGCGCCTGCGCCCATCGCCCAGCGCTCCAGCCAGCGCCGGGCGGAAGGCTTCAGACTGGAGACGATCAGCGTCACCCGGATGTGTTCGCCACGCTTGAGCGTGTGCGCCAGGGCCAGGAAGCCGGCGCCGGCCATGAGATAGCCAGCGTAGGCATCCGTGCCCGGTACGTTGAAGTGAAGCTGTCGTCCCACGATCGACAGCAGCACCATCAGCAGCAGACCGATCATGAAAAGCGCCGCCAGGGCGGCGGCACTGTCATAGAGAAAATCGAGCGTCTTGCGCATGGGATGAACGCCCGTGCCCTACATCTTCTTGTAGGCGTCGATGATGGCCTGGCCTTCGGGCCCGGACTTCTCGATCCATTCCTTCTGCATGGTCTCGCCCACCTTCTTCATGTCGGCCTTCAGCTGTGCGGACGGGACGTGGATCGTCATGCCGTTCTTCTTGAGCAGGTCGAGGTATTCGAGGTTCTTCTTCTTCGAGCTGTCCCAGCCACGCTTCTCCGCCTCGGCACCGGCCTTCAGCACGGCCTCCTGCGTCGGCTTGTCGAGCGCGTCGAACGCCTTCTTGCTGACCAGCACCGCGTTCTTCGGCAGCCAGGCCTGGGTGTCGTAGAAGTTCTTGATGTATTCATACGTCTTGGTGTCGTAGCCCGTCGAGCCGGAGGACATGTAGGACTCGATCACGCCGGTTGCCATGGCTTGCGAGAGCTCGGCTTGCTGCACGGTCACCGGCTGTGCGCCGACCAGATCTGCGATGCGCGCCGTCGCGGGGCTGTAGGCACGCCACTTCACACCTTTGAGGTCTGCGGCCGATTCGATGGTCTTCTTGACGAAGATGCCCTGAGGCGGCCATGCCACAGCGTAGAGCAGCATGATCCCTTGGTCGCCGAGTTTCTTTTCGAGCGCCGGCTTCTGCGCCTGATAGAGCTTCCATGCCGCGTCGTAGCTGTCCGCCAGAAATGGAAGACCATCCGCCCCGAAGCCCTGCCACTCGTTCTGGTAGTTGACCAGCAGGATTTCACCCATCTGTGCCTGCCCGCCTTGCACTGCGCGCTTGATCTCGGGGGCCTTGAAGAGTGACGCGTTCGCGTGAAGCGTGATCTTCAGCTTTTCACCGGAAGCCTTGTCGACGTCACCGACGAACTGGGCGAGATTTTCGGTATGAAAATTGTTCGCCGGGTACGCCGTCGGCAGGTCCCACTTGGTCTGGGCGAATGCAGAGACACCCAGTGTCAGACCAGCAAGGCCGAGACAGAACTTGAAATTCATGATTGCTCCGGTGGAAGGAATGTCGAGACGACAAGGATAGGAGCAAATACCGGGCCATCGTCTCCGGGTTGCCACGGGCTTTCCGCTCGCTCTGGTTGCCGCAGCTTCCGCCAGCCTTCTACAAGAGCATGAACGCTGCGGCAGCGACCATCGTCGGCCCGAGCGCTCCGAGCAGCAGGCCGCCGGCGCCGATCGTCTCGTCGGAGAACCCCTTCTTGAGAAGCGCAACGCCTGCCGGGTTCGGCGCGTTGGCGATCACCGTCAGTCCGCCGCCAGCCACCGCCCCGGCAAGGAGCATGTATTTGGACTCGTCCGAGATTCCCGCGATGAGCGACCCCAGATAGGTCAGCGCCGCGTTGTCCGTGATGGCTGTCAAGCCGAGGGCGCCGAAGAACAAGGCCACCGGCTCCAGGCTGGACACCACCGGCTGCAACCACCACTGCTGCATTCCGCCGAGCACCACCAGGCCAGCCAGGAAGAATCCGACGAGCAACGCCTCCTTGATGATCAGTGGGTTCTGATGCCGCTCGTAGGCTTGTGTGAACCCCAGGAACATCAGGAAGAGCCCGAGAAAGGCCACCGGATGGTGGGCGAACATCACGATGCCAGCAAGCAGGACCAGGTGTGTCAGCACCACCGGAACCGGTACCCGCGCATCGGAAGACGCCGCACTTGCAGAGACAACGGGCAAGTGCCTGCGCAACACATACGTGGCGACGGTGGCATTGACGAGCACAGCCAGCGCGGCCTTCCAGCCGAAGGTGACAACCATGAACGCGCTGTCCCACTGCCAGGTCGCGGCGACCATCAGAACGGGTGGCGCGGCATAGGAAGTGAGCGTGCCTCCGATCGACACGTTGACGAACAGCACTCCCAAGGCCAGGTATTTCAGCGACTCGGGCACCTGTGGTCTGAAAATCTGCGGCGCGAGCATCAACGCAGCGATGGTCATCGCCGCCGGTTCGGTGATCAGGGATCCGAGCAGCGGAACAGCCGCGAGCCCGAGCCAGGCCGCCGCGATCGGCGTAGGCAACGGCACCACCCGCGCAATGGTGTTCACGCTGGACATGACCGTCATCAGCACCGGCCGGGACGCAGCCACCACCATGACAACGAAGACGAAGAGCGGTTCTGTGTAGTTGCGCGACTCCGCGTAGGCCAGCGCGTGATCGCCGCCGACCACCAGCGCCATCGAAAGAACGAGCACGATGGCCCAGAACCCGAAGACGACCTCGACCTCGCCCAGCAAGTGAAACATGCCGGCATGCCGCGGAAAACGGTGCGACAGGCGCTCGAACTGCTTGACCGTGAAGGTATGGAGGAGCGCCACAGCAAAAAGGGCTGCGGCAATGTATTGGATGGCGGGTTCTTGCATCGGGTGCTGACGTTTCAATTCCGCGTGGCGGCCCGACCAGCGCAAGAACCTGCGTACCGCATCGAGCGGATCCGCACCCTGGTCTCAGTCTAACCGGCCTCGCACGAATGGCCTGTCGAAACGGGGGGCTTGGCTGCACGCAAATCCTGCCGCCCTGGTGCCTGCGCCGCCAGGGCGACCGACGGCGGACAACACAGATGGCCAATACCAAACCTCCAGCCGGCTCTTGCCGTAGAGGATTCATGGTGCCCTGCGAACTGCTCGAACGACTCTGCTCTGCCCAGTTACCGAGAACTACACAGAAGTCGTGCCCTTCGGCGGCGCATCTTCTGCCACCCGAGCGGCAGTCAATCGCGCAACCATCCATTCCTCGTTCGTGCGGATGACGCGCACCGTGACCCCGCTCCGGGCGACGGAGATCACATCGGCGCCCGCTGCGTTTCGCGCCGGGTCGAGGCGAACGCCGAGGAAGTCGAGCCCTTCGCAGATGCGCGCCCGCACCGGCGCGCAGTTTTCACCAATACCTCCGGCGAAGACCAGCGTGTCGAGCCCGCCAAGGGCGGCCGCATAGGCACCGACCCACTTCTTCGCCTGGTAGCAGAACAAGGCGATCGCATCGGCCGCTCTTGCATCGACCGCTTCGCGCGCGAGCAAGTCGCGAATGTCGGAACTGGTTTCCGAGATGCCGAGCAGTCCCGACGCATGGTTGGCCATGGCATCGAACTGCACGGGCGTCATGTGCTCGGTTCTCTCAAGATAGAGCGCCAGGCCGGGGTCCACGTCGCCGGAGCGCGTGCCCATGGGCATGCCGCTGGCGGGCGTGAAGCCCATGCTCGTGTCGATGCCCTCTCCGCCCTTCACGGCAGCCAGGCTGGCACCGCCGCCCAGGTGCGCGAGGATCACCCGCCCCTTCGCGGCAGCGGGACCGGCGGCGCGCGCAAGCGCCAGCATCAGGTATGCATACGACAGGCCGTGAAATCCGTAGCGGCGTACGCCCTTCTCACCCAGGCGCCGCGGAATGGCCAGCATCCTGGCCACCAGCGGCATGCGGCTGTGAAAAGCCGTGTCGAAGCACGCCACGTGCGGCAGCAACGGCACATGCTTGCGCACGGCCTCGATCAACTCGATCTCGTCTGGCAGGTGATCCGGGTCGACCCACTGGATCCGGCGCAGATCGTCCAGCAGGTCGCGCGTGACGAGTTCGGGGTCGGTGTGGCCCATGCCATGGACCAAGCGGTAGCCCACTGCAGTGAGCGTCTCGAAGACCTTGCGCGTGTCCAGCCAGTCGAGCACGGCCTTGGTGGCCGAGGTGTAGTCCCTGACCGCCTTGAGGGGAACTTCGTGTGCCACGCCGTCCACCCCGGCGAAGCGCAGACTGGAGCCACCAATGCCGATACGGTCCAGCTTGCCGTGGAGCTGGCACTCCGGCCTCCCGCCCATGCTGTACACGCCGAACCGGATGCTGGAGGACCCGCCATTCAAGGCGAGGATGACCGGACGCGCAGACTTCATGAGTCGCCGCAGTTTCCGGCGCGCGGCGAACGTAGGTCTGTGCGGTAACGAACATACCGAGCGGCGGACTCCCCGCGCCGGGGCCTCGGCGTCGGCCTGTTCCAGTTGGCCAGGCGGCATGCAAGCAGAACCGACTTGTTCGGGGAGCGGGCCAGATGGAACGGCACGCGCCGCCGGTACAGCCAAGTCCCCGGCCGAGCCCGAGCCCCTCCTTTTTGCGGCAGGCTGCGGATGAACTTAAAGCGCATTCAGCGGGATGCGAAGGTAGGAACCCGGCCAAGGTGCTCGGCATCCTGGATCTTGCCGGGACCGGGCCCCTCCCTGGCTTCGTCATGGTGGGGGCCATCGCTGTGGGCGCGCTGGCCTTCGGGCTGGCCAACCGCCGCGCCGTGTCCTTCCTGGGCGCCGAGATGCGGCTGCCTTGAGCGCGCCACATCGACCGCCGCATGGTCCTGGGCAGCATGCTCTTCGGCATCGGTTGGGGCGTCGCCGGCTTCTGCCCGGGCCCGGCCCTCGTGTCTCTCGGAATGGGCGAAGGTCAAGGCGCTCGTCTTCGTGGCTGCGATGCTGGCGGGCTTGGGCGCTTTCGAGCTTTTAGAAAGCCTCAAGCGCGCGCTCTTGGACCATTGGGCCTGAAATGCAAAAAGCCCTAAGTAGTTGATCTACTTAGGGCTTTTTGTCTTTAGCAGACGTCTGTGGACGACTGCAAAGTAATGAGTGGTGGCCTGGGGCGGAATCGAACCACCGACACGCGGATTTTCAATCCGCTGCTCTACCAACTGAGCTACCGGGCCATTGTGTGCAGCCTCGAATTATACAGCGCTTCTGCGCCCTCTTGAAAGATCCACACCAAGTTGTTTGAGTTTTCTGTACAGATGGGTGCGCTCGAGGCCGGTTTTCTCGGCCACGCGGGTCATGGACCCGTTCTCCATCGCGAGGTGGAATTCGAAGTACGCCTTCTCGAAACCGTCGCGCGCATCGCGCAGCGGGCGGTCGAGGTCGAAGCTCTGGGTCGATTGCGGACCGGCGTCGGCCACAGGCACGGAGGCCAGCGACGCCATCATCAGGCTGTCGCCTGTGGTGGTGATGGCTGCGGCCTGCATGCCGTTGGCCGGAGGGGGTACCACGCCGGCGGCGGCGCGACGTGCGCTTTCACGCGCCAGGCCCTGCTCCACCGCCTTGAGCAGCTTCTGCATGGTGATGGGCTTTTCGAGGAACGCGAAGGCGCCGATGCGCGTGGCGTCGACCGCGGTGTCAATGGTGGCGTGGCCGCTCATCATGATCACCGGCATGCTCAGCAGACCCGAGGTGGACCACTCCTTGAGCAGCGTCACCCCGTCGGTGTCGGGCATCCAGATGTCCAAAAGCACGAGGTCGGGCCGCGCGCGCTGGCGCGCAGCGCGGGCTTCGGCGGCGTTTTCCGCGAGCTCCACGTTGTGGCCTTCGTCATTGAGAATTTCGAAGAGCAGGTCCCGGATGCCCAGCTCGTCATCGACCACGAGAATGTTTGCCATGAGTGCTGCTTGTTGTATGCGCTGGTGTCTGCAAAGGTGTGTAGAAGTCCGCTGGCCCATCCGTCGCCCGTGCGACGGATTCGTGCAGCTCAGGCGGCGGAAGACTTCGAATCTTCGGTGTGAGCGACCGCTGCCCGCGACTCGCTTGCCAGCGCGAATGATAGCGAGACTTGCGCCCCTGCCACAGCCCCACCGACCATGCGGTTGGAAAGCTCGATGCGCGCGCCGTGTTCGTCCGCGATCTTCTTGACGACCGCAAGGCCCAAACCGGTACCTTTTGTTTTCGTGGTGACGTACGGTTCGAACGCGCGCTTCAGAATGTTTTCGGCAAAACCCGGCCCGCTGTCCTGCACCGTCAGGCGCACGCGCTGGCCCGAATCGCCGAGCCGCGTGCGAATGACAACCTCGCCCACCTTGCCCGTGCCGGTGGCACCGGCCTCGGCGGCGTCCTGCGCGTTCTGCAGCAGGTTGTGGATGACCTGGCGAATCTGCTGGTCGTCGCCGCGGATCGGCGGGCAGCGCTCGTCGAGCTCAAAGCGCAGCACGATCGGCAGGCTCTCGGTGTTGTAGAGCTGAAGCACGTCGGCCAGCAGGGCGTTGAGGTCGACCGGCTTCAGGTCGGCTGCGGGCAGCCGCGCGTAATCGCGGAATTCGTTCACCAGCCGCTTCATCGCATCGACCTGGTCGACGATGGTCTTCACCGACTTCACCAGGATGGCCTGCTCGGGCGGCGGCACCTTGCCCGACAGCTTCATCTCGAGCCGCTCGGCCGACAACTGGATGGGCGTGAGCGGGTTCTTGATCTCGTGCGCAAGGCGGCGCGCCACCTCGCCCCAGGCCTGCGCGCGCTGGGCCGAGACGATCTCGGAGATATCGTCGAACACCAGCAGCCGCGCCGCGCCGGGCAGCTCCGCCCCGCGCGCGACGATGTTGATGGCGCCGTCCTTGTGCGGCAGGTCATTCCCGGAGGCGTTCAGCTCGAACGCGTGCTGCCAGTGGTCCAGGCCGTGCTGCATGCGCTCGACGAGGAAGTCGTCGAACTGCTGCTGCACCTTGGCGCCGAACTCGGCCAGGCCCGGCACGTCGACGAGCGCCAGGCCCTCGTAGGCCGCCATCGGCGCGCGCAGCACGCGGGTGGCGCCCGGGTTGGTGGACAGCACCGTGCCCTTGGCGTCCAGAACGATCACGCCCGAGGTCAGGTTGTCCAGGATGGTCTGCAGGTTGGCACGGGCGGCGTCGAGCTGGCCCATGGTCTTCTCGACCGCGCCCCGGGCATCGGCCAGCTGCTGCGTCATGACGGCGAAAGAACGCGTGAGGCCGCCCAGCTCGTCCTTGCCCTGCAGCACGGCGGTGGGCCGCAAGTCGCCGGCCGCCACTTGGCGCACGCCGTCGGCCAGCACCAGCAACGGCCGCGCGAGCTGGTTGCCGAACAGCACGGCCAGCAGCACCGCGCCGAACACGGCCAGGAACAGGCTCAGCGTGAGCGTGCCGATGTACATGCGGCGCAGGCCTTCGCGCGCGAGCGCCCGCTCCTGGTACTCGCGGTTGGCCTCCTGCACGGCGAGCGCGTTGGCCACCACCGCCGGCGGCAGCGGGCGCGTGACCTGCAGATAGCGCGGCGCGGTGTCGAAGTCGAAGCCCGGCCTTTGCACCATGGCCAGCGCGCGCACGCTCGCGATCGGCGGCGCCGCGCCGGGCGCGGCGGTTTCGTCCAGCCCTTCGATGTGGGCCACGGCACGCTCCGGGCGAACCTGGCGAAACTGCTGCACCGTCGGACGCTCGGGGCTGAGCTGGAACCGCGAGGTGCCGGCGCTGGCCACCAGTTGACCGGTGCCGGTCCAGAGGATCACGTCGGTGGCCTCGAGCTGGTCGCGGATGCGCTCGAGCGACAGGCCCGCGCTGGCGTCGGGCACCTGTGCGAGCTGCGCGCTGGCACTGCGCGTCTTGGCCGCGAGGTCGTCGGACAGCGAATCGAGCGTGGCCCGCCCGAGGTTCAGGCCGGCGTCGAGCGCGCCTTCCACCTTCACGTCGAACCAGCTCTCGATGGAGCGCGCCACGAATTGGTAGGACACCACGTAGACCAGCGCACCGGGCACCACGCCCACCAGCGCGAAGATGGCCGCGAGCTTGATGAGCAGCCGGCTGCCGAACTTGCCTTGCCGCAACCGCCGCAGCAGGCGGACGGCGACCCAGCCGATCACCAGCACCAGCAGCACCGCCACCACCACGTTGATGCCGAACAGGCGCACGTAATAGCGCTCGTACAGCGCGCGGTTGTTGGTGGCCTGGGCCAGCAGGAACATCAGCACCAGGCCGATGGCCGTGACCAGGGCCGCGCCCACGCCGAGGGCCCAGCGCGTGGCCCGCGCGCGGCGCGCGGCCGGCGGTGCCGAAGCGCTGCTGCGCCCGGAAGTGCTCACTTCTGCTTCTCCACCGCGAGCCGGGCCGTGCGTTCGGCGGCGATGTTCCAGTCGGACTGGCCGACCACGCCGATCTGGAACGGTCGCGGCAGCTGCGAGGTATCGAGCCGGAAGCTGAAGGTGACCTGGTGCAGGGGGTCGTCACCGATTTCGGCGGTGTCGCCCAGGCGCAGACGGCCCACCCGCTTGATGGCGTCCAGCGCATCGGCCAGGGTGTCGAAGTTCTGGTTCAGCGAGATGCCCAGGCCGGCCGCGCTGCTGATCGGCGCCGCCGACACGTTCAGGCGCCAGCGCCGCGTGAGCGGCTGGTACGCCAGCCGCATGTGGCGCGTGACCTGGGCGACCTTGCGGTCGGTCCAGTACCAGCGCTCCTGGAAGATCTCGGCTTCGGCCACGAAGTAGATGGCAATGCCCTTGTCGAGCACCTCCTCGACCAGCGAGGGCAGGTCGAACTGCACGGCGGCACTGAAATAGACGCCGTCGTCGGCCTGCTCGAGGCGCATCTGCGTGATCGATGTCCCCACGCGTCCCTGCGCCGCCACCGGGGCCGGCAGCCAGGCCATCCATATCACCCACACCCAGAGCAGCACGGCCAGCAGGGCCGGACGGCACCGTTCAGTGCGAGCGTTTTTCGAGCAGTGCGTAGAAGAAACCGTCGTGGTCACCCAGCAGATTGTCCGGGACGCCGCGACCATTCGACCCGTTTTGGGGCAGCAAATGGCCGGGTGACGGCAGCAATCGTGCGTCGGTGTTGTGTACAAGAAACGCATCAATTTGTTGCGAACCTTCTTCGCGAAACACGGAGCAGGTGCAGTAAAGGAGACGGCCGCCGGGCCGCACCAGCGGCCAGAGCGCCGCCAGGAGTGCGGCCTGCTGCGCGGCCAGCTGGGCGGTGTCGCTCTCGCGGCGCAGCCAGCGCACGTCGGGATGGCGCCGCACGATGCCCGAGGCGGTGCATGGCGCATCGAGCAGGATGGCGTCGAACGGCGTGCCGTCCCACCACTGGGCGGGACGCGCCGCGTCAGCCACCAGCACCTTGGCCTTCATGCCGATGCGCAGCAGGGTCTCGTCGATGCGGCGGCTGCGCACGGCGTCGACTTCCAGCGCCGTGACCTCGACCGCGTCGGGGCCGGCCAGCTCGAGCAGGTGCGCAGTCTTGCCGCCGGGGGCGGCGCAGGCGTCGAGCACCCGCAACGGCGCGGCGCCGGGCCTGGCCGCCAGCAGGCCGTCGAGCAGCAGCGGAGCGGCCATTTGCGCGGCGGCGTCCTGCACCGAGCTGGCACCGCCGGCAAAGCCGGGCAGTTGCTGCACGGGCCGGGCGCGCGCCAGTTGCAGGCCGAAGGGGCCCACGCGCGTGGCCGCGAGACCGACGGCTTCCAGCTCCACCAGGTAAGAGGCCGGGGTCGCGCGTTGCGCATTGACCCGCAGCGTCATGGGCGCCTGCGCGTTGTCGGCGCTCAGCACACGCTGCCATTCGCGCGGATGGTCGCGCTTCAGGCGCTCGATCCACCAGCGCGGGTGGTTCCACTGCGCGACCGGCTCGCTGTCGGTCACGGCGACGAGTTCGTCGCGCTCGCGCAGAAAGCGACGCAGGCAGGCGTTGATGAAGCTGGCCTGCGCCCGCGTGGCGGGATTGCGCTTGGCGGCCTCGACCGCCTGGTCGACCAGCGTGAAAGGCTCGTAGGGCGCGCGCTCGCTGTCCCAGGCCAGCGCCAGCGCGGTGCACAGCAAGGCATCGGGCAGCGGCGGCGGCGTGCGCTTGGCCAGGTGGCGGCGCAGCGCCTCGGCGCGGCCGAGCCAGCGCAGCACCTGGAAGCCAAGCGCCTGCACGCCGGGGCGCAGCGCGGGTTCGACTGCCTCGAACGCGACCGACCCCGAGGTGCCGGCGCGGATCGACGCCAGCGCCACCGCGGTCAGTTGCAGTTGGCGCCAGAGCGGGGGTTGCAGCGACGGTGCGCTGCTGCTGCTCGAAGGATCGGAATGTAGTTCTGACAAGTTGGGGCGATGGTAACGGGCGCCTTGGAGCCGGACGCCGCGCAATGGAAAGAAAGAGGAGCCGCGCCGCCTGTTCAGAGCAACGGTGCGGCCGCACGCAGACGCACGGCCCATGCCACCAGAAGCGCCGGAAACTGGGCAATCGCCGCGTTGTAGTGCGCAACCGCCAGGTTGAACTGGCTGCGCGCGATTTCGGCGGCCGCCGACGGCTCCGGCCACGCGATCGGCTCGAACACACCGGGCGTCGCGGCGGCCGAGCCCGGCAGCAACGGCGCCGGCCGCGACAGCGTGCCGTCGGCGTCGAACACGGTCACATCGTCCGGGTGCTGGCGGCGCCACGCGCCGATCCACACCTGCAGCGCCGTGGCCAACGCCGCCATGCCGCCGGCATCGAGGGGATGCAGCCGCGTCGCGCCCAGCAACGTCGACAGTTGCGTGGTCGCCGCCTGCAGGGGCGCAATGGACGAGAGCGACTCGTTCAGCGGCGCTGCATCGTCCGGCGGCGCGGCGGCGATGCTGGCCTGCACGAAGTCCAGCTGCTTGCCCAGGGCCGCGTCGAGCGCGCCGTAGGCCTGCAGCACGGCCGAGCGCAGACGCACCAGCCGGTTGTAGGAACCGACAAACCAGAACAGCAGCACCGCGATCACGATCCAGCTGGCCAGCGATTCGGGCAGCACGCTCATCGACAACAACGCCTCTCGGACAAAACAAAGAAAAACGCCCCCCAACCGGGGGCGGTCGGGGGGCGTGGGGTACCGGTCATGGCCGGTGATGCTAACCAGTTATTCGGTCGCTGCGCCTTCGCTGGCGCTGACCGTGGCGGCTGCATCGCTGCTCTCGTTGGAGGCAGCCATGTCGGCGGCCTCCGACTCGGCAATGGCGCGGCGCTCGGCTTCGTCCATGGCGTCCTTGACCTTGCGTGCCTGGTGGTACGCCATGCCGGTGCCTGCAGGAATCAGGCGGCCGACGATCACGTTTTCCTTCAGACCGCGCAGTTCGTCGCGCTTGCCCATGATGGCCGCTTCGGTCAGCACGCGCGTCGTTTCCTGGAACGAAGCCGCCGAGATGAACGAGTCGGTCGACAGCGAGGCCTTCGTGATACCCAGCAGCAGGTTGGTGAACGTCGCGGGGATCTTGCCTTCGGCGCGCAGGGCGTCGTTGGTGTTGAGCATTTCGCTGCGTTCGACCTGTTCGCCGGAGATGTAGTTCGTCTCGCCGATGTTGTCGACCACGACGCGGCGCAGCATCTGGCGAACGATCACCTCGATGTGCTTGTCGTTGATCTTCACACCCTGCAAGCGGTACACGTCCTGCACTTCGTCCACGATGTAGCGCGCGAGTTCTTCCGAACCCAGCAGGCGCAGGATGTCCTGCGGATCCGCCGGGCCGTCGACCACGCTTTCGCCCTTGTTCACCACCTGGCCTTCGTGCACCAGGATGTTCTTTTCCTTCGGCACGAGGTCTTCGTACACGCCGCCTTCGGGATCGGTGATCTGCAGGCGAATCTTGCCCTTGGTCTCCTTGCCGAACGACACGGTACCGGTCATTTCGGCCAGCATGCCCTTGTCCTTCGGCGAACGGGCTTCGAACAGCTCGGCCACACGCGGCAGACCGCCGGTGATGTCGCGCGTCTTCTGGCCTTCGACCGGAATGCGCGCCAGCACTTCGCCGGGGCCCACGTCCTGGCCGTCGCGGATCTGCACCAGCGAGCCGATCGGGAAGCCGATCGTCACCGAGTGGTCGGTGCCCGGGATCTTCACTTCGGCGCCGGAGGCGTCGATGAGCTTCACCTGAGGACGCACGACCTTGGCGGCGCCGCGGCGCTTCGGGTCGATCACGACCAGGGTCGACAGACCGGTCACTTCGTCCACCTGCTTGGCGACCGTGAGGCCTTCCTCGACGTTCTCGAACTGCGCCTTGCCGGCGAACTCGGTAATGATCGGGCGGGTCAGCGGATCCCAGTTGGCGAGCACGTGGCCGGCCTTGATCTGCTGGTCGGCCTTGACGGTCAGGATCGCGCCGTACGGCACCTTGTGGCGTTCGCGCTCACGGCCGTGCTCGTCATGAATGACGATCTCGCCCGAACGCGAGATCACGACCAGGTCGCTCTTGCTGTTGGTCACGTAGCGCATCGTGGCGTTGAAGCCGATCGAGCCGTTCGACTTGGCTTCCACGCTCGAAGCGATGGCAGCGCGCGAAGCGGCACCGCCGATGTGGAAGGTACGCATCGTCAGCTGCGTGCCGGGTTCGCCGATGGACTGGGCAGCGATCACACCGACGGCTTCGCCGATGTTGATCAGGCCGCCGCGGCCCAGGTCGCGCCCGTAGCAGGTCGCACAGATGCCGAAGCGGGTTTCGCAGGTCAGCGCGGTGCGGACCTTGACTTCGTCGACGCCCTGGGCTTCCAGGACTTCGATGTTGTCTTCGTCGAACATCTCGCCGGCCTTCAGCAGCACCGAACGGTTTTCCGGGTGCAGCACGTCGTCCGCGGCCGAACGGCCCAGGATACGGTCGCGCAGCGATTCGATCACTTCACCGCCTTCGACGATGGCGCGCATCAGGTAGCCGCCGTGCGTGCCGCAGTCCTGCTCGGTCACGACCAAGTCCTGCGTCACGTCGACCAGACGGCGGGTCAGGTAACCCGAGTTCGCCGTCTTCAGCGCCGTGTCGGCCAGACCCTTTCGGGCACCGTGGGTGGAGATGAAGTACTCCAGCACGTTCAGGCCTTCGCGGAAGTTCGCGGTAATGGGCGTCTCGATGATCGAGCCGTCCGGCTTGGCCATCAGGCCCCGCATGCCGGCCACCTGGCGAATCTGGGCCGCGGAACCGCGGGCGCCGGAGTCGGCCATCATGTAGATGGAGTTGAACGACTCCTGCTCGACGTCCTTGCCGTGGCGATCGACGACGCGCTCCTTGGAGAGCTTGGCCATCATGACCTTCGACACTTCGTCGCCGGCCTTGCCCCAGATGTCCACCACCTTGTTGTAGCGTTCGCCGGAGGTCACCAGACCGGACACGTACTGCTGCTCGATCTCCTTCACTTCCTTGGCCGAGCGCTCGATGATGCCGTGCTTTTCAGCGGGCACCAGCATGTCGTCGATGGCGATCGAGATGCCGGCCTTGGTTGCCAGGCGGAAGCCGTTCTGCAGCAGCTTGTCGGCGAACACCACGGTCTCTTTCAGGCCGCACTTGCGGAACGAGACGTTGATGAGCTTGGAGATTTCCTTCTTCTTCAGCGCCTTGTTGATGTTCGAGAACGGCAGGCCCTTGGGCAGGATCTCGGACAGCAGGGCACGGCCCACGGTCGTGTCCACGAGCGAGGTCGACGGCGTGAAGACGCCGGTTTCCTTGTCCTTGGTGTACTCCGTGATCCGCACTGCCACCTTGGCGGTGAGCTCGACTTCGTTGGCGTCCAGCGCGCGCTGCACTTCACCGATGTCGGAGAAGATCAGGCCCTCGCCCTTGCCGTTGATGCGGTCGCGGGTCGTGTAGTACAGACCCAGCACCACGTCCTGCGAAGGAACGATCGACGGTTCGCCCGAAGCCGGGAACAGCACGTTGTTGGAGGCCAGCATCAGCGTGCGGGCTTCCATTTGCGCTTCCACCGACAGCGGCACGTGAACGGCCATCTGGTCGCCGTCGAAGTCGGCGTTGAATGCCGCGCAGACGAGCGGGTGCAGCTGGATGGCCTTGCCTTCGATCAGGATGGGTTCGAAGGCCTGGATGCCCAGGCGGTGCAGCGTGGGAGCCCGGTTCAGCATGACCGGGTGCTCCTTGATGACCTCTTCCAGGATGTCCCAGACCACAGGCGTGCCCGACTCGACTTCCTTCTTGGCAGCCTTGATCGTGGTCGCGATGCCCATGGCTTCGAGGCGCGAGAAGATGAAAGGCTTGAACAGCTCGAGCGCCATCAGCTTCGGCAGGCCGCACTGGTGCAGCTTGAGCGTCGGGCCCACCACGATGACCGAACGGCCCGAGTAGTCGACGCGCTTGCCCAGCAGATTCTGGCGGAAGCGGCCGCTCTTGCCCTTGATCATGTCGGCCAGCGACTTGAGCGCGCGCTTGTTGGCGCCCGTCATGGCCTTGCCGCGACGGCCGTTGTCCAGCAGCGAGTCGACCGCTTCTTGCAGCATCCGCTTTTCGTTGCGCGCGATGATCTCCGGAGCCTTCAGCTCCAGCAGGCGGCGCAGACGCGAATTGCGGTTGATGACGCGGCGGTACAGGTCGTTCAGGTCGGAGGTCGCGAAGCGGCCACCGTCCAGCGGCACCAGCGGACGCAGGTCCGGCGGCAGCACGGGCAGCACTTCGAGCACCATCCACTGGGGCTTGATGCCCGACTTGCGGAAGGCTTCCAGCACCTTCAGGCGCTTGGAGTTCTTCTTGACCTTGACTTCGGAGCCGGTCAGGTCGCCGCGCAGGCGTTCGATCTCGCTGTCGAGTTCGATGCCTTCGAGCAGGTCGCGGATGCCTTCGGCGCCCATCTTGGCAACGAACTCGTCGCCGAATTCCTTGCGCTTCGCGTCGTAGTCGTCCTCGGACATGATGCCGAACTTCTTCAGCGGGGTCATGCCGGGGTCGGTGATCACGTAGGCTTCGAAGTACAGCACGCGTTCGATGTCGCGCAGCGTCATGTCGAGCACGAGGCCCAGACGCGACGGCAGCGACTTCAGGAACCAGATGTGGGCACAGGGCGCGGCCAGGTCGATGTGACCCATGCGCTCGCGACGCACCTTGGTCTGCGTGACTTCAACGCCGCACTTCTCGCAGATCACGCCGCGGTGCTTCAGGCGCTTGTACTTGCCGCACAGGCACTCGTAGTCCTTGATGGGGCCGAAGATCTTGGCGCAGAACAGGCCGTCGCGCTCGGGCTTGAAGGTGCGGTAGTTGATCGTCTCGGGCTTCTTCACTTCGCCGAAAGACCACGAACGGATCTTCTCGGGCGACGCCATGCCGATCTTGATGGCATCGAAATGCTCGTCGGGCGTGAATTGCTTGAACAGGTCGAGTAATGACTTCATGTGACTCTTTCCTTGTTGCTTATGAACGTTCGAGTTCGATGTCCAGGCCCAGGGAACGGATTTCCTTGACCAGCACATTGAACGATTCCGGCATGCCGGCTTCGATGGAGTGTTCGCCCTTGACGATGCTCTCGTACACCTTGGTACGGCCCACCACGTCGTCGGATTTCACCGTCAGCATTTCCTGCAGGACGTAGGCGGCGCCGTAGGCTTCCAGCGCCCACACTTCCATTTCCCCGAAACGCTGGCCGCCGAACTGCGCCTTGCCGCCCAGGGGCTGCTGCGTGACCAGCGAGTACGGACCGGTCGAGCGTGCGTGCATCTTGTCGTCCACCAAGTGGTGCAGCTTCAAGAAGTGCATGTAGCCGACGGTGACCGGACGGTCGAACTGGTCGCCGCTGCGCCCGTCGTACAGGTACGCCTGCGTGCGCGTATCGGTCAGGCCCTTGAGCTTGGCGATGTCGTCCGGGTACGCCAGCTTCAGCATGCCGCGGATTTCATCTTCCGAGGCGCCGTCGAACACGGGCGTCGCGAAGGTCGCGCCGTTCTGCAGGTTGGCTGCCATCTCGAGCAGCTCGGTGTCGCTCAGCGAACCGATGTTCTCCTGGCGGCCAGAGCCGTTGTACAGCTGCTCCATGAACTTGCGCAGCTCGGCCACCTTGGCCTCCTGCTGCAGCATGTCGCCGATGCGCTGGCCGATGCCCTTGCCGGCCCAGCCCAAGTGAACTTCGAGCACCTGGCCCACGTTCATCCGCGAAGGCACGCCCAGCGGGTTCAGGCAGATGTCGCACGGCGTGCCGTCGGCCATGTGGGGCATGTCCTCGACCGGAACGATCTTGGACACCACACCCTTGTTGCCGTGACGCCCGGCCATCTTGTCGCCGGGTTGCAGGCGGCGCTTGACGGCCAGGTAGACCTTGACCATCTTCAGCACGCCCGCGGGCAGCTCGTCGCCCTGCGTGAGCTTCTTGCGCTTTTCCTCGAACGCGAGGTCGAAGCTGTGGCGCGTCTGCTCCAGCGAATTCTTGATCGACTCGAGTTGCGTGGCCACTTCGTCTTCCGCCGGGCGGATGTCGAACCAGTGGAACTTCTCGACCGACGACAGGTAGGCCTTGTCGAGCTTGGTGCCCTTGGCCAGCTTGTTCGGGCCGCCGTTGGCGACCTTGCCGGTCAGCAGCTTCTCGATACGGTCGAACGCGTCGGCTTCGACGATGCGCAGCTGGTCGTTCAAGTCGAGGCGGAAGCGCTTGAGCTCGTCGTCGATGATCTGCTGGGCGCGCTTGTCGCGCGTGATGCCTTCACGGGTGAACACCTGCACGTCGATCACGGTGCCTTGCGAGCCCTGGTCCACGCGCAGCGAGGTGTCCTTCACGTCGGAAGCCTTCTCGCCGAAGATGGCGCGAAGCAGCTTCTCTTCCGGCGTCAGCGTGGTCTCGCCCTTCGGCGTGACCTTGCCCACCAGCGTGTCGCCCGGCTGCACTTCGGCGCCGACATAAATGATGCCGGATTCGTCGAGGCGGTTGAGCTGCTGCTCGGCCAGGTTCGGGATGTCGCGCGTGATTTCTTCGGCGCCCAGCTTCGTGTCGCGCGCCATCACCACCAGTTCCTCGATGTGGATCGAGGTGTAGCGGTCTTCGGCCACGACGCGTTCGGAGATCAGGATCGAGTCTTCGAAGTTGTAGCCGTTCCACGGCATGAACGCGATCAGCATGTTCTGGCCGAGGGCCAGTTCGCCGAGGTCGGTCGACGCACCGTCGGCCACCACGTCGCCCTTGGCGATCTTGTCGCCGCGCTTCACGATGGGACGCTGATGGATGTTGGTGTTCTGGTTCGAACGCTGATACTTGATCAGGTTGTAGATGTCCACACCGACTTCACCGGCAGCCGCTTCGGCGTCGTTCACGCGCACCACGACACGGGTCGCATCGACGTAGTCGACGATACCGCCGCGGGTGGCCGTGACCACGGTGCCCGAGTCGACCGCGGAGACGCGCTCGATACCGGTACCGACCATCGGCTTCTCGGGGCGCAGCACAGGCACGGCCTGACGCTGCATGTTGGCGCCCATCAACGCGCGGTTCGCGTCGTCGTGCTCCAGGAACGGCACGAGCGATGCGGCCACCGACACGATCTGCGCGGGCGACACGTCCATGTACTGGATGCGTTCGGCACCGACCAGGATCGATTCGCCGGCTTCACGCGCGGAGACCAGGTCACCGGTCAGCACGCCGTCCTTGTCCAGGGCCGCGTTGGCCTGGGCGATGACGTACTTGCCTTCCTCGATGGCCGACAGGTAGTCGATTTCCATCGTGACCTTGCTGTCGACCACGCGCCGGTACGGCGTCTCGATGAAGCCGTACTCGTTCAGGCGGGCGTACAGGGCCAGCGAATTGATCAGGCCGATGTTCGGGCCTTCGGGCGTTTCGATCGGGCACACGCGGCCGTAATGGGTCACGTGCACGTCGCGCACTTCGAAGCCTGCACGTTCACGCGTCAGACCACCCGGGCCAAGGGCCGACACGCGGCGCTTGTGGGTGATTTCGGACAGCGGGTTCGTCTGGTCCATGAACTGCGACAGCTGCGAGGCGCCGAAGAATTCCTTCAGCGCGGCCGAGATCGGCTTGCTGTTGATCAGGTCGTGCGGCATCAGCGGCTCTTGCTCCGCTTGACCCAGACGTTCCTTCACGGCCTTTTCAATACGTGCCAGGCCGGTGCGGTACTGGTTTTCGGCCAGTTCGCCCACGCAGCGCACGCGGCGGTTGCCCAGGTGGTCGATGTCGTCGACTTCGCCGTTGCCGTTGCGCAGGTCCACGAGGATCTTGACCACGGCCAGGATGTCTTCGTTGGTCAGCACCATCGGGCCGGTCGATTCGTCGCGGCCGACCTTGGCGTTGAACTTCATGCGGCCCACGCGCGACAGGTCGTACGTGTCCGGGTTGTAGAACAGGCGCTGGAACAGTGCCTGCACAGCGTCCTCGGTCGGCGGCTCGCCGGGGCGCATCATGCGGTAGATGGCCACGCGCGCGGCGAACTCATCGACGGTTTCGTCGATGCGCAGCGTTTGCGAGATGTACGCGCCCTGGTCCAGTTCGTTCGTGTAGATGACCTGGATGTCCTGCACGCCCGAGGTGCGCAGCTTCTTCAGCAGCGCTTCGGTGAGTTCGTCGTTGGCCTTCGACAGGATTTCACCCGAGTCGGCATCGACGATGTTGCGGGCAATGACGCGACCGATCAGGAAGTCTTCCGGCACGCTGATGTGCGTGGTGCCGCCCTGCTCGAGTTCGCGCGTGTGGCGCGCGGTGACGCGCTTGTCCTTGGCGACCACGACCTTGCCCGACTTGTCGGTGATGTCGAAGCGCGCGACTTCGCCGCGCAGGCGTTCGGCGACGAACTCCATCTGCGCGCCGCTGTCCATCAGGCGGAAGTTGTCGTTCACGAAGAAGTTCGCGAGGATCGATTCCGGGTTCAGGCCGATGGCCTTCAGCAGGATCGTGACCGGCATCTTGCGGCGACGGTCCACGCGGAAGTACAGCATGTCCTTCGGGTCGAACTCGAAGTCGAGCCACGAACCGCGGTAGGGAATCACGCGGGCCGAGAACAGCAGCTTGCCCGAGCTGTGCGTCTTGCCCTTGTCGTGTTCGAAGAACACGCCCGGCGAACGGTGCAGCTGCGAAACGATCACGCGTTCCGTGCCGTTGATGATGAACGAACCCTTTTCGGTCATGAGCGGCACTTCGCCCATGTAGACCTCTTGTTCCTTCACTTCCTTGACCACCTTCGACTGCGAGGTCGAGGACTCGCGGTCATAGATGATGAGCTGCACCTTGGCGCGCACGGCCGAGGCGAAGGTCAGACCGCGGGTCTGGCACTCGCGCACGTCGAACGCAGGCTTCGCCAGGTTGTACTCGAGGAACTTCATCTCGACGAAACCGTTGTGCGAGACGATCGGGAAGGCGGCGTCGAACGCGGCCTGCAGGCCTTCGACGGTGCGCTGTTTGGGGGCGATGCCGGCTTGCAGGAACGCGGTGTACGCGTCTTTCTGCATCTGCAGCAGGTAGGGAATTTCGACGACGCTGTCGCGATTACCGAAACTTTTTCGGATGCGCTTGCGTTCGGTGTAACTGTACGCGGACGATTGGGCCATGAGAGCTCCGGAGCTTGAGATCTTCAGCGACTTGTCAACAGTGCCTAGGCACTGATGCTTGGCGGCTGGCCACTACCAGCCGTTGGCGGACAGCGATGCGTTGCACATCGCCCGAACCAAGGGGTCTTCTGCAGTCGGGGTCAGAAGACACTCAAAAAGCGTCTCGTTTTTGGCTTTTCCGTCGACCTGAAGGTCTCCGGGAAAACCGGCAACGAGCCGGCTTTTGGGTGCGCTCTGAAAGCGGCAAAGGCTGGAGGGCCTTTTCAGGCACCTCCAGCCCTCTAGGGGGTCTGAATTACTTCAGTTCCACCTTGGCGCCGGCTTCTTCCAGCTTCTTCTTTGCAGCTTCAGCGTCAGCCTTGGACAGGGCTTCCTTGACAGCCTTGGGAGCGGCTTCCACCAGGTCCTTGGCTTCCTTGAGGCCCAGGCCCGTGATTTCGCGCACGGCCTTGATGACCGAAACCTTGTTCGCGCCGACTTCGGTCAGCACGACGTTGAATTCGGTCTGTTCTTCCACTGCGGCAGCAGCGGCACCGCCACCAGCGCCGGCCGGAGCGGCCATTGCAGCGGCGCTCACGCCGAACTTCTCTTCGATGGCTTTCACCAGGTCGTTGAGTTCCAGGACCGTCATGCTGTCGAGCGCGGTCAGAAATGCGTCTTTATCGAATGCCATTTTTGTTTCCTAACAATTGGGTTGAATATTTCAGACGCAGGCTTATGCAGCCTGCGCTTCTGCCGGTGCATCGGCAGCGGGTGCAGCTTCGCCACCACCGCGCTTCTCGGCCAGCGCCGCGAGCACGCGGGCGGTACGAGAGATCGGGGATTGCATCAAGCCCAGCAATTGCGCCAGCAGCACTTCCTTGGAAGGGATGTTGGCCAGTTGCTTCACGCCGTTGACGTCCAGGGCCTTGCCGCCAAACGCGCCACCGCGAATCACCAACTTGTCGTTGGTCTTCGCGAAGTCGGCCACCACCTTGGCGGCGGCCACTGCGTCTTCGGAAAAGCCGTAGATCAGCGGACCGGTCATCTGGTCACCGACGACTTCGAATGCGCTACCAGCAACAGCACGGCGTGCCAGCGTGTTCTTCAACACGCTGAGGGTCACACCCTTGCTGCGAGCTTCGCTGCGCAGTTTGGTCATATCGGCAACCGTGATGCCACGGTATTCCGCCATCACGAGCGTTTGAGCTTTAGCGGCGAGGCTGGTCACATCACTGATGACCGCTTCTTTCTCACTGCGATTCAGACTCAAGGTCTACTCCTTTTAATGCGATCTTCGGCAGGAGCCTCGGATCGCGCTTCATGCAGCGACCAACTGTTTCGGAACAAAAATCAAATTCCTTGCAGCGGGGTCGCCATCTGCGCTGGATACCGGAAGGATCGATCCGGCGATTAAGTGCAGCGCCCTGCACACCAGCGGTCTTGGATGGCTCACGGCAACCGAGGCTGCCGCGACCCACCACATCCGCCCTGCTCCTTCCGGAGCCGGGCAAATCTCTTCAGCTCGCCGAGATGGTTTGCGTGTCCACGCGGACACCCAGACCCATGGTCGACGACACAGCCACCTTGCGCAGGTACACGCCCTTGCTGGTCGCCGGCTTGGCCTTGACCAGAGCGTCGATCAGCGCGGCGAGGTTGCCTTGCAGCTTGTCGGTGTCGAACGAACGACGGCCGATCGTGCCGTGGATGATGCCGGCCTTGTCGACGCGGAACTGGACCTGGCCAGCCTTGGCGTTCTTCACGGCCGTGGCGACGTCCGGGGTCACGGTGCCAACCTTGGGGTTGGGCATCAGGCCGCGCGGGCCGAGGATCTGGCCCAGCGTACCGACGACGCGCATGGCATCCGGTGCGGCGATCACGACGTCGAAAGGCATGTCGCCAGCCTTGACCATGGCAGCCAGGTCGTCCATGCCGACGATGTCGGCGCCGGCGGCCTTGGCTTCTTCAGCCTTGGCGCCCTGGGCGAACACAGCCACGCGCTTGGTCTTGCCCGTGCCGTTGGGCAGCACGACGGCGCCACGCACGACCTGGTCGGACTTCTTCGCATCGATGCCGAGTTGCACAGCCACGTCGATCGATTCATCGAACTTGGCGGTGGCGGCTTCTTTCACGAGACCGATGGCGTCAACGAGGGCGTACAGCTTGTTGCTGTCGACCTTGCCTTCGAACGACTTTTGCTTCTTGGTGCTCTTGGACATTTACACGCCCTCCACATTCACGCCCATCGAACGGGCAGAGCCGGCGATGGTGCGAACTGCTGCGTCGAGGTCGGCGGCAGTCAGGTCCTTCATCTTGGCCTTGGCAATTTCCTCGAGCTGAGCGCGCGTGATCTTGCCGACCTTGTCGGTGTGCGGACGGGCCGAGCCCTTGTCCAGCTTGATGGCCTTCTTGATCAAGGTGATCGCCGGGGGCGTCTTGATGATGAAGGTGAAGCTCTTGTCAGCGAACGCGGTGATGACCACCGGCAGCGGCAGACCCGGCTCGACGCCTTGGGTTTGCGCGTTGAACGCCTTGCAGAACTCCATGATGTTCAAACCACGCTGGCCCAGTGCGGGACCGATGGGTGGTGACGGGTTGGCCTTACCAGCTGGGACTTGCAGCTTGATGAAGCCGACGATTTTTTTCGCCATGCTTTGCTCCTTGCGGGTGATATCGCCTGGCCTTGCGGCCGCGGCTCCCCGGGGTTGAACGACTCTTCGAGATCAAGGCCGCGCGCCGAGTCGGACAACGCGCAACCGAAAAACGGGCGGGGCTTTCAGCCCCGGAGGCTCAGGTCTTCTCGACCTGGCTGAACTCGAGCTCCACAGGTGTCGCACGGCCGAAAATCATGACCGACACGCTGACCTTGCTCTTCTCGTAGTTGACGTCTTCGACGGTGCCGTTGAAGTCGGTGAACGGACCTTCCTTGACACGCACGAACTCGCCGACGGTGAACTCGACCTTGTGACGCGGCTTCTCGGTGCCTTGCTGCATCTGGCTGACGATGTCCTCGACCTCTTTCTGCGAGATCGGTGCCGGACGGTTCTTGGCGCCGCCCACGAAGCCCGTCACCTTGTTGGTGTGCTTCACAAGATGCCAGCTCTCGTCGGCCATGATCATTTCGACCAGCACGTAGCCAGGAAAGAAACGACGCTCGGTGGTGCGCTTCTGGCCGTTCTTGATTTCGACTACTTCTTCGGTCGGAACCAGGATGCGACCGAACTTGTCCTGCATGCCGGCGCGGTTGATGCGCTCGATGATGTTGCGCTCGACGGCCTTTTCCATGCCCGAATAGGCATGCACCACATACCAACGCAGATCAGGGTTGGCGGCGGGGGCCAGAAGAGGATGAACGTCCTCTTGCGGCGTGGTTTCAACTGCGTCGTCGGTCATTGCTTATTTTCTCCAGCCCAGAATGAGGTCGAAAAACACCCATTCGAGCGTCTTGTCGGTGAGCCAGAGGAAGACGGACATGATTGCCACGAAGGCAAACACGTAGGCCGTCATTTGCATCGCTTCCTTGCGGGTCGGCCACACAACCTTCTTGACCTCGCGCCACGAATCGCGACCGAAGGCCCACAACTGACGGCCGTTCTCCGAACTGCCGAAGGCAGCCACTGCGGCAGCCAGGCCGACCAGCAGCGCAGCCCATTGCACCAGCGAGCCCTGGCGCGACAGCAGATAGAACGCCACGATGGCGCCCACTGCCAACACGACCGCCACGGCCAGTTTGGCCTTGTCGGCACCGGTGCTCACGGTTTCGATTTGAGAAGTGGCCATGTTCGGCTGTTTTCCTGTGGCCTTTCAGCCTTCAATTCAATGCGTCTCTTGAGACGCCGAAGCCCGTCGGGACGCGACGGGCTTTTTTCGGGGTGCCACCTAGGTGGCAGGGGCAGTAGGAATCGAACCTACAACCTTCGGTTTTGGAGACCGACGCTCTGCCAATTGAGCTATACCCCTCCGGTACTCTTTACGCTCGGCTTAGATGTCGAGGATCTTGGCCACAACGCCCGAACCCACGGTACGGCCGCCTTCACGGATGGCGAAGCGCAGGCCTTCTTCCATCGCGATCGGGTTGATCAGCTTCACGGTGATGCTGACGTTGTCGCCAGGCATGACCATTTCCTTGTCCTTGGGCAGCTCGATCGCACCGGTCACGTCCGTCGTACGGAAGTAGAACTGCGGGCGATAGTTGTTGAAGAACGGCGTGTGGCGGCCGCCTTCGTCCTTCGACAGCACATACACCTCGGCGGTGAAGTGCGTGTGCGGCTTGATCGAACCCGGCTTGCACAGCACTTGGCCGCGCTCGACGTCTTCGCGCTTGGTGCCGCGCAGCAGCACGCCCACGTTGTCGCCAGCTTGACCCTGGTCCAGCAGCTTGCGGAACATTTCCACGCCGGTGCAGGTGGTCTTGACCGTCGGGCGGATGCCCACGATTTCGATTTCTTCACCAACCTTGATCACGCCACGCTCCACGGCGCCGGTCACCACGGTGCCGCGACCCGAGATCGAGAACACGTCTTCGACGGGCATCAGGAAGGCACCGTCCACGGCGCGCTCTGGCGTCGGGATGTAGGTGTCCAGCGCGTCGGCCAGCTTCATGATGGCTTCTTCGCCCAGCTTGCCCTTGTCGCCTTCGAGGGCGAGCTTGGCCGAGCCGTGAATGATGGGGGTGTCGTCGCCAGGGAACTCGTACTTGTCGAGCAGCTCGCGCACTTCCATTTCAACGAGTTCGAGCAGCTCGGCGTCGTCGACCATGTCGCACTTGTTCAGGAAAACGATGATGTAGCCCACACCCACCTGGCGCGCCAGCAGGATGTGCTCACGCGTCTGGGGCATCGGGCCGTCGGCGGCCGAGCACACCAGGATCGCGCCGTCCATCTGAGCGGCGCCCGTGATCATGTTCTTCACATAGTCGGCGTGACCGGGGCAGTCGACGTGTGCGTAGTGGCGGTTGGCCGTTTCGTACTCGACGTGCGCGGTGTTGATCGTGATGCCGCGGGCCTTTTCTTCAGGCGCTGCGTCGATCTGGTCGTAGGCCTTGGCTTCGCCGCCGAACTTGGCCGACAGCACCGTAGCGATCGCAGCCGTCAGCGTGGTCTTGCCGTGGTCGACGTGACCGATCGTGCCCACGTTGACGTGAGGCTTGGTGCGGGTGAATTTACCTTTTGCCATTTTTCGACTCCGAAAAAAACGTTTTCAACGTATGCAGATGGGTTGCAAAGCTGCCGCTGCAACCCCCAAAACTGGTGCCCTTTGCGGGAATCGGACCCGCGACCTCTCCCTTACCAAGGGAGTGCTCTACCACTGAGCCAAAAGGGCTTTTGTAACAAAGTTACGAATTCACATCGCCTCAACAACAAACCGGGCCTCTGGAGCGGGAGACGGGAATCGAACCCGCGTCATCAGCTTGGAAGGCTGGGGTTCTACCATTGAACTACTCCCGCATCGGGGGCACTTCAAGGCACCCAAAGCGCTAGATCCAATCGCTCTTAGAAACCAAATTCATCGCTGGTGGAGAGGGCTGGATTCGAACCAGCGTACTCGTTAGAGGGCAGATTTACAGTCTGCTGCCATTAACCACTCGGCCACCTCTCCGGCGAACCTCGAAATATAGCACGGTTTTGTGACTACCCAGAAATCCCAGCATCACAACAATGCGGAAGATCTGCCCGAGGACGAATCCTTCGATTATCAGCGAAGTTCAGGCCTCCGGCCGCTGAGCCTCTCGCCAAGCACGCGCTTCTCCGAAATGGCCGCAGCCGATGAACGGAACCGGCGGGCGCAACGCGGAAAGCGGCGACGGATGATTCGACATCAGCACCTTATGGCGCTCAACGTCAATCAACGCACGCTTACTTTGTGCATGAGCACCCCATAGCATAAAAACAACAGGTTTGGCGCCATCCGAAACGTGACGGATGACGGCGTCCGTCAGCACCTCCCAGCCCTTGCCGGCATGGCTTGCCGGCTGCGCCTCTTCGACCGTCAGGCAGGTGTTGAGCAGCAGCACGCCGTGGGTCGCCCACTTCACCAGGCTGCCGCCCGGATCGGGAAACGGCGGCGGGGGCGTGCCCAGGTCGCGCTGGAGTTCCTTGAAGATGTTGCGCAGCGACGGCGGCAGGGCCACACCGCTCGCCACCGAGAACGCCAGCCCTTCAGCCTGGCCGCGCCCGTGATACGGGTCCTGCCCCAGGATCACCACCCGGACATCGTCGGGCGGCGTCAGCTCCAGCGCGCGCAGTGGCTGCGGCGGAAAAATCACGGCGCCTGCATCGAGGCGCTCTCGCAAAAAGCCCTGCAGCTTCTGCCCCACGACACCCCTGAAAAAGTCATCGACCAGTGGCTGCCAGCCCGGCGCCACTGGCCAGTCCGCCGGGTCGCTGCTCGACAGCTGATCGGGCCGGCTCATTGGAACAACGCAGCGAGGGCCTCGCCGGGTTCCTTGGCGCGCATGAACGCCTCGCCGACCAGGAAGGCATTGACGCCCGCCGCGCGCAGCGTAGCGACGTCTGCGCGCGTGGCGATGCCCGACTCGGTCACCGGCAGGCGGTCGGCCGGCAGCCTGGGCAGCAGATCGATGGTCGCCTGGATCGACACCTCGAAGTTGCGCAAATTGCGGTTGTTGACCCCGATCAGCGCCGTCTTGAGCTTGAGCGCCCGATCGAGTTCGGCCGCATCGTGCACCTCGACGAGCACCGCCATCCCCAGGCCGCGCGCAATGGCTTCGTAGTCCTTCATCTGCGCGTCGTCCAGGCAGGCGGCGATCAACAGGATTGCATCGGCGCCCATCGCACGCGATTCGTACACCTGGTACGCATCGATGATGAAGTCCTTGCGCAGCACCGGCAGGTCGCACGAGGCGCGCGCCTGCTTCAGATAGTCCACGCCGCCCTGGAAGAACTGCTTGTCGGTCAGCACCGAGAGGCAGGCGGCGCTGATGGCGCCGTCGCCTTCGGCGTAGCTTTGAGCGATGTCCGCCGGAATGAAGTCTTCGCGCAGCACGCCCTTGCTCGGACTCGCCTTCTTGACTTCGGCGATCACCGCGGCGTGGCCGGCGGCGATCTTGGCGCGCAGCGCGGCTTCGAAGTCGCGCGTCAGCACGCGGCTTTCGGCGTCGAAGCGAACCGCTTCCAGCGGCGCGCGCTTCAAGGCCGCGGCCACTTCCTGGCGCTTGACGGCAACGATCTTGTCGAGGATGTCGGACATAACTTCGGTGTTCTCTCGGGTGACTGGGGACTCAGACGGTCGTGGAGGCCTGGACCAGCTCGGCCAGCTTGGCCTTTGCGGCGCCCGACGCAATGGCGCTGCGCGAGCGCTCCACACCTGCGGCGATGGAGTCGACCACGTTCGCCGCATACAGCGCAGCGCCGGCATTCAGCAAAACGATGTCGAGCGCGGGGCCCGGCTGATTGTCGAGCACCCCCAGCAGCATCGTCTTCGACTGCTCGGGCGTCTCCACGCGCAGCGCGCGGTTGCTCGACATCTGGAAGCCGAAGTCCTCGGGGTGCAGTTCGTATTCGCGGATCTCGCCGTCCTTCAACTCGCCCACCATCGTGGCGGCGCCGAGCGAGATCTCGTCCATGCCGTCGCGCCCGTACACCACCACCGCATGCTCGGCGCCGAGCCGCTGCAGCGCGCGCACCTGGATGCCCACGAGGTCGGGGTGGAACACGCCCATCAGGATGTTCGGCGCGCCGGCCGGATTGGTCAGCGGCCCGAGGATGTTGAAGATCGTCTTGATGCCGAGCTCCTTGCGCACCGGCGCCACGTTCTTCATGGCCGGATGGTGGTTCGGCGCGAACATGAAGCCGATGCCGCACTCCTCGATGGAGCGCGCGATCTGCTCGGGCTTCAGGTTGATGTTCACGCCCAGCGACTCGAGCACGTCGGCACTGCCCGACTTGCTCGACACGCTGCGCCCGCCGTGCTTGCTCACCTTGGCGCCCGCGGCGGCCGCGACGAACATCGAGCAGGTCGAGATGTTGAAGGTGTGCGAGCCGTCGCCGCCGGTGCCCACGATGTCCACGAGGTGCGTGGTGTCCTTCACGGGTACCTTGGTCGACACCTCGCGCATCACCTGCGCGGCGGCGGTGATCTCGCCGATGGTTTCCTTCTTCACGCGCAGGCCGGTGATCAGCGCGGCCATCATCACGGGCGAGCACTCGCCGCTCATTATGAGGCGCACGATGTGCAGCATCTCGTCGTGGAAGACTTCGCGGTGTTCGATGGTGCGCTGCAGCGCTTCCTGGGGGGTGATCATGACAAGTCTCCTCGAGAGTGAATCAGCGGCCGATGCGAACGGCGGGCGCGTCGGTGAACGCGAGCTTGAGGCCGAAGCCGATGAAAAGAACGCCGGCCGCACGGTCGAGCCAGTGCATGCCCTTGCGCACCGCGCCGCGTTTCGCCATCCAACCCGCGGCCAAGGCCCAGCCCACGTTCACGGGAATGGCGTTCAGGTTGAACAGCACGCCCAGCAGCACGAAGTACAGCGCCTTGTCGTCGGCGCCCGGCGCGATGAACTGCGGCACGAAAGCAAGGAAGAACAGCGCCACCTTCGGGTTGAGCACGTTGGTCCAGAAGCCGCCCATGAAAATGGCCTTGAGACTGCGCTGCGCACCCGCCGCGACAGCCGCCTGGTCGATGTCGGCCGCCGGCGCCGGGCGCGACAGCACCATGCGCACGCCCAGGTACAGCAGGTACGCCGCGCCGACGTACTTGAGCACGGTGAAGGCCGCAGCCGATGTCGCCATCAGCGTGCCGACGCCCACTGCGGCCGCGAAGATGTGGACGAAGCAGCCCGCCGTGATGCCCAGCCCCGCCACGATGCCGGCGCGCACGCCGGAACGCAGCGAGTTCGCCACGACGTACAGCACGTCGGGCCCGGGCGTGAGGTTCAGCAGCCAGCCGGCGGCGATGAAGGCGAGCAGATGGGGCAAATCAGGCATCGCGTCCTCGCAGGGCTCAGGCGTTGAAGAAGGCGCGGATCGCGGCGACGGCCCGGTCGACGCCGGCGGCATCGACATCGAGGTGCGTCACGAAGCGCAGGCGGTACAGCCCCGTCGCCAGGATGCCCTGGCTGTTGAGGCTCGCGATCAGCTCCGAGGAGCGCGCCTGCGCGGCACCCGTGAGATCGGCGAACACGATATTCGTGTGCGGCGCCTCCACCGTCAGGCCTTCGATGCCTTCGAGCCCCTGCGCGAGCCGTTGCGCCAGCGCATGGTCGTCGGCCAGGCGATCAACATGGTGGTCGAGCGCATGCGACGCCGCCGCGGCCAGCAGCCCCGCCTGCCGCATGCCGCCGCCCGCCATCTTGCGAATGCGGTGCGCCCGCGCGATGAACTCGCGCGAACCGACCAGCGCCGAGCCGATGGGCGCGCCCAGCCCTTTGCTGAAGCACACCGACACACTGTCGAAGCACTGCGCGATGCGGCGCGCTTCCGCACGGATGTCGCTGCGGTTGTTCAGTGCAGCCTGCGCCGTGGCCGCATTGAAAAGACGAGCCCCGTCCAGATGCCGCTGCAGTCCCTTGCGCTTGGCCAGGTCGGTCGCGGCCTGCACGTATTCGAAGGGCAGCAGCTTGCCGCCCAGCGTGTTCTCCAGCGCCAGCAGCCGCGTGCGCGCGAAGTGCGCGTCGTCGGGCTTGATGGCTGCTTCGATCTGCGCGAGCGGCAGCGTGCCGTCGCTCGCATGGTCGAGCGGCTGCGGCTGCACGCTGCCGAACACCGCCGCGCCGCCGCCTTCCCAGCGGTAGCAGTGCGCCTGCTGGCCGACGATGTACTCGTCGCCGCGGCCGCAATGCGACAGGATCGCGCACAGGTTGCTCTGCGTGCCGGTCGGCACGAACAGCGCCGCCTCGAAGCCCAGCAAGGCCGCGATCTTTTCCTGCAGCGCGTTCATGCTCGGATCGGTGCCGAAGACGTCATCGCCCAGCGGCGCCGCCATCATGGCCTCGCGCATCGCGGGCGTGGGTTGCGTGACGGTGTCGCTGCGCAGGTCGACGAGGGAGGTGCGATCGGTCATGGTGGCTCAGTCCAGGAAGTTCTTGAGCATGGCGTGGCCGTGCTCGGTAAGGATCGATTCGGGATGGAACTGCACGCCTTCGATGCGCACCTCGTGCGCGAATCCAGTGTGCCGCACCCCCATGATCTCGCCGTCATAGGTCCAGGCGGTGACGGCCAGGTCCTTGGGACAGCTTTCGCGCTCGATGGCCAGCGAGTGATACCGGTTGACGACGAACTTCTCCGGCAGCCCCGCGAACACGCCTTCGCGCGTGGTCGTGATCTCGCTGGTCTTGCCGTGCATCAGCTGCTGCGCGCGCACGATCCTGCCGCCGAAGGCTGCGCCAATGGCCTGGTGGCCCAGGCACACACCCAGAATCGGCAGCTGGCCCGCGAAGGCTTCGATGGCCGCCACCGACACGCCCGCCTCCGCCGGCGAGCAGGGCCCCGGCGACACCACGAGCCGCGTGACGCCCGAGGCGATCAGCTCGCCGATCTGCGCCACCGTGATCTCGTCGTTGCGATGCACCTGCACATCCGCACCCAGCTCGCCGAAGTACTGGACGATGTTGTAGGTGAAGCTGTCGTAGTTGTCGATCATCAGCAGTTTCATGGCTTGCTCACAATCCGGTGCACGCCCTTCACGACAGGGAACACGTTGAAGTTGATCAGCAGCCCCAGCTTCAGGCCCGACAGGCGCAACGCCGCGAGCACCTGCGCGCGGTGCAGGTCGGTCAGCACGTCGACCGCCTTGAGCTCCACGATGACCGACTGCTCGATGACGAAGCCCGCGCGGTACACATCGCCGAGCGAGCGGCCCTTGTAGCTGGCCGACAGCGCCACGTCGCGCGTGAAGCCGATCTCGCGCTCGGCCAGCTCGATGGCCAGCGCCGCGGCATAGGCGCCTTCGTCGAGCCCCGTGCCGAGCACGCGCTGCACCTCGACGGCGGCGCCGATGATCTCGTGCGAAAAGTCGTTTTGAATATCAGGTGCAGTGCTCATTCCAGGCCTTCCTCGACCAGTTCGGCGGCGCGCAACAGTGCGCGTGCCTTGGCCTCTGTTTCTTTCCATTCCAGCTCGGGCACCGAGTCGGCCACCACGCCGGCCGCGGCCTGCACGTGCAGCATCTGGTCCTTCACGATGCCGGTGCGGATGGCAATGGCCACGTCCATGTCGCCGGCATAGCTGATGTAGCCGCAGGCGCCGCCGTAGAGGCCGCGCTTGGTGGGCTCCAGCTGGTCGATGAGCTCCATCGCATGCACCTTGGGCGCGCCGGTCAGCGTGCCCGCCGGGAACGTGGCCTTCAGCACGTCGATGGCGGTCATGCCGTCCTTCAGCGTGCCTTCCACGTTGCTCACGATGTGCATCACGTGGCTGTAGCGCTCCACCGCGAAGGCCTCGGTCACCTTCACGGTGCCGGTCTTGGCGATGCGCCCGATGTCGTTGCGCGCCAGGTCGATCAGCATGACGTGCTCGGCGCGCTCCTTCGGGTCGTTGATGAGTTCTTCTTCCGCGGCCTTGTCGAGCTCGAGCGAAGCGCCGCGCGGGCGCGTGCCGGCCAGCGGCCGGATGGTGATCTTCTGCTCGCCGTCGCTCGTGTTCTCCTGGCGCACCAGGATCTCGGGCGAGGCGCCCACCACGTGGAAGTCGCCCAGGTGGTAGTAGTACATGTACGGCGAGGGGTTGAGCGAACGCAGCGCGCGGTACAGCGACAGCGGCGACTCGGTGTAGCGCTTGCTGATGCGCTGCCCCACCTGCACCTGCATGAAGTCGCCGGCGGCGATCATTTCCTTGGCGCGCTCCACGGCCGCGATGTAGTCGGCCTTGGCGAAGCTGCGTTCGGGTGGATGCGCCTGCGTGGGCTTGACGACGGGTGCGCTCACCGAGTACTTGAGCTTGTCCTTCAACTCGCGCAGACGGCGCTTGCCCGTGGCATAGGCTTCGGACTGCTTCGGGTCGGCGTAGACGATGAGGTACAGCTTGCCCGACAGGTTGTCGATGACCGCCAGTTCCTCGCACTGCAACAGCAGGATGTCGGGGCAGCCCAGCGTGTCGGGCGGGCAGCTCTTCTCGAGCTTGCGCTCGATGTGGCGCACCGTGTCGTAGCCGAAGTAGCCCGCCAGGCCGCCGCAGAAACGCGGAAGGCCGGGCCGCAGCGCGACCTTGAAGCGCTTCTGGTACTCGGCCACGAAGTCGAGCGGGTTGCCCCGCGCGGTCTCGACGACCTGCCCGTCGGTCACCACCTCTGTCACGGCCTCCTCGCCGAAGCCCGAGGCACGCAGCAGCGTCTTCGCGGGCAGGCCGATGAAGCTGTAGCGCCCGAAGCGCTCGCCGCCCACCACCGATTCGAGCAGGAAGCTGTGCTTGCCGCCGCCCTGCGAGTGGGCCAGCTTGAGGTAGAGGGACAGGGGGGTTTCGAGGTCGGCAAAGGCCTCGGCCATCAGCGGAATACGGTTGTATCCCTGGGCGCTGAGGCTCTTGAATTCAAGTTCGGTGATCACGGATTCGTTCTCCAGTTGCCAGACGGCGCGCCTTCGGCCGGTGGCAAGGTCATTCACTGGTGGTCCGGCGTCTGTGGCGAGCCGGAACCGCGGGCGCACGGCGTGCGCCGTGCAATCAAACAGTCAGCGAAGTATGGCTACGCCAGGGCCAGGCTCCCCGGCTGCCTTCACCTGTTTGAATGATGTGATGAACGAACATGGAGCGCGGAGTTTAGCCCACGAAAACGAAAAAGGCGCGCAACAAGGCTGCCATTGGCGGTCTTCAGGGTTCCCCCGAAGGCTGCCACGTAAAACAAAAAGATACATTCGCACGACCGTTCGCAAAACTCCAAGGAGACTCCCCGTGCCCGCTCATTCGCTTCCGACCGTGTGTGCCCGCCTCATCGTGGCGGCTTGCCTTGCAACCGCCTCCGGCGCGTTCGCCGCGCAGGTCGACGTGGCCGGCGTCAAGCTCGAAGACCGCATGGACCTGCGCGGCACCGCGCTGCAGCTGAACGGCGCGGGCGTGCGCTACAAGGCCATCTTCAAGGTCTACACGGCCGGCCTGTACGTGGGCCAGAAGGTGTCCACGCCCCAGGAAGCGCTGGCGGCGCCCGGCCCCAAGCGCGTGGCGATCACCATGCTGCGCGACATCGACGCCAACGAACTGGGCAAGCTCTTAACCAAGGGCGTGGAAGAGAACTCGCCCAAGAGCGAAATGGTCAACCTCATTCCGGGCCTGCTGCGCATGGGACAGATGTTCGCCGACCAGAAACAGCTCAAGACCGGCGACACCTTCACCATCGACTGGCTGCCCGGCACCGGCACGCTCATCACCGTGCGCGGCGTGCCGCAGGCCGACCCCGTGAAGGAGCCGGCCTTCTTCAATGCGCTGCTGCGCATCTGGCTCGGCCCGAACCCGGCCGACTGGAAGCTGAAGGACGCGCTGCTCGGCATCAAGCCCTGACCGGCAACGCCGGCGACTTCAGAGGTCGGCCAGCGAATCCACGAAGCCGTCCGCATCCACGCTGCGCACCGGCTCGCCATGGTTGTAGCCGTAGGTCACGAGCACCACCGGGCAACCCGCGTCCCGGGCTGCGCGCGCATCGTTGCTCGAGTCGCCGACCATCAGCGTGCGCGCGGGTGCGGTGCCCAGCGCCTCGCAGGTCTTCAAGAGCGGCAGCGGATCGGGCTTCTTGCGCTCGAAGGCATCGCCACCGAACACCAGCTCGAAGAATCCATCGAGCCCTTTCGCGGCCAGCAAGGGCTTGGCGAACGACGCCGGCTTGTTGGTGAGGCAAGCCAACCGCAGGCCTCGCGCGCGCAACGCCTTCAGGCCTTCGATCACACCGGGGTACACAGCCGAGTGCTGCCCGTTGATGCCGAGGTAGTGGTGCTGATAGCGCTCCCACGCGCGGTCGAACAGCGCCCTCGCCTTCGCATCGGCGCCTGCCGCACCGTCAGGCGTCATCACATGCACGAGCGCCGAATGAATCAGGTGCTCCGAACCCTTGCCCACCATCCGCTCGATGGCGGCAGCCGACACCGGCGGCAGTTCGAGGTCGCGCAGCATGCGGTTGAGCGCCTCGGCGAAATCGCCGAGCGTGTCGACCATGGTGCCGTCGAGGTCGACGATGGCGGCGTCGAAGCGGGAGTGGTCGAAGCGCATAGAGTTCAAAACAGAAAAATGGAGTTACGAAAACAATCCTGCACTTTACCGAGCATCGAAAAATGGCGTTCAAGACATTTCGAAGACCCGACCGAGAGGAGAAGGTGCCGGCCCGGATTCGGACTGTGCAACGGCACCGATTTTCAGCGGCGACCCACGCCCTCGGCGGCCACGAATCGGCGCTCGCGCATCCACTTCGTCATGACCCACTTCTCGCCCCGGGTCACGGTCGCGCTGGCGTGCAGCGACCTCGCATCGACGCGGCCGTTGTCGTCGCAGTACTCGAAGTAGCAGGCATTGCCGCGAATCGGCGAGACCGCGAGGCCCAGTTGCGGGAAGACGGTCTGGCCGCCGTCCGGCACTTCGTTCAGATAGGTCACCAGGGTGCTCACGCGCTGACCGCTTCGCGCGATGGATTCACGGTTGGCGGCGTTGGTCGGCGCCAGATAGTCGTGGTGAGGTTCGCTGCCTGCACCGGTGGGGTAGTACAGCACCTGCAACCCCTCGCCGTTTTCCAACGGAAGGTTCATCAGCATCGAGAGGCGTCGATCGAGGCGAGCGACCAGGTCGTTTTCCTCGAGGCGAAAAAACATGCCCCAGCTTGCGCGCTTGTCGCTCACCACATCGCGGCCGCTCATCGGATCGACCAGGGTGGAAGGCTTCAGGCGCGGCCGCGCCATGTCGATGATGGACCTGCATTCGTCGGCGTCCACGACGTTGCCAAGCGCGGCAAAGACCGGGTCTTCGCCGCGCGAGTGCACGACGATGTCACGGTCGCCCGCCAGGATCCGCGTGCCCGGCGCGAGCCGCGCCGCGGGCCTGGAAGAGGCCTCGTCGGGCAGTTCGATGGCGTCCGCCGGCATGGCCCCGCCGCGTTGCCGCGCCTCGACGAAGGCCGCGACGATGGCCTGCGCGGGCCGCTCGTTCATGCCCTGCACGCGCATCGTGGCCACCAGCGACTGTGGCGCCTGGCCGGCGTCGAGGTTGCGCGTGACCCAGCGGCCGAGGTCTGGCGAGAAGCGGACGACGCTGCTCATCGGTGCACCCTTGGCGCGGCACTCATGAGCGCGTCACACCGGACCCGCGTGAGCGACCCAGCCCTTGTCGCCGAGCGCGAATCCCTGGCGCAGCTGCAACTTGCCGCCCGCGCCGTTCATGATGCGCGTGATCATCGGGAACACGCGCTGCGCGTCGGCGTTCTGCATCCACGGCGCCGGGTCGACCTGGTAGGTGTAGCTCACCACCGCCAGCTTGTGTTGTGCGTCGGAAGCATCGAGCTTGACGTCGACGATCTTCTCGCGCCTGAGATGGGCCACGCAGAAGTCGTGGGCGTGTTCGGTGCCGCGGGCCGCTTGCACGCGCGGCTTGTAGAACTTGCGGCCGGCCTCGGTGAGTTCGAATCGCTTGACTGCGCCGTCCGGGTTCTCGGCGCTCTTCGGCGCGGGGACGATGGTGCTGTGCACCAGCCCCAGCTGTTCCATCACCGGAAACTGAACGGCATGGCGCGCACCTGAACCGGCCTCTGCTTCGGTCAGGTCGATCGGCCAGTCGAACATGGCAAGGCAGAGGTCGCCGCTCTGGGCCAGGTAGTCGTCCAGCGGGGCCGCGAGATTGTCGGCCGTGGGTGCCTTGGCATCGTTGCCGGTGCCGCATGCGGCCAGCGCGCAGACCATGGCGATGCCGGTCAGGGCCTTGATCGAAGTCCGGGTGCGTCGGCTCGGGCGGGTAAAGCGGAAATTCATGCGGTCTCTTGTTGATTGATGGATGACGGTGGCGGGCGGCGTGACGATCGCGGCCTCAGTGCGCATCGAGCTCGTCCGCAACCCAGCCGTGCCGCGTCAGGTGGACGCCAAGGCGCACCTGCATCGTTCCTTCGCGCTGGATGGCGCGCGCCAGCAACGGGAAGGCTTGCAGCACCTCGGGCGTTCCAGCCCAGGGCTCGGGTGCGATGCGGTACGTGAAGAGCAGCGAGGTCGCGGTACGGCCGTCGCGTGTTTGCGGCGGATCCCAGCCGATCAGGCGATCCAGGCTCAGCGTGGCCGCGCAGAAGTCGGCCGGGTGCGTGAGCGTCTGCGTCGTCGTACGTATCACCACGGGCACCTGCAGGTAGTACTTGCGCCCTGCATCGGTCAGCGCGTATTCACGGGCTGGCACGGTCGCCGTGGTGTCCTTGGTGGTGGTGGCGACGACATCCTTGCCGGTCACCAGGCCCAGCTTCTCAAGCACGGGCATCTGCTGCGCATCGGCTTCGTGCGATCCGGCCGCGACCGTGATCGGCCATTCGTATTTGGCCAGGCACACGTGCCCGCGCTGGGCGAGGTAGTCGTTCGTCGTCGCGGTGAAGTTCTCCCGGTTCGCAAAGCGCGCCTGCTCGTTGTCGCAACCGGCGAGCGAGGCCAGCAGCATCAACAGCAACGCGGCGCCACCGACGCGGCGCGCAAGGGCTGGGGCTCTGTTCGCCTTCACTTCACGCACCTGCCGGTGGTCGGTGGTGCGGAGGGAGGCTGGTAGCCGTCGCTCAGCACGCCCAGGAAGCAGACCAGGTCGGCGATCTGCTGCGGGGTCATGACCGGTGGGGAGCCGGGCTGGCGCGGCTTCGTGCCGCTGGCGAGCGTCTTGTCGCCGCCCTCGCCCGTCCCCATCGGCAATTCCTCGTCGATGCTGCCTTGCTGCACTTGCGGCAGGTCGTTGAACTTGTCGACCGTTGCGCCCGGCACGGAGGTGGGCTGCAGCGCCCAGCCCGGGTTGGCCTGCTGCTTGCCAGTGCCGTCGGCACGCGCCGGATACCAGTACTCCGGGTTGGTGTCCCGCGTGTTGTAGAAGTTGACGACCTGGTCCAGCGAATGGAGCACGCCGTTGTGGAAGAAGGCGCCGCGCGTCGCCACGTTGCGCAGCACCGGCACCTTGAACATGCCGCAGTACGGGTGGGGCGTGTCCGGCGTGGCGGGCATGTGGTCGGTGCGGTAGGGGCCGCAGAGGCCCATGTCGAAGTATCTGGGGTCGTCGTTGGCCGGAATCGGATCCGGGTTGTTCGGGATCGACCTGTCGTTGCGCGGCGCACCCAGGGCCTGGTAGGTGAAGTCGGTCATCAGGCCGGAGTTGCCGTTGAAGTTGGCGCCCGTGTAGTGGCAGCCCGAGCAGTTGGTGACGCCGGTGCTGTGAAACAGAACCTCGCCGCGACGCTCGGCTGGCGTCAGCACGCCACCGATCTTGTTGAAGACATAGAGGTCGTATTTGCTGCTGTACGGGTGAAAGCTTAGGTCTTCGGTCTCCAGCGCCTGGATCGCGGTGCCCAGGGCGTCGAAGGCGGCATCGGTGTTGTCGAACACATCGGCGCCGAACGCCTGCTTGAACAGGCCGGCATAGGTGCTGCCCTGAACCACCTTCACGACCGCTTCCTTGGAGGTGTTGTTCATCTCGAGCGGGTTGAGCAGCGGCATCCCGGCCTGTGCCGCCAGCGTCGTCGCGCGGCCATCCCACATGAAGCCGCCACCCGGAGAGCTGGAGGTCACGCCGTCGGGGTTCGGTGCGTCCTCGCTGAAGGCCGGCGTCGATTCCCTGTAGCGCAACGAAGGCACGGCGCGCGCGCCGGTCTTCGTGACATCGGAGCCCAGCTGCACCGAGATGCTGTTCGGCGGACCGTAGGCGTATTGCGGGTCGTGGCAGCTCGCGCACGACATGTTCTTGGCGCTCGACAGGTTCTTGTCGAAGAAGGCCAGCTGCCCGACCTGGGCCTGGGTGCTCAGGACCTGCTTGCGCGGGCCGGAGGTGCTTGCCGCCGCCGTGGCGTTCCTGCCATCGCAAGCCGTCAAAGCCAACAGCGCTACCGAGAGCGCCATGACGAGCGAGACCATCTTGTCCGTGACCAGATTCATCAAAAGGAAAATCGCTTCATGCTGCGCCGCGGTGGCCCGCAGGCGAGACGCCTCGCGTCCGGCCCCCGAACCCTCCGCGGCTTTTCTGTCGTCTGTCTGTCTGGCCGCTCTTCGCTTTACTTCGTTGCCCAGACGCTGCTCTGGCTCGCGTCGGCACCGACCTGCGGCGTGATCTGGCCTTCCAGCTTGCCCGTGTCCGGGTCCTGCACGCCGACGATGTCGTTCGCGTACAGCTTCTGCTTGTAGTTGGCCGGGATCACGTAGGCATGGTTGATCGGCCGCACCGAGTCGAAGTGCGTGTCCGCGCTGTTCTGGTATTCCGGCAGCGCAAGGATGTTGGCCGTGATGAACGCTTCCGAGTACTTGGCGCGGTTCAGGTACGTCGCATCGACAGCCGGGTCGGCAAGCTGGAACATGTCCTGCAGCGTGCGCACGAACGAGAAGTGGCTGTAAGCGTCGCTGTCAGCAACCTTCTTCTTCGCCGTGCCCACGTCCTGCTGGTTGGTGAGGATGCCGAAGATCGAATTGCCGTGGCCGAAATTGCCCCCGGCGTAGTTGGCCGGCGGCGTGGTGGCGGTCGCCTTGCCGCTTGCGTCCACGGTCACCGGTGCGGCGCCGGAATTCGGGCCGCCCGCGTTCCAGCCGCAGCACGAGCCGTTGCTGCCGCCTTCGCCTTCGTCGAACATCACGACGATCGCAACGCGCTTGTTCGGGTTCTTCCACAGCGCCGAGTTCTGGATCGCCTTGACCGTCATGCCCAGGTAGATGTCGGCGCGCTTGATGTTGGGGCCCTGGCCGTCGTTGCCGCCCTGGCAGCTCGTGTCGCTGCCGACGCCGTGCATGTCGTCGCACTGGTCCGGAACGATGAAGTTGATGTTGCCCACATCGCCCGCGGCCAGGTCCTTGGTGAACTGGTCATAGACCCAGCCGCTCGGGACCTGGTAGGCCGTGGTCTTGAGCCAGTCCGCTTCCTGGTACTGCGTGCCGAAGATGGTGCGGTTGGTGGCCGCGAACTCGGGCAGCTTGCGTGCTTCCTGGAAGGCGATCGACGGGCCGTGCTTGACCTTGTACAGCCCGTTCACCACCGCGAAGTTGGGCGTGCCGACGAGGGCGGGAATGGCGGAGCCGTCCAGGTTGGTGACGCCCTTCAGGCGGCTCGTGTCGTACGTGGCGACCACGCTGGTGTCGGCAATGCTGTCGGCGCGCACGTCCTGGCCGGGGTTCATCGACTCGCTGTAGGTGCGGATCGTGCGGCCCGTCCTGGACATCAGCGTGAACAGGTTGTCTCCGGGGACGTTGTGCACGGTGCCGCCGGTCGGGGTGTCGCCGCAGCTCGTGCTGGCCGCGCTGTAGCCGGCGCGGTGGGCGCTGGTCGCCGGCGGGAGCTTGGCCTGCGCGGGCAAGGGCTGGCCGTCGGAGGCCGTTGCACCGGCGAACGCAACGTCGGTGACCGCATACGGGCCGACAGCACCGCAACCGAACCAGTTGTCGTCGTGAATGCCGAAGTCGTCGCCGCCGCCCAGCGCGGTGTAGTTCGGCTCGGACGGGTTGCCGGTCGAATAGTACGTGCTCAGTTGGTTGTAGTTGTTCAGGATGTGATTGACGTTCACAGCCCGCGGGTTGCCGACGATTGCATCGGTCGACTTGTTTTCTTCGACGATGACGAAGATGTTGTCGTACGCCGGCACGCCTTCCACGTTGAAGGCCGCCTGCTGCGCCTGGGCGAAGGTGATGGGCGCCTGCTTTTGCAGCGGCCCCGTGGGGGTGGCCTTGGTGCCGTCCGCGTTGGTGAGCGTCGCGCTCGACAGGCCGGCCAGGCGGGGGTCGCCGCCCAGGACGGCCAGGTTGTCGGGGAACAGGTCCTTGCGGTCGAGCTTGGCCGTCGCATAGGTGTAGCGGTTGGTCAGCTCGTTGTCTTGGTACAGCGCGGCGTACTGGGTGGCGCCGCTCAGGGTGTTCACATCGGCGAGCGGGTCGCTGAACTTGGCGTCGCCCAGATTGAAGGCCGGGCCATTCATGCGTGCGACGAGGTTGGCCTTTTCGGTCGCATAGCTGCTGCCGTTGGCTTCCACCAGGCGTTGCGCTTCGCTCGACAGCGGGCTGATGACGATCTTGCCCGCGCCCTGGTCGGCGATCTGGTCGGTCGAGGCGCGCAGGATGAGGTGGCTGGCCACGGCGGCGCCGGTGGCGGTGTTGGTCGCGCTGGTGCCGATGTCGGCGACCAGCGGTCCGGTGCTGGTGGTCGTCAGCGTGAACTTGCCGCTGGCATCGGTGGTGGTCGAGGTTTCGCCGCTGTCGAGCACGCCGTTGCCGTTGGTGTCGACGAAGACCGTGGCCTTCTGGTAGTAGCCGGCCTTCAGGGTCGGGTTGCCCGTGGTGCTTCCCGGCGCGTAGCCGCTGGCGGCGACCACGCCGCTGAGTGTCGTGCCGGTCGTGCTGGCGGGCGGCGTGCTGATCGGGAAGAAGCCGCTGTTTCCGTCACTCCCTCCCCCACAAGCGGCGAGCACGCAAGCCGCAACTGTCGTCAATGACGTCAGCAAAACTCTTCTTTCGAAAATCATCATATAGGTTGGGAAGTTGGTTATGGATGGTTTTGACCGGCCTGCATGGGACTGCGGGCATCGTGCGTTTTGAATGCAAAACGCCACATCGAGGAGAAATGTAGGAATTGCGAATGACGTCTTTGTGTCAAAAAACGGCGCCGCCGCCCGCTAATTCATTGCTAATTCCTTGCTAATAAATGAAGGCGCCGTCGCCCCATCCAATTCCCGCTCCGCATTTGACTGACCACTGACTGACTTCAAAATTAGATGGGAATTAGCATGCCCACTGGAGGCGAATTCCGAGCAAATTCGGCTTGCTTCTGCCGGCAGGCGCGGCGGCCGATCGGCCACTCCTGGGGCTGCCGATGGCTGTGCTCCGCCTGAGCTCTATTCCGCGCGGGTATTTCTGGCGAATGAATGCGCAGTGAACTTGAACATGCCGCCTCGGGCACGATCAATACCGATATGCACATTGAGGCCCCCCCCGCGCGGCGCCCACACGACCGACCGTCGTGGAACAACAGCCCGCAGGCGCGTCTTCAACTCCATTGCTTGATGCTTGCGGCAACCCCCGTGCAATCAACGTAATTCCCGAACCGTGCTGCGACATCCCGGGTGGGGGTAGATGCCAAAAGAGTTCAAACGGGATTTGAGAGTTGCCGCCGAAGTTGATGCGCGCACTGGTCGTCGCACCCCGGCCAGGCCCGTGCCGGAAACTTTTACCGGCGTTCAGACACCTACAGGGCGTACCTGTCTCGCGCGAACGCGCCGGACACCCCTTCACCGCCTTGCCCATGCAAGGCCGATCCACGAGGAATACTCCATGCGTCTGACGACCAAGGGCGGCTTCGCCCTGACAGCCATGATCGATGTCGCGCTGCGCGAGAGGGACGGCCCCGTGCCATTGGCATCGATCAGCCAGCGCCAGCACATCGCCCGCTCCTCGCTCGAACTGCTGTTCAGCAAGCTTCGCCAGCATGCCCTCATCAAGGCGACACGCGGGCCCGGCGGCGGCTACACGCTGACGCGCAGGGCTTCGGAGATCACCGTGGCCGACATCCTCGCGTCGGTCGATGGCCAGGTTCCAGCGGACGCCGACACGCCCCCGCGCGACAGCAAACAGGACGCGGCCGAAGTCGGCTGCTATTCCACCGAGGCCCTCTGGGCCTCCGCCAAGCACCACGTGATGGAGTTCCTCGGCTCCGTCACGCTGCAGAGCCTGGTCGACGACCAGCTCGCCAAGGGTCTGCGCGTCGACGACGAACCGACGCGCAAGAAAGCGTCGCCTGTGCGCACCGAGCCCAGCCTGCGGCATGTGAACGCGCCGAACTCGGTGTTCGCGTGGAACGGCGTGTTCGCCAAGCGCTGACGAAAAAACGCCATGAACGAAATCTCTCTCTGCATCTTCGGCTTCTCCGCGCTCCTGCTCTACCTGGCATGGCGCGAACGGGCCGGCGCGAACGGCCGCGACGCCAGGCTGCTGGCGGGTGCCGCCGGCTTCTCGGGCATTGCCGGCGCTGTCGCCGCCGTCGCGGCCGTGGCCGAGTGACGGGCTGACGCACAGGCGCATGCTGCCCCGCGCTGCCGCGCCGCGCAGGCTCAGCGCAGCGTCGCGTGCGGATGAAGCGGGTGTGCCAGCGTGTCCGCAATCAGGCGCAGCGCCTGGTCGCACTGCTCGCGCGACATCGGCCCGCCCAGGCAGATGCGCACCGCATCGGGCGGGTCGCCGTCGGTGGAAAAGGCTGCGCTCGCCACCACGCCCACGTTCTGCGTGCGCAGGTACGACGCGAACTCCACCGGGCTCCAGCCGGGCGTGAGCGGCAGCCAGGCGTGGAAGCCCTCGGGGTGCGCCTGCAACCCGGCGTCGCCCAGGTAGCGCATGGCCAGCACCTGCCGCGCCACCGACTCGGCGCGCACCGCCTGCAGCATCTCTTCGGTGCTGCCGTCTTCCACCCACAGCGTGGTCAATGCATTGGTGATCGGCGAGGCCATCACGGTGGTCGCGCGCATGGCGCCGGCCAGCCGCTGCGACTGCACCACCGTCGGCGAGCACACATATGCGCTGCGCAGCCCGGCGCCGAAGCACTTGGAAAACCCGCTCACGTAGTAGGTGAGCCCCGGCGCCAGCGTGGCCAATGACGCGGGCGTCTGGCGCGGCAGCATGCCGTAGGCGTCGTCCTCGATGATCGGCACCGCGTAGCGCAGCGCCACGTCGGCCAGCGCCTCGCGCCGCGCGCGCGACACGGTGGCCGCGGTCGGGTTCAGCAGCGTGGGGTTGCAGTACAGCGCCTTGGGCTTGAGTGTCTTGCAGGCGTGCTCGAAGGCGTCGGCGATGGGTCCGTCGTCGTCCATCTGCAGCGCGTGCAGCTGCACACCCAGCTGCGCCGCGATGGCCTTGACGCCCGGGTAGGTGAGCGACTCCACGCAGATCAGCTCGCCCGGGCGCGCCAGCTGCGAGAACAGCGCGGTCAGCACCGCATGGATGCCGGGGCACACCAGGATGCGGTCCACGCTCGCATGGGGCACGAAGGGTCGCAGCCACTGCATCGCCACCTCGCGGTCGTGCGCGGTGCCGCCGAAGTCCTGGTAGCGCAGCAGGTCGTGCAGATCGAGCTGCGCGAAGGCCTTGCTGGCGCTGTCGTGCAGCCGCGCCATCAGGTGCGCGTCGTCGGGCTCGGGCGGCATGTTCATCGTCATCTCGGCGCCGCTGCCGCCGCGCAGCCGCAGGCTGGGGCTGCCCGAGCGGATGAAGGTGCCGGTGCCCGCGCGCGAGTCGATCAACCCGCGCTTGCGCGCCTCGGCGTAGCCGCGCGCCACCGTCGTGTAGTTCAGTTCCAGCTCGCTTGCGAGTTCGCGCAGCGTGGGCAGGCGGTCGCGCACGCCCAGGCGGCCAGTCTTGATGTCGTCGGCGATCAGGTCGGCCAGCAGCAGGTAGGCCGGCTTCGCGGTGGTGCGCAGCTGCCTGCGCCAGTGGGCGGTGATGGTGGGCATCGGGGAGGGTCCGGCAAGTTGATTGCATTCATTGATTGCATCTGGCCGCCCATCAACACGCAGGAATCGCGCCGGGATTCACGGCCGCCAGAGGGCGAAGACGCCGGAAGAATGCTTCGATGCGGTGCGATCAACCCCATTGATCGGGTGCATTGATCGCACGGGACATGCGTCGTCCCGGTGCGAAACGGGCTGCCTCTTCCCACCCAGGCCGGGCAATTTCGGGCGCCGCAAAAAATTTTGTCGCCACCCGGCCCGCACCGCCGCTCATTGATCGCGACTTGATCGCACGTCGGCCTTTGGGCGCTGGCACATCGCCTGCGATGAGAAAGGCACGCAAGACCTGCGTACCCCTCACCCAACCGGAGTACCCCATGCCCAAAGTCACCCGCCCCCGCAACGAAAAAGGCGAGTTCCTTGTCGACTACGAAGAGAAGGTGTTCGAAGACGTCAAGGCAGAGCCCGGCGAGAAGGCGCTCGTCACCTTCCACACCGTGGCCTTCGAAGGCTCCATCGGTTTCGTCAACCTGCTGCAGGCCACGCGCCTGAAGCGCAAGGGCTACGACACCTCGGTGCTGCTGTACGGCCCCGGCGTGACGCTGGGCGTGCAGCGCGGCTTCCCCACGCTGGGCGACGAGGCCTTTCCGGGCCACCAGAACTTCAACAAGCAGATCGTCAAGTTCATGGAAGAAGGCGGCAAGGTGTATGCCTGCCGCTTCGCGCTGCAGGCTTTGTACGGCCACGGCGAAGGCGCGCTGATCGAGGGCATCAAGCCCATCAACCCGCTCGACGTTCTGGACATCGTGCTGCTGCACAAGAAGGCCGGCGCGGTGATCCTCGACACCTGGACCTTGTAAGGCAGGACAAGGAGATGGCTTCCACCCCCCGCACCGTGCGCGCCGCCGCGATCCAGATCGCGCCCGACTTCGAGCGCCCCGACGGCACGCTCGAGCGGGTGTGCAGCGCCATCGACGAGGCCGCGGCCAGGGGCGCGCAGATCGCGGTGTTCCCCGAGACCTTCGTGCCCTACTACCCGTACTTCAGCTTCGTGCTGCCGCCGGTGCTGCAGGGTGCGCCGCACCTGCAGCTGGTGGAGCGCGCGGTGGTGGTTCCCGGGCCGGTCACGCAGGCCGTGGCCGAGCGGGCCCGCGCGCGCAACATGGTGGTGGTGCTCGGCGTGAACGAGCGCGACCACGGCAGCCTCTACAACACGCAGCTGGTGTTCGACGCCGACGGCACGCTCGCGCTCAAGCGCCGCAAGATCACGCCGACGTACCACGAGCGCATGGTCTGGGGCATGGGCGACGGCGCGGGCCTGAAGGTGGTGGACACCGCCGTCGGCCGTGTCGGCGCGCTCGCCTGCTGGGAGCACTACAACCCGCTCGCGCGCTACGCGCTGATGGCGCAGCACGAAGAGATTCATTGCGCGCAGTTCCCCGGCTCGCTGGTCGGGCCGATCTTCGCGGAGCAAATGGAAGTGACCATCCGCCACCATGCGCTCGAGTCCGGCTGCTTCGTCATCAACGCCACCGGCTGGCTCACCGACGAGCAGATCCGCAGCGTCACGCCCGACGCCAACCTGCACAAGGCGCTGCGCGGCGGCTGCCACACGGCCATCGTCTCGCCCGAGGGCAAGCACCTCGCGCCGCCGCTCACCGAGGGCGAAGGCATGGTGGTGGCCGACCTCGACATGGCGCTGATCGCCAAGCGCAAGCGAATGATGGATTCGGTCGGCCACTACGCGCGGCCCGAACTGCTGTCGCTCGCCATCAACGACCGGCCGGCGCAGACCACCGTGCCGATGCACGCCACGCAACCCTCAGTTCAACGGAGCCCAGACCATGACCACCACGATCGCAACGACGACACCCCAGGACAGCCGGCAGCTGATGACCGAGCTCCAGTCCTTCGGGTTGCGGCTGGTTGACCCGTCGGCCGGCGTTGCAAGCCGCCGCGGCGGCGCGGGCCCTTCGGACCACAAGGCCGTGACGGTCGACGGCCACACGATCATGGTGCCAGTGCACACCTCCACCGCCTGGCACTCGCCCTTCACCGCCGAGGCGCCCGACGAAGAAGGCATGAGCCGCGTGATGCGCGGCAGCATCCCCATTGCCAGCATCAGCTTTCCGAAGCAGCCGCGCTTCTACGCCATGCAGACCTTCGACGGCGTGCCCTACTCGCACATCGCCACGCTGCACGGCAGCGACGTGCTGGCCACCACGGTGCTGCAGACATGCATCCGCTACGAGAGCCGCAAGAAGAGCTGCAAGTTCTGCGCGATCGGCCAGTCGCTCGCGGCGGGCCGCACCATCGCGCGCAAGACGCCCGAGCAGCTGGCCGAGGTGGCGCGCGCCGCCGTGCTGCTCGACGGCGTGAAGCACATGGTCATGACCACCGGCACGCCCAACGCCACCGACCGCGGCGCGGCCATCCTCTGCGAGAGCGCTTTCGCCATCAAGGCGGCGGTCGACATTCCGATCCAGGGCCAGTGCGAGCCGCCCGACGACGACCAGTGGTTCCACCGCATGAAGGCCGCTGGCATCGACACGCTGGGCATGCACCTCGAAGTGGTGACGCCCGAGGTGCGCGAACGCCTCATGCCGGGCAAGGCCAGCGTGCCGGTGTCGCGCTACATGAGCGCCTTCGAGGCGGCAGTGGGCGTGTTCGGGCGCGGACAGGTCAGCACCTACATCCTGGCCGGGCTGGGCGACACGCGCGAGGCCATCCTCGACACCTGCGACCAGCTGCTGGCGCGCGGCGTGTACCCGTTCGTGGTGCCGTTCGTGCCGATCAGCGGCACGCCGCTCGAAGACCACCCCGCGCCCACGCCCGAGTTCATGAAGTCGCTGCTCGCGCCGCTGGGCCAGCGCGTGGTGGCGGCGGGCCTGCGCTCGGGCGACATCAAGGCCGGCTGCGGCAAGTGCGGCGCGTGCTCGTCGCTGTCGATCTACGAAAGCGAAAGCTGACCATGCTGTGCATCGACGACCTCTTCGAAATGGCGGACCACTACGCGCCCGTCGAGTACCTGGTGCGCGAAGCCGCCCAGCAGTGGGAGCGCGACGAGGCCATGGCGCTGCGCCGCGCGGTGTTCTGCATCGAGCAGGGCATCTTCGCGCGCGACGACCGCGACGCCACCGACGACCATGCGCGGCTGCTGGTGGCCATGTCGTGCAACGGCGGCATGCCCGAGCAGGTGGTGGGCACGGTGCGCATCCACCGCGGCGAGGCAGCGGGCGAATGGTGGGGTTCGCGGCTGGCCGTGCACCCCGCGTTCCGCAGCCAGGGGCACCTGGGCGCCACGCTGATCCGGCTGGCCGTGTCCCGCGCCCACGCCCTGGGCTGCGAGACCTTCCTTGCGCAGGTGCAGCTGCAGAACGTGCCGCTGTTCAGGAAGCTCGGCTGGCAACTGCTGGCAGAGACCCAGGTGCATGGCCGTGCGCATGCGCGCATGCAGGCCGACCTCGGCTGGTACCCGCCCTGCCACGACCCCGTGAGCGGCTTCGTCACGCGCGCGAAGGTGGCGGCATGACCGAGCCCGCGAACGTCCACGCCATCGCCGAAGCCCTGCGCGCCACGCGCGGCTTCGCCCACAAGCGTGACATCAGCGACGTGGTGGCCGCGCTCGGCCGCTCGCTGCCCGGCGGCCATGCCGCGCTCGCCCAGGCCGTGCCCATCGGCGACGACTGCGCGGCCATTCCCGACGGCCACGGCGGCTACCTGCTGTTCGCCATCGAGGGCCTGGTCGAAGACTTCATCGTGCGCATGCCCTGGTTCGCCGGCTACTGCGGCGTGATGGTCAACGTGAGCGACATCTACGCGATGGGCGGGCGGCCGACGGCGGTGGTCGACGCGCTGTGGAGCACCGGAATGAACCCTGCGGACGACGTGCTGCGCGGGCTGGCCGAGGCTGCCGTGCGCTACGGCGTGCCCGTGGTGGGCGGGCACAGCAACAACCGCAGCGAGCGACCGCAGCTGGCCGTCGCCATCCTCGGCCACGCACGCAAGCTGCTCACCAGCTTCGACGCGAAGCCCGGCCACCTGCTGGTGATGGCGGCCGACCTGCGCGGCGCGTACGAGGAGCCATTTCCCTACTGGAACGCCTCCACTCGCGCGCCGGCCGCGCGGCTGCGCGCCGACCTGGAGCTGCTGCCCCTGCTGGCCGAAGACGGGCTGTGCGGCGCGGCCAAGGACATCAGCATGGCCGGCGCCGTGGGCACGGCCCTGATGCTGCTCGAATGCTCCGGCGTGGGCGCGCGCATCGACCTCGACGCGCTGCCCCGGCCCGACGGCGTGCCGCTGATGCGCTGGCTCTCGTCGTTCCCGAGCTACGGCTTCGTGCTGAGCGTGGCGCCCGCGCAGGTGGCCACGGTGCTGGCGCGCTTTGCTGCGCGCGACATCGCCTGCGGCGTGATCGGCGAGGTCGACGCCACCCGGCAGGTGCGGCTGCGCCAGGCCGGCGACGAAGCGCTGCTGTGGGACTTCGGCCGCGACGCCTTCATCCAGCCGCCCGCCATGACCGAGACCCTGCCATGCCCGTGATGCACTTCCACGTGCGCTGGCCCGACGCCAGCGAAACCCGCTGCTATTCGCCTTCGCTGGTGGTGCAGGAGTACCTGACACCCGGCCAGCGCTACGCCCTGGGCGACTTTCTGGCGCGCACGCGCGAGGCGCTGGGCATCGCCTCGGAGCGGGTGCGCGCCAGGTACGGCTTTGCCTGTTCGCAGGCGATGGACCAGCTCGCCGAAATCGAGCACATCGCCGCGCGCTTCGGCCCGTCCGCCGACGGGGCCGACGCCGAAGTCACCGTCGTCGCCTTCGACTGACGTCCCTCCCCTTCCAGAGAAAGAAGCACCCCATGTCCCATCCC
>NZ_CEEDFC010000013.1:0-213033 GCF_979254005.1 Variovorax sp. AC103 | reverse complement strand
GGTCGCCTTTTCTTTGCTTACTTTCTTTTGGCGAAGCAAAAGAAAGTAAGTCGCCCGCCGGGGCGAGTCCCGGCCCCGGACAACGAGAAAACCCAGTCACTCAAAGCATATGACTGCGATCCCCTTCAACAAACCCCATCGCATCCCACCCCTCGCCCACAGCAAACCCCACAACCTTGAACAGCTCCCCCATCTCATGCTCATGAATGAGCCGCGCCGCCATGGCACGTTCAGCCACGGTCCCCGCTTCCATCAGAGACAGCAGCCCGCAATTCAGCAGAAACCGCGCCTGGCTCGCATAGCCCAGCACGACAAGCCCCGCGTCCTGCCCCGCCAGCGCGATGCCAGTGAAGTCCACATGCGCGGTGATGTCCTTGTAGCCCACGTCGGACAGCGGATCGCCGTCTGCCTGGTGCGCCCGATGGCACATCACGGTCCCCATGTGCCGCTGCGGGTGGTAGTACTCCCCTTCAGGAAACCCGTAGTCGACGAGAAAGATCGCGCCCTTCTTCAGCCGGTCCGCCAGGGTGGCCATGAAAGCCCGCGCCTGCGGATGAATCTCGGTGAGGTAGTCATGCGCGCCCGGCACGTCGACCGGCGGACGCAGCTCGGTCGCGCGGTCGGCCCAGGTCCAGCCGTCGTCCTGCGCGTTGCGCACCACGCCGCGCTCGAACCATTGCCCGCCCACGCGCGCCAGCAGTTGCACCGGCATCGCATCGAGCACCTCGTTGCCGACGACCACGCCCTCCATCGATTCGGGCAGTTCGCTGAGCCACTCGACACGGTCCGCATAGCGCACCAGTGCCTGCTGCTGCCGCTCGCGCAACGTGCCCGACAGGTCGACGATGCGGTAGCGCACGTCGGTGCGGCCCATCTCGTCGAGCGCATGCAGCAACTGGACCGCCAACGCACCCGAGCCCGCGCCGAATTCCCAGACCGTGTCGGTGCCGGTCTTCTCCAGCGCCTGCGCCACCTGCGCGGCCAGCGTCTTGCCGAACATCGGCGTCAACTCAGGCGCGGTGACGAAATCGCTGCCCGACGAAGGCATGTGCCCGAACTTGGCCGAAGTGTTGGCGTAATAGCCCAGGCCGGGCGCATACAGCGCGAGCGCCATGAAGCGGTCGAACCCGATCCAGCCGCCCGCGCGTTCGACGGAACGCGCGATGAGATGGTCGAGGGCGGTGGGTAAACTGCTGGGGGTGGTCTTGGTCGTCACCACGCAATTGTCTCTCTCCTCGCATTTTCCTTGCCCCCGTTGCCGTCTTCCCGCCCTCTCTTCTCTCCTCTCTTCGCATGAGCACCGCATCCCCCTCCCCGGCCCCCCGCACCGTTCTCGTCACGGGCGCGGGTCGCCGGCTGGGCCGCGAGATCGCGCTGGGGCTCGCCGCGGGCGGCTGGCAGGTGGCGGTGCACTACCGCAACTCGCGCGCCGAGGCCGAGCAGACGGTGGCCGACTGCGCCGCGCTCTCGGGCGATTCGGCGCTCTTCGCCGCCGACCTGGAAGACGAGGCCACCACGCGCGCGCTGCTGCCCCGCGTGGTCGCGCGCTTTCGCGGCATCGATGCGGTGGTGCACAGCGCGGCCCTGTTCGAGCACGACGAGGCGGCCACCTTCAGCTACGCGCTCATGGAACGCCACGCGCGCAGCAACACTGGCGCGGCCATCCTGCTGGCGCAGGCGCTGCACGAGCACCTGGCGGCGCGCGACGCGCACGGTGCGGTGGTCCACCTGCTCGACCAGAAGCTGTGGAACCCGAACCCCGACTTCTTGAGCTACACGCTGTCGAAGGCCGCGCTCGAAGCCGCCACGCCGATGCTGGCGCTGGCGCTGGCCCCCCGCGTGCGCGTGGTGGGCGTGGCGCCCGGCCTCACGCTGCCCAGCCACATGCTGGACGACGACACCTTCGCGCAGTTGCACAAGCTGTCGCCGCTGGGCCGCTCTTCCACCCCGGCCGACGTGGTCGCCACGGTGAAGTTCGCGCTGGAAAACAGCTCGATCACCGGCACCACGCTGCTGGTGGACGGCGGCCAGCACCTGATGAAATTCGAGCGCGATTTCTCGCTCATGTAAGCAGCACCATGTCTACCCCCTCCACGCCCTCGCCCACCCGGGGCCGCCAGACCCTCACCCTGCAGGGCCTGCGCTTCGATGCCAACCTGGGCATCCTCGACCACGAGAAGACGGCGCCGCAACCCATCCTGGTGGACGCCGAACTCAGCCTCGGCCCGCAGCCGCTGCTGCCGCAGGACGACGACATCTTCCACGTGCTCGACTACCGCAAGGTGCGCCGCATCATCATCGAGGAGTGCACCGCCGAGCACGTCAACCTGCTCGAAAGCCTCATCGGCAAGCTGGTGCAGCGCCTGCTGCAACTGCCCGGCGTGGTGGGCGTGCGCGTGAAGATCGCCAAGCTCGAAATCTTCGACGATTGCGAGGTAGCGATCCGCATGGAAGCCGGCGAGTGGTAACCGCCTTTTCAGGCGGCTGAACCGCAGGCCACGGCGGGCCCGGCGCCTGCCGGCCACATCCGCACGCCGAGCGCACCCAGTGCCGACACCGCGGCCATCAGCGCCACGCCCGGCCAACCCCACTGCGCCAGCACCAGCGCACCGAGCGCCGAGCCCGTCGCCATGCCGACGAACACGCCCGTGAAGAACACCGCGTTGAGCCGGCTGCGCGCACCGGGGTCGATGCCGTAGACCACCGTCTGGTGCGCGATCAGCGCGGCCTGCAGGCCGAAGTCGAAGCCGATGGCACTGGCCACGATGAGCCCCAGCCGCGCGGCGGGCGCCATCAGCGGCGCGAACAGCATCGCGGCGAACGACACCACCACCAGCGCCGCACCCATGCGGATCACCAGCTCGGGCCCCCGCCGGTCGGCCAGCCGGCCGGCGATGGGCGCGGCCAGCGCACCGGCCGCTCCGGCCAGGCCGAAGGCTCCTGCTGCCGCGCTGCCCAGGTGGAACGGCGCGCCGTGCAGCATCACGGCCAGCGTCGACCAGAAAGCGCTGAAACCGACCGACAGCAAGGCCTGCGCGATCGTGGCGCGGCGCAGCGCGCCGTGGCGCCGCCACAGCTTGCCGAGCGAGCCCAGCAAGGCGCCGTAGCCCAGCTGCGTGGTCGGGCGCAGGTGCGGCAGGCCGCGCGCCGCGGCCACACCGATGAACGCGATGCTGGCCGCCGCCACCACGAACATCGCGCGCCAGCCGAAGTGCTCGGCCACGAAGCCGCTCAGCACGCGCGACAGCAAAATGCCCAGCAGCAGCCCCGTCATGACCGTGCCGACGATCTTGCCGCGGTGCGCCTCGGGCGCCAGCGCGGCGGCGGCCGGCACCACGTCCTGCGCCAGGGTGGCGGCCAGGCCGATGACGAGGCTGGCCACGAGCAGCGGGCCGACCGAAGGCGAGAAGGCCGCGCCAAGCAGCGCCAGCACCAGCACGGTGGCCTTGGCCAGGATGATGCGGCGCCGGTCGAAGCGGTCGCCCAGTGGCGCCAGCAGCAGGATGCCCAGCGCGTAGCCCAGCTGCGTGAGCGTGGGCACGAAGCCCACCGAGCGGGCGGAGGCGCCGATGTCCGGGCCCAGCACGCCCAGCATCGGCTGGCTGTAGTAGAGCGCCGCCACGCCGAAACCTGCGCTGGCGGCCAGCAGCAGGATCAGCGAGCTCGGCAGCCTCTCATGCGTTGATTGAATGGAAGACATGGTGTTAACCCTAGGATTCGAAAACAAGGGCTGGAGTGTGCTCGCCGTAGCCCCTTGAAGGTAGCCCCTTGCTTTGAACAATTGATATACGCTGCACGTATGGCCGCTCCGCTCCCACCCACCGCTTCCGCCGACCGCATCGAGTTGATGCAGACCTTCGTGCGCATCGTCGAGGCCGGCAGCCTGTCGGCCGCGGCCGCGCAGATGGGCACCACCCAGCCCACCGTGAGCCGCCGCTTGCAGGCGCTGGAGCGTTCGCTGGGCGTGCGCCTGCTGCAGCGCTCCACCCATGCGATGAAGCTCACCGAGGACGGCGAGCGCTGCTTCGAGCGCGCCCGGGAACTGATCCTGAGCTGGAACGCCTTCGAGGCCGAGGTGCGCGGCGCCGTCGACCAGCCCGAGGGGCGGCTGCGCGTGGTGGCGCCGCACGTGTTCGGCCAGCAGCTGCTGGTCGGGCCGCTAGCCGCCTACCTGCACAGCTACCCGCAGATGACGGTCGAATGGCTGCTGCACGACGGCCCGCAGGACCGCACGCCCGACTTCATCGCCGAGGGCGTGGACTGCGCGATTCGCGTGGGCGAAGTGACCGACCCGTCGGTGGTGGCCATCCGGCTGTCCGAGGTGCCGCGCATCGCGGTGGGCGCGCCCTCGCTGTTCAAGGACGTGGCGCCGCCCGTGCACGCCCGCGACCTGGAGGCGCTCCCCTGGCTGGCCGCGAAGAACTTCTACCGCACCGAGGTCGTGCTGACGCATGAGACCAGTGGCGAGGTGCACAGGGTGCAGATCCGCCCGCGCATGATCACCGACAGCCTGAACGCGCTGCGCAGCGCGGCCGTGCTGGGGGTGGGCGTGGGGGTGCTGTCGACCTGGATGCTGGCCGAGGCGCTGGAGGCCGGGCAGCTGGTGCACCTGGCGCCGCAGTGGCAGGCAGCCCACGCGCCCGTGTACGTCGTGTACCCGTACGCGCGCTTCTACCCGGCCAAGCTGCGCCGCTTTGTCGATGCGATGCGCACGGCGTTTCCGGTGCCGTGAACCGCATAAAAACGCCGCGATGGCAGGTGAAAGGATGATCGGGGACAATCGCACCCTCCCCCGACTCCCCGAAGTAGCCTGCCCATGAACGCCGTCTGGATCGACGAGGCGCCCGCCGCCGCGGACGCCACCCACTCCCTGAAGATCGAACGCGAAACGCACAAGCTCGAAAAGCGCCTGTGCCGCCAGGTCGGGCAGGCCATCGTCGACTACAACATGATCGAGGAGGGCGACAAGGTCATGGTGTGCGTCTCGGGCGGCAAGGATATTGGACTGCGGCCTTGATCTGGTGGCTTTGACTTGCTAACTGATTGATCTGATTGCAGTTTTTCCGTCAAGGCCAGAAAAAAGACGGTGAAGCGCGAAAATCGCCCCCTGTATTAGGCACAGATCCCGAAGTGGAAGGATTTGGCTTTGATTGAAAGCTAGTCCATATTGTCTTCATGCGATCTCGGTGAGGGCCGTGCCGTCGTGATCGAACAGACCTTTCTCCGCGAAGCGCCAGCGACTCTCCATTCGTTCCGCTGTGGATAGATTCAAGCCCCATAACTGAGAGACGACCTCCCCAAGGCTACGCCCCTCGTCTCAATTAGTTCAGCGGGAATCACAACCGTCACTCCCTACTGCAGTAAGGTAGTCAACCAGTTTTCAGCGACATCAGCAAAGCAGTCTTCTCATTTCATTCTGCTGCGAGGGCGAACTCAGTGAAAGTCCTTGCTCAAGGCCTGCGCGAGTCGTTCCGCCATAGCGCGACCGAGGCCAACCGCTGGAGCATGCGGGTCCTTACCGTCAGATTGGTACTCCAATCGCTTGCTAGGAGCGCGGAACCACTGATGAGACGAGAAGCGAAACGTCGACACCCAGTGCAGTTGCAAGGCGCTCGAGGTTGTCGATCGAGATATTCCTCTCCTCCCTCTCAACTGACCCTACAAACGTCCGGTGAAGCCCGGCAGCTTCTGCAAGCTGCTCCTGGGAGATGCGGCGTTCCGCGCGTATGACACGTAGATGGAACGCCACCCTTTGCCTTGCACTCTGCGTTCTTGGTTGAGGTTGGCCCATCCCCCAAGAATTCCCTGTCTAGCATTTTTTATCGACAGCGCTAAGATATCGATTTGATGTATTTGAGTAGCAAAATAGCTACTTGGACAAGTAATGGGCAGTGTTCGTATGTCTTGTTGAACTGCTTGGACGGCAAGGCGTCCGTGACCAATCTTCACCTTGGGCTGCAAACTGTAGGGTCATTTTTATGTTTATGACGATGGATTCGCATGAGGTGAGGATCTCTTCCATGCTGGCCGGTCCCGGTGCGAAATGCTGGAGAGCAGTCCAGTTGAACTTGACGATTCCTGCCTTCTTTCCGACCTGGGTGGTGCACGAAGACGACCTCGAGATCTCGGAGCGTGCGTTGTTGATTTATGAGAGCGATTTCCTCGATCTCTTTGAGAGCGTGGGGGCGCAGTCGCTGCGGCACGTTCAGTATCTGGCGCCGACGGAGAGCGATCCCGATCGCTGGCAAATTCGAGACATTCGGAAGATCTGGTCAGCGACCAGCGCCGATGCCGATCAAGTCGACCTTCTGGTCCTGGAAGATGAGAACGGAGCGCAGTTCACGCACTACGACATGCGCACCTCGTTCAGCATCCGGCACCAGATCTGGCCGGTCAACTGAGCATGGAAATCTCACTCCTGCTAGCGCTCGCCGTCGCGCTGGTCCTCTTCTATTGGGCCTGGATCGCATCGCCTCGTTCGATCCAGACAGGACGTGAACAGCTACTCCGGGAACGAGCCCAGGTATCTGGCGCAAGCTTCTTTCCGGTCGATCCCCGACGCATGCTGGGCGATTGGAATGGAACCTGCATCCTGTTCGATTCCGATGCCCGCAAGGCCTGCATCGTCAGTCGCGGAAAGCAAGCCCGGACGGTCGATTTCGAGTACTTCCACACCTGGCGGCTCAAGTGGACCGAGCATCCCGGAAACCCGGTATTTCGCTTTCACCATGTGCACTTCCTCTTCGAGACCGGTGACTTCGACCGTCCGACGATCCGCGTCGCCGTGCCCTCCAGGTCCGATGGCGAGGCATGGAATGCCAAGCTCTCGATCCTGATGCCCTGAGCGCTCTGCTGAGGAAACGGGTTTGCCGCTGTGAAGCTGCTTATTCTTTCGGACCTGCACCTCGAGTTCGGCACCCTTCTCGTCCCGAAGGTCGACCGCGATGTCGCAATCCTTGCCGGGGACATCTCTGTGCCCGGTTCCAAGGCCATGCGCTGGGCCCGGCAGGCAGAGAATTTTGGGGAGACAGTCCCCATCGTCTTCGTGCCTGGTAACCATGAGTTCCATCAAGGTGTTCTGCAGACCACGCTCAAGGAAATGGCACTGACCGCGAAAGCATGCAATGTGCACCTCCTGGCGCCAGGCAAGGCCGTGGTCGCCGGCGTCCGGTTTCTGGGTTGCACGCTGTGGACAGACTTCGAACTGCCGATCCAGACCAAGACGGGGTCGCTGGTAGACACCGAGCGGTCCATGAAGGCGGCCAAAGTCCGTCTCAACGAATACTCATCGATCCGGTGGGCCGAGGCGCAGGAATCCTCCGACGCACCGGCGGCATCAGCCAAGTCAAAAAAGCGCCGCCTAGTGCCCGAAGACACGCGGGCGCTCCACCAGAGTGACCGAGCCTGGCTGGCCCAGAAGCTGGCCGAGCCCTTCGATGGGCCGACGGTGGTCGTGACCCATCATGCCCCGCATCGAAACTCTCTCGCGCGGCACTATCAGTCCGACTGGCTGTCCGCATCTTTTGTGAGCGAGCTCCCAAGTTCCTTCTTCGAAGCGCCGTCACTCTGGGCGCATGGCCACATCCACGAGAGCTTCGACTACCAAGTCGGGAACTGCCGGATGGTGTGCAACCCCCGTGGGTACCTGCGGCATGGCCGCGGCCTGGAGAACAAGCAGTTCAACCCCGAGTTCGTGGTCGAGCTATGAGTGACATCCGGTCATCTACCCACACGATCCAGCAAGTGCTGGCTGCCGCGGCTGCGGTCTCGGGCGGGGACCTCGAGGCGGCCATCCTCTGGTACAGAAACGAGCCACTTGCGCTGTTTGACAACAGGACCGCCGAGTCGCTGGTAGCCGAAGGGCGAGCTGCCGATGTGCTCAATCTCCTTGAGGCCTTCCAGGCGGGGTTTATTGGATGATGAAGCCCTGTACTGGCCGTCTACCCATGGCAGAAGCGACGCCGACCCATGATGCCGTTGGCCGCACGGATGATTCCAGCGATTTGCTGTTCCTGGATGTCGATGGTGTTCTTCATCCTGTCGGCGTGGACTACTCGTTCAGCAGCAGGTTCTTCAGCCATTTGCCGCGGCTCGAGGAGCTTCTTCGAGAGTTCGATTCTGTCGACGTCGTCATCTCGTCGGATTGGCGGCGAGCCGAAAGCATCGAACAGCTGCAGCGCTATTTCAGTGCCGACATCCAGCATCGGATCATCGGAGCGACGCCACAGATTGATCCCAATGTGGTCGTCCCCCACCGGCGCCAATTGGAAATCCAGGCCTGGCTCGACGGGAACGGCCGTAGCGATGCAGAGTGGGTTGCGCTTGACGATTGGTCCTCGAACTTCGAAGTGGGCTTCGCGCGGCTCGTGCTCACGGATCCCGCGCGGGCATTCGATCAGGACAGCTTCCAGGAGCTGCGCTCGCACTTCCTGCGGGTTGCGGCCGGATGATGAACCGCCATCGGCATATGAGATGAAATCGCTCATCTCGTCGGACCTCCATGCGCGATCCGAGCACAACCAGTCGAAGCCAAAGCTCATGTTCTTCGGCGACCCGCACGGCGATCTCGATTCGGTGATCGCCGCAGTCGAGTACTTCCGTCCAGAGGCGATCGTGCTGCTGGGTGACATCCAGGCGCGCCGACCTCTGCACATCGAGTTGGCGCCTATCCTGGGCCTCACTGAGGTCTGGTTCATTCACGGGAACCATGACACCGATAGCGTCGAAGATTTCGATAATCTATTTGGATCACAGATCGCCGCCCGCAACCTGCACGGACGGATCGTCGAGATCGCTGGGTTCAAGGTCGCGGGCCTGGGCGGCATCTTCCGCAGCAAGATCTGGGATCCGCGGCGGCCGATCGAGGAGGCGGCGTTCCAGTCGAGCGACGCCATGCGCCGAACCATGAAGCGCGAGGAACGGTGGCGTGACGGCATCTCCCGCAAGCACCGGTCCTCCATCTTCCCGGCCGACTACCAACAGCTGCTCAGGCACCAATCTGCCGACATTCTGGTGACGCACGAGGCGCCGGCGGCTCACCCACACGGCTGGCAGGCGATCGACGAACTCGCCGAAAAGCTTGGCGTCCAACTGGCGGTCCATGGTCACCACCATCAGAGCATCGACTATCTCGACGAGGGCCTGATGACCGCCGCGGCGCCTTTCCGTGCCTTCGGGGTCGATATGGGCTCGCACTTGGCATGGCCGCGCGATGAGTCTGGGCCGGGAGGGCCTCTACAAGACGTGCTCGATCTCGCTACTCAGGTGTTCGGCACAGCGGCCCAAGCCTGGCTGGACAAGCCGCACGAGCTGCTCGATGGTCAAACGTCGGCGGCGTTTGCTGTCGGGGGCGGCGCCGACAAAGTGCGATCGATCCTGATCGCGATTCAACACGGCGGTGTCGTATGAGGGCCGGTGGATATGGGCTAGGAGATGCAAGGTGATCCTGTTCCTCGACTTCGACGGCGTGCTTCATCCGGAGGGGGAAGATCACATCCTCAACGGCGGCGCCGACTTCTGCTTCCTGCCGCGGCTTGAAGGGCTGTTGCGCGAATTCCTGCACGTGAACATCGTGATCAGTTCATCCTGGCGCGAGCAGCTTCTCTACAAGACATTGCTGAAACCGTTCTCCAGGGACATCCGGGCCCGCATCCTTGGGGCCACGCCTCATTCGGGCTTTGGCCTCCCGCCACCGTACAGAAAGCGTGAAGGAGAAATCCTTGCCTGGCTCCAGATTCACGACGCGGTCGATGAACCGTGGGTCGCACTCGACGATGCCTATTGGCAGTTCGATCGCCGCAAGGACCATCTGGTGGTTTGCGGTTCGTTCACCGGCTTCGACGACAAAGCCAGCGCCGAGCTTCGCGCGCGCTTCGAAGGGGTGTCCCGATGAAAGTGCTGGTTCTTTCCGACCTCCACCTCGAGTTCGCACCGTTCGAGCCGGTGCCTGATCTCGAATTCGATGTCGTCGTCCTCGCCGGCGACATTCATTCGCCGGCCAAGCGCGCCGTCCAGTGGGCCGCGGATCGCTTTCGCGGCAAGCCCGTGGTCTACCTGCTTGGCAACCACGAGTACTACGATGGCCGCTTGGACAAGACACTGGCCGAAGCGCGCCGCGAAGCCGAAGGAAGCAATGTCCATCTACTCGACGGTGACAAGTTGGTGATCGACGGCGTACGCTTCCTCGGTGCGACGCTTTGGACAGACTTCGCGCTCTCCATCGAGACAACTGAGGGTCTGGTCAGCGATGTTGGACGGGCCATGAAGATGGCGACCAATTTGCTGAACGACTACGCGCTGATCCGCACGGTCGATGAATCCGCAGAACCCGATACCTGGCGCGATAAGCAGGGAAGAAAGCTTCAAGCAGCCGACACGCTTCGGATTCACCAGGCACAGCGTGCCTGGCTGCAGGAGAGGCTTTCGGAAACGTTCGCCGAACCGACGGTGGTTGTGACGCACCATGCACCTCATCGCGGTTCATTGGCGCAGCGCTATGCTGATGACTGGTCCTCAGGCGCCTTCGTCACCGAACTTCCGGATGCCTTCTTTGATGTGCCCGTGCTCTGGGTCCACGGTCACACGCATCAGCAGTTCGACTATCGAGTTCGTTCTTGCCGAGTTGTGAGCAATCCGCGCGGCTATGTGAACTGGAGCGGCAGGATCGAGAACAAGGCGTTCGACCCTGGTATGGTGATCTATGTACCGGCTGCCTCCGAAGGTAGCAGCTCGTGAAAGGGTAGCGCGGTAGTGATTCCATGCCGAATATCGCCTCGATTCTCAAAAGTCGAAATCGCAAAGAAGTGCGCGCCAAGATCGAAACGCTCAAGAATGCATTGATCGCGCATCGCACACGTCGCATCCGAAGCTGCTTTGCAAATGCGAACGTTCTAGATACGGTACTACTTCGTGTTGCGAAAATGCCGCGCATGCGCGCCACGGCACCTGTTCGGGTGAATCGATCGCGCTCGCTACCTCGAATAGCGTCTTGGTAACCCAGATTGTTGATTTCCATGCAAACGTATCCCACCATTTCCATCTCAATCTGACCCACCCTTTTGCGTGAACGTCATGCTCACGTTGTGGATAAGTTCTTGGTGGTCTTCTCCTTTTTGGTGGGGGTTAGGGTCTGTGGCTGCTGTGCGGAACTGTTCTTGAACCGGTAGCTGTCGTTGCCCGTTTCCAGAATATGGCAGTGATGCGTGAGCCGGTCCAGCAGCGCCGTGGTCATCTTGGCATCTCCGAACACATTGGCCCACTCGCTGAAGCTCAGGTTGGTGGTGATCACAACGCTGGTGCGTTCGTACAGCTTGGACAGCAGGTGGAACAGCAGCGCCCCTCCTGAAGTGCTGAACGGCAGATAGCCCAGTTCATCCAGGATCACCAGGTCAGCGTAAGCCAGTCGGTGAGCGATCTGTCCTGGCTTGCCCTGGGCCTTCTCCTCTTCTAGCGCATTCACCAGCTCCACCGTCGAGAAGGACCTGACCCTTCGGTGGTGGTGTTCGATGGCCTGAACCCCCAGGGCTGTGGCGATGTGGGTCTTGCCCGTGCCCGGCCCTCCCACCAGCACCACATTGTTGGCTTCCTGCAGGAACTCGCACCGATGCAACTGGCGCACCAGGGCCTCGTTCACTTCGCTGTGGCTGAAGTCGAACCCTGCCAAGTCCCGGTACGCTGGGAACCTGGCAACCTTGAGTTGGTAGGCGACTGAGCGCACCTCCCGTTCTGCGGTCTCGGCCTTGAGCAACTGCGCCAAGATGGGTTGGGCCGCTTCGAAGGCTGGTGCTCCTTGCTCGGCCAGTTCGTTCACGGCCTGGGCCATGCCGTGCATCTTGAGTTCGCGCAGCATGATGACGATGGAAGCAATGGCGGGGTCATGACGCATGGCGCACCTCCCTCAGTAGGTCGTAGCGAAGAACATTGGCCTGTGGCTCTACGGTGAGCTTGAGGGCCTGTGGGGAAGTCACCGGTGCTGGAGCGGGCTTGCCATCGAGCAGCCGGTGCAAGACGTTCAGGATGTGGGTCTTGCTGGGAGCGCCAGCCTCCAGGGCCAGCTCCACGGCCGAGAGCACTGCCTGCTCGTCGTGGTGCAGTACCAAGGCGAGGATCTCCACCATCTCCCGATCGCCGCCTGGCTGCTTGAGCAAGGTGGCCTGCAGGCGCTTGAAGGCCGGCGGCAGCTCCAGGAAGGGAGCACCATTGCGCAGGGCTCCGGGCTTGCGCTGCAGTACCGCCAGGTAGTGGTGCCAGTCGTAGACCGTCTGGCCCGCGCCATGGTGGTTGCGTTCGATCAAGCGCCGGTGTTCACAGACGATCTGGCCTTCGGCGGCGATCACCAGGCGGTCTGCGTAGACCCGCAGGCTTACGGGCCGATTGGCGAACGGCGCCGGCACGCTGTAGCGATTGCGCTCGAAGTGAATCAGGCAGGTGGGAGAGACCCGTTTGGTGTGCTCCACGAAGCCATCGAAGGGACGCGGCACGGGCATCAGGGCAGCCCGTTCCTCCGCCCAGACGTCTGCTACGGTGCCAGGCAGCTTGCCGTGCTCGATCTCGTGCCACAGGGCCATGCAGCGGTCGTGCAGCCATGCGTTGAGCTCCGGCAGGCCAGGCAATGGTGGCACGACCTGCCACAGCCTGTGACGGGCATCGCGCACGTTCTTCTCGACCTGGCCCTTCTCCCAGCCGGAGGCGGGATTGCAGAACTCGGCCTCGAACATGAAGTGGCTAACCATCGCTGCAAAGCGCGCGTTGACGTCGCGCTCCTTGCCCCGGCGCACGCGGTCCACGGCGGTGCGCATGTTGTCGTAGATGCCCCGCCTGGGCACCCCGCCGAATACTGCGAACGCATGGTTGTGGGCATCGAACAGCATCTCGTGCGTCTGCAGCAGATAGGCACGCAGGTAAAACGCCCGGCTGTGGCTGATGCGTATTCCGGCGAACGTGACCGACGATTCCGCTCTATCGTGACCGGTCGCCATGCGTGCTGAGTTGCGCGTTCAGATTGTAGAAGTGGCGGTCACGATGGGTCTTTGTTCTTCTCCTTTTGAGGCGTTTTCGCGGTCTGACGCAATGACTCACCCGTGAGGGTGAGTCGGTGGTTCTGCTGCATCAGGCGATCAAGGATCGCGTCGGCGATGGTGGCGTCTCCGACCCAGGCATGCCAGTGCTCGATCGGCAGTTGGCTGGTGATGATGGTGGCCTTGCTGGCCGCCCGGTCGTCGATGATCTCCAGCAGGTCGGACCTGGCCTGAACGTCGAGCGCCGCCATGCCCCAGTCGTCCAGCAGCAGCACGTCGGTCTTGGCCAACTGGATCAGCCATTTGCCGAAGGTCCCGTTGCCGTGGCGGATGCGCAGTTCCTCACCGAGCCTGGGCATGCGCTGGTAGTAGGCGGAGCGACCGCGCCGGCAGGCGTACTGCGCCAACGCACAGGCCAGCCACGACTTGCCCGCACCCGTCGGTCCCGTGATCAGCACACTGTGGCCCGAATCGATCCAGTCGCCAAGCGCCAGGCTCATCACGGCCTTGCGATCGACGCCGCGACCGGCGCGAGCATCCATGTCCTCGATGGCCGCCTGCGGGTACTTCAGCCGTGCCTCCTTCAAGAGCCGCTCGCGTCGCTTGTCGCCGCGCCAGTGCACCTCGCGCTCGACCAGCAAGGCCGTGCGCTCCTCGAAGCTCATGGCCGTCATGCCGGCGCTGGTGAGCTGGTCCTGCAGTCCTGCTGCCATGCCCAGCAACTTCAAGCTGCGCAGTTGATCGAGGGTCGTGTTCATCATCATTGGAATTCCTTCTTGTTCAAGTGCCGGATGCAGTCCGGGCGTCACTGGTAGTACGCCGGGCCGCGCACATGCTCGTGGGGTGGGCTGGTCCAGCTCGGCGCCGTGCTCGCTGACGCCTTGTCGCGCTCGTTGACCAGGATGGCCTTCACATGCACGTACTTCGCCGTGCCCAGCTCCAGCGCGATCAGGCTGGCCGCCTCCAGCCGCTCGCGGCCGTAGCGGCGCGCCAGCGACAGCAGCCCGAGGCATGCCCGGTAGCCGTGCTCGGGGTGACGCCGCTCTTCGATCAGACGCGCCACCAGGCGGCCCGTGGCCGCGCCGATGCTCTGCCCCCAATGGACCAGGCGCTCGGGCGTCCACTCGAGATGCGCGCGGTGCGCCGCCGGCAGATGGGCGACGACGGTCGTGAAGCCACCCTTATGTGCGCTGCGCTGATGCGCGGCCACACGCTGGCCGCGGTGCAGCAGTTCGACCGCGTGGGCTGTGATGCGCGCCTCCAGCAGCAGGCCCACGAGGTTCTGGGGCACGCTGTAGCGATGGCCCTCGATCTCCACGTGATGGTCGATGTGCACCCGCACGCTCTTGAAGGCCGCCCACTCCCAGGGCTGCAGCGGCAGCGCCTGCAGTGCAGGAGCATCCAGATCGGCGAAGGCGCTCGCGCGGCTGCCGGGCAGCTTCTGGAAGGGCTTGCCGTTGAGCCTGGCCAGCAATGGCTCGATCGCCTCGTTGACATCGTCGACGGCCGCGAAGCGTTGGTGGCGCAGGCGCATGAGGATCCAGCGCTCCACGACCTGCACGGCCGACTCGACCTTCGCCTTGTCCTGCGGATGGCGCGGCCTTGCCGGCAGCACCGAGGTGCCGTAGTGCCGTGCGAAGTCCTCCACCGTGTCGTTAGCCCGAGGCTCATAGCGGTTGGGGTTCGCGATCATCGCGCGCGGGTTGTCAGGCACGATGAGCTGCGGCACGCCACCGAAGAAGCTCAGGGCACGCGCGCAGCCCTCAAGCCAGTCGGCCATGGTCTCGCGCGGCGTGGCGCAGGCGAAGGTGTAGCAGGAAGCGCCGAGCGCGGCCACGAAGATGTGTGCTCGGCTGCCGTCGGCGAGCTCGACCGTGGGGCCGGCGTAGTCGACGAAGAGCTTCTCGCCGGCGCGGTGGATCTGGCGCATAGAGCGCTTCAGGCGCAGTGCGTAGCGCCGATACCGCTCACAGAACTGGCTGTAGCGGTAGGTCGGCTGCCCGGCGTGGGTCGTGACGTACTCCTCCCACAGCAGCATGAGGGTCATGCCCTTGCGCCGCAGTTCCTGATGCGCGCGGCCATAGTCGGGCATCACGTAATGGGTCGCCCGATCCTGGCGACCCTGCACGACACGGCGCTCCAGAGCGGTGTCGCTCAATGCTTGAACGGTGGGCCAGTCCAGGCCCGCAGCGGCGGCCAGGCTGACGTACTTGGCCACGACGCCCTTGGAGATGCCGAGGGAGGCCGCGATCCGCTCATGGGAGAGGCGGGCTTCGAGTTTGAGACGTAAGACGTCTCTGATCTTGCGCATGTTGATCCTTGGTGCGGGCAAGCCTGTCTCCGGCAAAAGCCGGGCAGGCTACCCCGCGTGAGGTGGATGAAATGCGCAACACCAACACGATGACATACGGCAGCGTTCCGCTGCCGTGACCGCCGGTTCCGCCATCGTGACCGGTGATTCCGGACCATCCGGAAATCGGTCACGTTGAGCCCGGAATCACCGGTCACGTTCGAACGGAATGCTCGGTCACGATCGCACGGAATCGGCGGTCACGGTGCTCCGGAATACCCAGCTGAGCTTGAAGTGAGCCACCTGCAGCTTGGTGCGCACGCCGGCGAGCACCGCCCAGTCCTCGCTCCAGTCGAACTGGAAGGCCTCGCCGCAGTCGAAGGCCAGGGGCACGAACGTACCGCGGCCGGTGGTCTGCTGGGCTGTCTGGCGCTGCTCGTGCCAGAGCCGGGCGAAGGCGGCAACCCGGTTGTAGGAGCCGCCATAGCCCAGCGCCTGCAGATCGGCGTGCATCTGCTTGACGGTGCGCCGCTGCTTACGAGATCGACCCGCTTCGGTCTTCAGCCAGCCGGCCAGCTTCAGCGCGTAGGGATCGAGCTTGCTGGGGCTGATGCGTTTGGAATAGCGCGGCTCGTCGGCGTCGGCGCGCAGGTGTTTGCGGATGGTGTTGCGCGAGAGGCCCGTGCGGCGGGAGATCTCGCGGATGGACATCTGCTCTCGCAGGGCCCAGCGCCTGATGACACTCAGTGTTGCCACGTCTATCACTCCTGGTCTCCTGCTGCTTAACAAAGCAGCAGGTTAGGGTTAGTACGTGGATCAGATTTAGATGGAAAACTTAGGGGTTAGTGGGTCACTTCTAGATGGAAATCAACAGCCTCACGGCATCGAGAATTGATTCGTCGACGTCGTGTCCTATCTGGACCAATTCGACCTTGTCTGCAATTTCACCCATATTCGAGCTCCCTCCCCAGAGTTGATCACGCACTGCTGCCCTGCGCTGAAAGGCCGTCGCAGTGAGCGCGACTATGCTTGCCCGGATTCAGGCACAGAATTTTCAGAGGAATAGTCAACCGAAGTCGCGTTGCCTTAGTGTCCAATCCAAGGGATAGCCAAGCAGCACTGCGGAGCCTAGGGCTGACAGCAAACGTAGAAGAACTGAGGATATCTACCTATGCATCGGAGTAACCATGATCGATATTGACCGCGCATCGTTTGACGTCGAGTGCCCTCAATGCAGTTTCACGACCAAGATTTTCTACCGCGATGCCCGGCTTCGAGATGTCATGATCTGCCGCGGCTGTAAGGCGAACATTCAGCTAGACGATCATATGAATGAGTGCCGGAAAGTACGCAAGCAGGTGGCATCCGCGATCGCCGATCTGGAACGTACGGTCGCAACGCTCAATAAAACCATCAGGATCACACTCTGACCATGGATTCCCGGTACCTTCAGCAGCAACGGTTCCAACTTCAGAAGCGAATCCGTCGACTGAACTCTTGTGACGCGAAAGTTTTTCACAGCTCGCTCGTCCAGTTCTGGAACTATCTTCATGCGCAACCGCTCCTCGCAGGGGTTCTCGCGAGGCAAAAGGCCGAAGCTCCAGCCCACGTCGAGGACTTGGAAAGTCTGACGCGTGGAAGCATTCCGATCTTCGCTCACGAGGGCGAGGCGTCGGCTTTCGTCTATCGCGTGATCGAGCATTGCACACAGCAGCCCCTTGGGGGTGGCATTGGACCTGAAGTCATGATCGGACGAGCTCTGGCACGCTCCGGGAAAGCGGATGAGCTGCTGGACAGCTTCCGCGAATACTTCCTTGAGCCGTTCTACGAACATTTAGATGAATCGCTCGATCAGCAAGCTGCCGTTCTTTCCTTGCTGATCAAATACAAACGCAAAGTGGAATGGTTTGAGCGGGAAACTGCCTGCGCGCTAGCCGCCGAAGGCGAGCGCGCACTGGCCAAGCATCTCTACGCCTACCTGTTCGATCAAGGTCTGGACTTCCATATTGAACCCCAGTCGGCCTCCGGCGAGGCCGATCTTGTTTCTCCCGATCTGGTTCTTGGGGTGATCGTACTTTTCGTGCAGGTTGACACGGTTTCTCCGCGAAGTCTTATCCGGTGCGGGTTGCCGGACCGGCGGCCCGCGCCGCATGTTCAATTCTGCTCACCCGAGGCGGCGCTGTAGAGTTGGCGGACATTCAAGAACAAAACGGCCATGTCCACCTATGCCTATCGATTCGTCGGTCTGGAAAACCTGCCCAGCCGCTTGACGGAGTTCGACCTCGCGCAGTTCTTTCGGCTCACCGAGGCCGATGTGCTGGCGATCCGCGAACGGTTTCGATCCGCCAACCGGGTTGCCGGCGCACTTCAGCTGCTTTTCCTGCGTGCCTGCGGACGCCCAATGGACCGGTTCTCGGTGCTGCCGCGTAACGTGTTGCGCTATGTGTGCGAGACGCTGCAGGCGCCCTCGGTCACGATCGCGAGCCTGCGTACGCTCTATGCACGCCGGCAGACACTCTACGAACACCAGCTTTGGGCGAAGGAATACCTTGGCCTCAAGGAGCTGAATCCGCCTGTGGAGACGGAACTGATCGCGATGCTCGGGCTGCATGCCGCAGAGGCGTCCCACACCGATGATCTCGTGCTGGCCGCCTGTCACTGGCTCTACGACCGTCGCGTTCTGATTCCCGGCCAGCGTCGCATCAAGGATTGGGCACGCAACGCCTTCGCATCGATCGAGGCCCACATTCGCAGCGCGATCGCGGCCGAGGTCCCGCCAGCCGTCCTGCGTGCCTGCCTTGACTCCGCCTACAGCGTCCGGCGCGACGGCGCGACGACCCACCTCGAATGGCTCAAGACGCCCTCCAAGCGCAACGGCCCCAGCACCCTGAACGAAACCCTCGAAAAGATCCGCTACCTCAAGTCGCTCGGCGTGCACGCCTGGGCGCTGGCCGCGGTCGCACTGCCCAAGCAGCGCGCGTACGCGCAGCAGGTCCAGGCGCGGCGCCCCGCGAAGACCGGCGAACTCAAGGACGCGCGCCAGACCATCGAGCTCGTGTGCTTCCTGCGCATGAGCCTGCTCGAGCTCACCGACCTGGCGATCCACCAAGGCTCCAGGCGCAGCCAGCAGCTGTTTCGCGAGGCGACGCAAAAGGCGAAGGCGGCGCGCGAGCGCTCCAACGACGTGGCCCGCAACCAGGCCCGACTCGCCCGCGAAATCCTGCGCGACCGGACCAAGACTTTCCAGGCCAGGTGCACCGAAGCGGACCAGCTGCTCAGCAAGATGCTCGATGCCGCGCCCCGGAGCTTCGTGTCCGAAGTGAGAAAGGCCCTGTCCAGCGACCCCACGCGCGTCAAGGCGTTCCTTGGCGGCTTGAAAGACCTGGAATTCGGCGGCCGCGAAGGCGACTCGGGCTATGAGCAACTCCAATCCTGGCGCGAACTGCAGTCGGCCAGCGAACTGCCGTCGGGCTTCGCCCTGCCCGACGTGGGTGCGGCCTGGCACGACTTGGTGCACGACGTCGATCCGCGCTTCGGGCTGCATGCGTTTGCCGCGTGCACCATGATGTCGTTGCGCAAGAGCCTGCGCAACGGACGGGTCTGGATCGACCACTCCCTGAGCTTTCGTGCGCGCGACCAGATGCTCATCCCGGCCGATGAATGGGCACGCGACCGAGAGAACTACCTCGCGCTGCTGGGCCTGCCGGTGCAGGTCGACGACCTGCTCGAGCCCTTGCTGGGCACCCTGCGCGCGGGCCTGGCGGCGGTGGCGCAGGCGTGCGAGCAAGGCGCGCTGGAGATCGGCGCCGCCGATGGCATGCTGCACCTGCCCGCGGTCACGGCCTTGCCGGACGAGGGCGAACCGCGGCGCCTTCGGGATCTCATCTACAAGAAGATCGGCGATGTGCAGTTTCCCGACCTCATGCTGGAGATCGATGCCCTGTGCAACTACAGCGAGGCATTGCTGGGCCATCGCGCCGAAACCGTGGCCGAACTGCTGGCCCTGTACGCTGCGGTGCTGGCGCACGGCACCGACATCGACGCCAAGAGCGTTGCGGCGATGATTCCGGGTCTGGAGACGGCCCGGGTGTCGGTCGCCATGCGGGCCTTGGAGACGCACGGGCGGCTGCGCCGCGCCAACGAACGCGTGGTCGAGTTCCAGGGCCGCATTCCCATGGCCGCGCACTGGGGCGGCGGCGACAAGGCCTCGGCCGACATGATGTCGCTGGAGGCCTCGCGCCATCTGTGGAGCGCACGCACCGATCCGCGCCGGCGCACCTACGCCGCCGGCATCTACACCCACGTGCTGGACCGCTGGGGCATCGTCTACGACCAGCCCATCGTGCTGAACGAGCGCCAGGCCGGGGTGGCGGTGGAAGGCGTCGAGCTGCACAACCGCAGCGAGGACCGCATCCGGCTGTCCCTGCTCGCGGTGGACACGCACGGCTATACGAACCCGGCCATGTCCGTGGCCAAGCTGCTGGGCTTCGACCTGTGCCCGCGGCTGCGCGATCTGGCCGAGCGCAAGCTGTATCTCCCGCCCGGCATTGACGTGCCCGAAGGCATCGAGCGTGCGACGGTCCAGCGCCTGTCGCGCAAAGCGATTCATCAAGGCTGGGACGAACTGCTGCGCATCGTGGCGTCGATCCGCATCGGCAAGATCGGCGCCGAGCTGGCGCTGCGCCTGCTCGGCAGCGCCGCACAGGGCGACCCGGCGCACCGCGCCGCCGACCACCTGGGCCGCCTGCTGCGCAGCATCTTCCTGTGCGACTACCTCGCGATCCCCGACTTCCGGCGCGAGATCCACACATTGCTTGCCCGCGGCGAATCCGTGCATCAGCTGCAGCGCGCCGTGTACACCGGCAAGGTCGCTCCCGAGCGCGGGCGCCGGCGCGATGAGATGAAGGCGATCTCCGGCTCCCACGCGTTGTTGACGAACATCGTGCTGGCCTGGAACACCAGCGGCATGAACGAGGTCGTGGAGCGACTGCGAAAGGACGGTATGGCGATCGACGACGGGTGGTTGCGTCGCATGGGACCGGTGCACTTCGGGCACATAAATTTTCGGGGAACGTTCCGGTTCGGGATCGAGAAATACGCGCAGGCGCTGCTGCGGCAATCGTCGGCAACCGGGGAAAAAATGCTCTCCCACGGCTGATCTAATTTGGCAGCCCGACGCTCTGCGCCAGGATCTCATGCATATACTGGAAGCGTGGCATGGGAGTTTCCTGTGAAGGTTCCACGAACGGTTACCGCTGGTCTGATCGCTTTGACCATCTGCCTTGGTGCTGCCTTGGTGCTGCCTTGGTGCTGCGTTGGTGTGGCGCATCTGACTGGCTTGCGGGAACCAGCGCCAAACGTGGCCTACGTCCTCCTCGATGGCAAGCGTGAAGAGCTACAGGCCTTGCGCGGCAGGGTGGTTCTGGTCAACTTCTGGGCGACAAGTTGTGCCACCTGCGTCAAGGAGATGCCCGCGATCGCAGCTACGTATGAAAAGTACAAGTCGCGCGGCTACGAGACGCTGGCCGTCGCCATGAGCTATGACCCACCACCGGGAACGGCAGCCTTCGCGTCTCGGCAAACTTGACCACAAAGAGCGGCCGAGCACGCGCAGCTGGTTCACGGCGTTGAACGACTGCGAGCCGCCCGACACCTCCATGAGCGCCAGCGTCTTGCCCTGCGTGGGCGCACCGAGCCGACAGACAGCGGGACCCAATCGATCTGTGCCTTCATGATGCCGGTCATGGCGCCATGGCGCCATGGCGTTCGGGCGAGCACCAGACCATGCCTTCGGACCACTGCGCCAGATCACGCAGTTCCTGGACCTTCGGGTGATCTTCCGGCGCGCCGTCCGGCAGGGGCAGTCCGCGCTTGAAACGGCGCCGCACGGGCCGACCTACTAGGGCAATTTTCTGGCGGCGTGCGGCTCGTGACCCTCTTGCCTTGTCCCCCTCAAGCGCAAGGCATTGGTGATGACCGAGGCCGAACTCAGACTCATCGCCAACGCCGCAATCATCGGTGACAGAAGCCACCCCGTGAACGGGAACAACACGCCCGCCGCCAGCGGCACGCCGAGGGCGTTGTAGAGAAAGGCGAAGCCAAGGTTCTGCTTCATGTTGGCGACGGTCTGCTCGGAGATGACGCGCGCCTGCGCAATGCCTCGCAGATCGCCCTTGACCAGCGTCACCTGGGCGCTGTTCATCGCGACATCGGTGCCTGTGCCCATCGCCACGCCGACGTTTGCCTTTGCGAGCGCAGGGGCGTCGTTGATGCCGTCACCCGCCATCGCGACGATACGGCCTTCGCTCTGCAGCTTGTCGACCAGCGCGAGCTTGTCGGCGGGTTTGACTTCTCCGTGCACCTCATCGATGCCCAATCTGGCCGCAATGGCCTGGGCCGTGGTCAGCCCATCGCCGGTCGCCATGATGACCCGCATGCCCGAGGCCTTGAGCGCGGCCAGCGCCTCCATGGTGGTGGCCTTGATCGGATCGGAGACCGCGAGCAGGCCGGCCGGTTGGCCGTCCACCGCCAGGAACATGACGCTCGCGCCCTCGGCCCGCAACGCCTCGGCCCGCGGCTTGAGATCGTCGACCCGCACGCGCAGCTGTTGCATGAGCGCCGTGTTCCCGAGCGCCAGCTTCCTGCCGCTCACGGTGCCGCTCACGCCGATGCCGCTGCTGGATTCGAAACCATCGGGCGTGTCCAGTGCCAGGTTGCGCTCACGCGCCGCGCGGACGATGGCGTCGGCCAGCGGGTGTTCGCTGCCCTGGTCCAAGCTGGCCGCGAGGCGCAAGACTTCGTCTTCGGTGAAGCCTGGCGCAGGCACCGCGCGCTCGAACTGCGGCCGGCCTTCCGTCAGGGTGCCGGTCTTGTCGACGATGAGCGCATCGACCTTGCGGAAGTTCTCGATGGCCGCGGCGTCGCGGAACAACACGCCTTGCGTGGCCGCCTTGCCGGTGGCCACCATGATCGACATCGGCGTGGCGAGGCCGAGCGCACAGGGGCAGGCAATGATGAGCACCGCCACGGCATTGATGAGACCGTAGACCCAGCTCGGCTGCGGTCCGAAGAATCCCCAGGCGAAGAAGGTCAGCACCGCGATGCTGATGACGGTCATGACGAAGTAGCCGGCGACATGATCGGCCATCCGTTGCATCGGGGCCCGGGAACGCTGGGCCTGCGCGACCATCTGGACGATGCTCGCGAGCACGGTCTGCGAGCCGACTTTTTCCGACTGCATCACCAGGGCGCCGTTGGTGTTCAACGTCGCACCGATGAGCTTGTCGCCCACGCGCTTGGTCACGGGCAACGGCTCACCTGTCAGCATGGATTCGTCGACCGCGCTGCTACCTTCGATCACCACGCCGTCCACGGGCACTTTCTCCCCTGGCCTGACACGCAGCTTGTCGCCGACATGCACGTGACTGATCGGAACGTCCTCCTCGGCGCCGTCGGGGCCAATGCGGCGCGCCGTCTTGGGTGCGAGACCCAGCAGCGACTTGATGGCCGCGGAGGTTTGCGAGCGCGCCTTGAGCTCGAGAATCTGGCCAAGCAGGGTGAGCGAAATGATCACCGCCGCAGCCTCGAAGTACACCGCCACGCGCCCCATCGAAACGAACGAGGCGGGAAATACGTGCGGCGCGACGGTGGCGACGACGCTGTAGATGAACGCGGCGGCAGTGCCCAGACCTATCAGGGTCCACATGTTCGGGCTGCGGTTCGCCACGGATTGCACCGCGCGCTCGAAGAACGGCCACCCGGCCCACAGCACGATCGGCACGCTGAGGACGAGTTCGATCCAGCTCTGCGTGCCCATCTCGAACCACCGGAATCGATGGCCGGCCATGGCGAGCACCGTGACGATGACGGTGAGCGGCAAGGTCCAGACGAAGCGTCGCTTGAAGTCCTTCAGTTCGGGATCTTCCCCCTCGTCGAGGGTCGGCATCTCGGGTTCCAGCGACATACCGCACTTGGGGCAGTTGCCCGGGTGATCCTGCCGGATCTCCGGATGCATGGGGCAGGTGTAGATCGTGCCTGGAGGAGGACCGGGTTGAGCCGGCTCCGCGGGCGCAAGCACGAGCGGGGCCGTCGGCTGCGCGCCGCGCTTTGCGTACTTGGCCGGGTTGGCCTCAAACTTGGATTTGCAAACCGCACTGCAGAAATACACGGGCCCGCCTTCGTGCTGCAAGACATGCGTGGACCGCGCGGTCACCGTCATCCCGCAAACGGGATCCTTCAGAGCCGAATCGGTCTCGGGCGAAGGTTCTCCAGAGGCGGGCGGGTGCGCCCCGTGATGCCCCTGATGGCGTTCATGCAGGTTGGAAGGCGTAAGGTTCATTCGAGATCTCCAACGAAAAATTGGCTGGATGCACCCCCACATGGCGGTGCCTTCAGTCCACGCAAATCAGCACGGGACCACAGCCTCCGATCAAGGCCGCTGTCCCGTGGAGCCAGATCACTTCGGGGGATAGCCGGCTTCCGTCAAGGCCGCGGTCACAGACGCACGGTCCTCGGCGCTGTCGACGCGCAACGTTTTGGTCGGCAGGTCGACTTCGATCTTCGCCGTGGCGTCCAGATTCTTGACAGCCTGAGCGATCCTGCTTGCGCAGCCACCACAGGACATCGACTGGATGACGAACTCTTGCATGAGAGACTCCTTGATTGAAAGTGATTCCAGTATCAGGCTTGACATCGTGTGAAGGTCAAGTGGTTGACGCCAGACCCTTCGCCTGTGTGATTCCCAGCATTCAGGCTTCCACGTCCAGGATCATCATCAGGCCGCCGCCTCCGTCTTGCTCGACGTTGTTGTTGGTCGTGTGGTGCGGGATGTGGCAGTGGACCAGCCACTTGCCGGGCCGCAAGGCCTTCCAGATCACGTCGTAGCGCTGACCGGGCCCGACATTGACGGTATCGGCCTGAAAGCGCGCCGACTCCGGCAGGACGTACCCATCCCTTGCGACAACAGTGAACGGACCGCCATGGACGTGCATGGGGTGCACGAAGTTGTTGTTGCTGCCCACGAACCTGAGTTTGATCGTCTCCCCGACCTTCATCTTCACTGTGTCGGTTGCGGGGAATGCCTTGCCATTGATGGTGAAGTAATTGGGAAGGCCGCCCTCCATCAGCATGGCCGGATAGGTCAGGCCTTCGCGCTTGAGCCACTCCTGCAACTGCAACACGTACTCGTGGTCGGCCTTGGGCGCCTCCTGCGGGCTCTTGGGATCGATGATCAGAGCACCGTACAGGCCAAACGCTTGCTGGCGGTCGACATGATCGTGCGTGTGATAGAAAAACGTCCCAGCCTGCTCTGTCGTGAATTCATAGGTGTACGAGCCGCCGGGCTGAATCGGCTTCTGGGTGATCTTGGCGGGGCCGTCCATTTCGTTCGGCAAGATTAAGCCGTGCCAATGCACCGTGGTGCTTTCGGGCAAGCGGTTGGTCACCTTGATGCGCACGCGATCACCTTCCGTGACCCGAATCCTCGGGCCCGGGATCGTTGCATTGAACGCATAGCCTTCGACCGTCACATCCGGGAGGATGTTCCAACGGATGACGCTGGTCTCGAGATTGAAAACCTTGACCCCGTTGTCCAGCGTCGGCACCAGGTCCACGTCGCCACGGGCCTGCGCTGCGGCAGCTTGTGCGACAAGACGCGGATGGATGGCCGACATGTCGCGCATCGCGTCGCCCGGTGTGTCCCACCCCATGATCATCGACGGCGGCATGATGGCACCGCGCACATCCCGGTTCGACAAGCGCATGTTCACGAACATCGCGGGCATCGTCATGCCGGCGAGCAGCATGAGCGTGGTCGTCATCGCCACCGCAGCCAGTTGTGGCCGAGTCACGTTGGGGCGCATGCTGTGGCCATTGCGGCCGCCATGTCCATCTTGGCCGTGCTGCGCCCCGTGCGCGTTGCCGCCTGACGGGCCAGTTGGCGATATCGCCGGGACCGCGCCTTCATGGCCCGCCTGAGCACCATGCTCACCCGGCTGTGCGTTGGTTAGCGTTCCGTGCGCCGCCGCAGGCAGTGCGCCGGTCCCATGATCGACTTCCACGGGCATGCCCGAGTGGCCGCTGGTTGCCTTTTCGGACCGACGCTCGGTCATCAATCCGTGCTTCATCCTGCGCGACACCATCCAGACGTTCACCGGATAGGCCACCGCAAATCCAACGGCCACGCCCAGGGACATCACGCCCCAAAAGACGAGTTCGGTCGGATCCATGGCCCGCATGTCCCGGCCCATCATCAGCAGCGCCATCACCGGCGCCATGCCCGCCATCATCGCGTTCATGCTGATGAACTCCGGCATGAAAGACTTCTTGACGTTTTCCAGATACGAGCCACCCATCATGTTCTTCATGAAGAGGGACTGAAAGATGAAGAGGCCGAACGCGAAGCCTGCGACGTACTCCACGATCAGGTCAACCCACATTGGAAGACCCAGCACCGCAGTCACGACGGCAGCCAGGATGATCCCGGTCGCATCGCCCGCAACGCAGTGGATCGTCGAACCCACGCCCTGCTTCCACAGCGGCTTGACGAACTCCTCGTGCTCTCCAGGGGCCGGCTCCTTGTCTGCCATCACGTACAACAGAAGGCCCAAAGGCCCCAGATACAGGGTGACGAGGATGAACCCCCACTTCATCACCAGCGGCTCGGGATTGTGGCGCAGCTGATCCCAGGCAACGTAGGCTGTCGACAAGGCTGCGAGCAAAAACCAGACAGCGAGGAAGTAATCAATGGGCTGAATGAGCATGAGATTCCCTTCAATAGGCCGGTCGACGCGATTCGCAGAACAGTGGGTCAGCGCTCGTGACTTTTTTTCTCGTCAAGAGAACGAGCCTTAATGCACAGAACAAAGACATCGTCGGGCCTCTCAGACTGGCGTGCGATCCGCGCGGTGTCTGTCAGACGCTCGCTCTACCAGAGTCGAGTGCGGTCATCGGATGCCCCGCCGGCGGCGCTTGGCTTTCCTCGAACCGCCCAGTCGAGTTGAGCCATGGTGTTTATCGCCTGCGGGGTTTCTCTTTCGATGCTTCCGGCGTTGCCACACGATGACAACCACGAAGATGACCACTCCAACGAGCCAGGCGATGAACATCGTGCCAACAACATTGGTTGAAACCCAACGTCCTGTCACGTACATGCCTACCTCCTATGGCGAGAGCAACTCTGGGGGCATGGCGTCGTTCAATGCAGCCCCGCGATGTAGTCGGACACGGCCTTGATTTCGCGATCGTTGAGCTTGGCTGCAACGCCACTCATGGGCACGTTGTTGAGTCGCACCCCATCGCGAAACGCAGTCAGCTGCGCGGCGATGTATTCGGCGTGCTGCCCGCCCAGTCGCGGGTACTGGATCGGGATGCCGGCGCCGTTGGGGCTGTGACAGCCTGCGCAGGCTGGGACACTGCGCTCCCCGATGCCGCCGCGATAGATCTTCTCGCCCAGCGCCACCAGATCCTTGTCCTTCGCAAACCCGGGCTTGATGGGCTTGGAACCCAGGAACCAGGCGACGTCGCGCATTTCCTTCTCGGACAGCATTGCCGCCATGCCGCTCATAACCGGGCTCCTGCGTTTCCCGGACTTGAATTCCTGAAGCTGCTTGACCAGGTACTCGGGATGCTGCTGAGCCAGCTTGGGATTGGCGGGGATGACTGAATTGCCATCCGCGCTGTGGCACGCTGCGCATGACTTGCCAGTGAAGACGACTTCGCCGTTTGCAATGTCGGGTTTCGCCAATTTGGCAGGGACGCTCTCCGTCGGCCCTGGGGCGCCAGGATCGGCCGCGAAAGAGAAGCCGGAGAAAAATCCGGCCAGCGCGACGAGCAAAAGAGGCGCGAACAATTTCATGGGGTGCTTAGGTTTATGGGGGCTGGTTGCAAGGATGGCGAAAGATCGTGCGCAGGCCGCGTCAACTGCGCGGCGCTCGTGCATGCGACAGCACGTGAATGGGTGTGCCGCACCTGACGACGTTGGTCGAGACGATGTCGCCCAACTCGATGGGTGTCGCAAGATCCAGCATCACGATGTGCGCGTGGCGCTGCCCCGTAGAACGATCGACCAGTACGGCAAAGCGCTGTACTGCAAGATCATCGGCACTGGCTGCCTTCCTGCAATCCGAGCGCCCGCCGCGCTGGATCTCGCTTGCGCGGCCGATTTCGACAATCTCACCGGTGCGCCAGCCGTCCTGGAAATCGCGAGACTGCCGGTAGAAGTCGGCGCATCCCGTCAGACCAGCGAAGAGAGCCATACCCAGGATCCCGCCCGCAGCGGAATGTGCCCTCACGGTGACGCGAGGCTTCTTCTCCAGTGCGACTGCGAACAACTTGCGCGCAGCCCGCCAGGACTGGCGAGCACGCGTGGACGCTTTGGCTTGCATCGCTCAACTGGCGAAGTAAAGGCCACTGAACGTCGGAATGCTGCGCTCGGGAAATCCCGGCAGATACAACGAACGCTCAGGAACCTGCCACTGGTCGCGCAAGGTGTACCCCAGCGCCTCGATTTCCTTGATGAAGCGTTCGCGGTTGTAGACGTGCATGGGCGCAAAGCAGCCGGCACCGATGTTCTGTGCCGTGATGTAGTCCTCGCCGTCGTAGAGCGGGAGCTTGTTCAGCAGGACGTGCCGTGGCCGCGTGTCGCACCGCTGGAGCAGATCACCGGGACGCGAATTCTCGACATAGTGCAGGGCGCCGGCGGACAGCCAGATATCGTTGTCGTGCAGCGCCTGCGAAAGATCCTCGGCGAAGCTCAGTCCAGTGGCGTCGGCCCGGCTGGCGATATCTCGCCCCAGGGCCGCGATCGCAGGCACTTCAACGACGCGCCAGGACAGGCCCTGGGGCATCTCGAAATAGCGGCGATAGGCATAGAAGTGAACCCCTACCGAGCCACCGATGTCGAGCAGCTTGGTGGCACCATCTCTGAACGCACGCTCGAGCCACCACATCACGGGGTAGTCGTAGGCAAACACCTTCTTCGTGCGGACATTCACGTACTCTTCCGCCAAGGCCGCGTGGTCGAATTCCGGACTGTCAGGCAGCCAATCCCGGGCTTCGGAAAAGCTATTGAACAGTCCGAAGTAACTACCGAATCCGGCCTCGGAAAAGAACTGCTGGCGCCGCCAGCGCCGCAACGCTGGCCGGGTAACCGGTCCCTCCAGGATCTGCCGAACGACTTGCGAAGCACTCGAGTAAGCCATTCCTTCCTCCATCCTTTCGATAGTCGCCGCCCGTTGATTTTTTACGCGCTCAGCGGGCCGATTCGATCTTCGTGACGACGATCTTGCCGTCGATCTTTTCCGCTTGGAAACGAACCTTGGCGCCGGTCTCGACCTTGTCGAGCATGGCGTCATCCTTGACGCCGAACACCATCGTCATGCCCGGCATGTCGAGGTTCTTGAGCGGGCCGTGCTTGATCGTGAGCTTCTTGTTGTCCTTGTCCACCTTGCGGATCTCGCCTTCGCTGAGGTCCGAAGCTGCAGCCGCATCCGAGCCGCCGGCCGCGGGCGCCTTCTCGGACATGCCCGGCATGTCGGCCATGGATTTGGAGGACTGCGCCCCGGCTGAGCCAGCGAACGAGAGTGCGGCAACGAATGCCAAGAGTGCGATGCGGGTGTTGGTCATGAGGATCTCCTGAGATATGAATGAATTTGGAGTCCCGCCGTGTTCCGATGGAAGCCGGCGGCGGGAGCGCCTCTCTTACTTTCCGGTCTTGGTCACGTTCACGGCGCCCTTCATTCCGGCGTCGTAATGGCCAGGCTGCAGGCACGCGAAGTCGACCTTGCCGGCCTTGGTGAATTGCCAGACGATCTCGCCGCTCTTGCCCGCAGCCAGCGTCACCATGTTCGGATCGGAGTGCTCCATCTCCGGGTTCTTCTTCATGACTTCGTAGTGCTCCTTGAGCTCCTTCTCGGTCCCGATCACTAGCTCGTGCTTGAGCTGGCCGGAGTTCTTGATGACGAAGCGCACGGTCTCGCCTTGCTTGACGCTGATGTCGGCCGGCGTGAAGCGCATGCTGTCGGCCATGTCGACATTGATCGTGCGGGTGGTCTTGGTGGCCACGCCGGGCTTGCCGATCGCCTCGTCGGCATCGTGGCCGTGGCCGCCTGCGTGGGTGCCAGATGCCGAAGCGCTCGCGGCGGCCAAGGCCAGGAGTGCTGCGAGAGCCGTGTTGCGGAAAGTGTGTTTCATGGGTTTTTCCTTTGAGAGTTGGAGGTTGGAACGGAGGGAGAGAACTAGTGGTTCGAATGGCCGCTGCCGGGCTTTCGAATCTGGACTTCGATGTTCTTGGCGGGCATGTTCTGGGCGGGCATCGCTGCGGCGCCGGCGCCGCGTTGGCGCGAGGTCTCTGGCGGCGGCCCGTCCAGCTCGTAGGCGACGGTGCCTTTCGGGTGCTTGAACCAGCCGGGGTTCGAGTAATCGCCGGCCTTCTGGTTTTTGCGCACCTTGACCATGCTGAACATGCCGCCCATCTCGACCGAGCCGAACGGGCCTTCGCCCGTCATCATTCGCGCGGTGTTGTCGGGAATCGGCATTTCCATCTCGGCCATGTCGGCCATGCCGCGCTCGCCCATCACCATGTAGTCGGGCACCAGGCTCGTGATCTGCTTGGCCACGTCCTTGTGGTCCAGGCCGATCATGGTCGGCACGTCATGACCCATGGCATTCATCGTGTGGTGGCTCTTGTGGCAATGGAAGGCCCAGTCGCCTTCCTCGTCGGCCAGGAATTCGATCTGCCGCATCTGGCCGACCGCCACGTCGGCGGTCACCTCGTACTGCCTGGACGACTTGGGCGTCGGCCCGCCATCGGTGCCGGTGACGAGAAACTCGTGCCCGTGAAGGTGCATCGGGTGGTTGGTCATCGTCAGGTTGCCGATGCGGATGCGCACCTTGTCGTTGAGCCGCACATTGAGCGAATCGATGCCGGGGAAGATCCGGCTGTTCCAGGACCACAGGTTGAAGTCCAGCATGGTCATGATCTTGGGCGTGGCGCTGCCGGGCTCCACGTCGTAGGCGTTGAGCAGGAACACGAAGTCGCGGTCGACCTTCTCGATCAGCGGATGCTCGGCCTTGGGGTGCGTCACCCAGAAGCCCATCATGCCCATGGCCATCTGCGTCATCTCATCCGCATGTGGGTGGTACATGAAAGTGCCCGGGCGGCGCGCGACGAACTCGTAGACGAAAGTCTTGCCTGGGCGGATCGGTGGCTGGTTCAACCCGGCCACGCCGTCCATGCCGTTGGGCAGGCGCTGGCCGTGCCAGTGCACGCTGGTGTGCTCGGGCAGCTTATTGGTCACGAAGATGCGCACGCGGTCGCCTTCCACGACCTCGATGGTGGGGCCTGGTGACTGGCCGTTGTACCCCCACAGATTGGCCTTGAAGCCGGGTGCCATCTCGCGCACCACGGGTTCGGCCACCAGGTGGAATTCCTTGACGCCGTTGTTCATGCGCCAGGGCAAGGTCCAGCCGTTGAGCGTGAGCACTGGGTTATAGGGGCGTCCGCTCGAGGGCATCAGCGGCGGCATGGTGTTGGGTGTCGTCTGGAGCACGGGCTCCGGCAGGGCGGCCATGGCCACCTTGCTCACGCTGGCCGCGGCGATGGCGCCCGTGATGGCACCCGCACCGCTCAAGAAATTGCGTCTGTTTTTCATGTCATTCAAATCAGTTGGAGAGCTCAGGTAGCGGGCTCAGTGGGCAGCGCCAGCAGAGGCGCCTTCGCCGCCCGAGCTGGCCATCGAGGCGCCCATGGACGTGGGCTTGCCCATCACCGAAGCCGCCAGCGCAGCATCGGCCAGCCAGAACTGCTGCTGGGCATTGATCGCGTTGCTCACGCTCGCGATCTGGTCGCGCGCCTCGGCCAACAGCTCGAAAACGCCGATCAACATCCCGTTGTAGCGAAGCACGTTCTCGTCGGCCATGGCCTGGCGCAGCGGCACGATCTCGTCGCGGTAGTGCCGTGCGATGTCGTAGGCAGTGCGGTAGGCCGAGTAGCCTTCGCGCAGCTGAGAGGAAGCGCCGCGCACGGTGGCGTCGTAGCGGTTGGCCGCGGCCAGCGACTGCGCGTTCAACATGTCGCGCTGCGCCGAACCCCAGTCGAACAGCGGCAGGCGGATGTCGAGCTCGAAGCCTCGGCGGGTGCTCTTGGTGTTTTCCGCGTTGTCGAACACCGTGTCGCGCCGTCCGCCCACCTCGACGTCGATGAAGGTCGACAGCAGGTTGATGCCTTGCGATTTGCCCGCCACATCCAGCTGGGCACGCGCGAGTTGGACATCCAAGCGCTGCTCGGTCGCGGTCGCTGCGACTTCCTTAGCCTCGCGAGGGGCCTTGGGCAGGTCAGGCAAACGCTCGGGCAAGGCCAGCTTGGTGGCCTGCTCATCGTTCAACCCCAGGACACGAATCAATTCTTCGCGCGCAGCGGTGGTGGCGTGCTGTGCCGAGGCGAGTTGTGTCGTCGCGTCGGCGTAGAAAACCTGTTGGCGTGCACGCTGCAGCTTGGAGAAATTCCCAATGAGCTGCATCCGGCGCGCGAGCTCGGCGCTGGCCTGGGCAGACTTGTTGACTTGCTCGGCGTACTGCAACGACTGCTGCGCGGCGACCGCACGGACCCAGGCCTGCTTGACCTGCGTGACCTGGTCGACCACGGCACCGGTCAGTTGGACTTTGGCCTGGGCTGCCTGGCTCCTGGAGATCGACAGGCGTTGTGGCAACAGAATCAGGTCCACCAGTCCGAAGGACAGCAGACGCCCAAGCTCAAGCTCGCTGTTCAGGCGCATGCGCTCGAACGTGAAAATCGGATTCGGCAACCGGCTGGTCTGGTTGGCTGCGGCAATGTCGCCCCAGCTCTGGGCAATTAAAGCCTGGACGGACGGGCTGTTGGCCAGCGCGAGCTGGACCGCGTCGTTCTGCGACAGCGGTTTGGCAAGCAATTCCTGCGACAGCGCGGCGCGGCGGTCACGCTGCTCCTGAGTCCGGCTGAGTTCGAGCTTGCCGCCGGTGAACTGCTGCGCGTTGGTGTTCGTGTCCTTCAAGGCGTCGTCAATGCCGACCGAGGCGCACCCCGCCAGGAAAGCAGCGGCGACGGCAACGGCCGTCAAACGAAGGGCGCGCTTCATGGCTTCTCCTTCTTCGCAGGCATGGGCATCGAATGGCCCGGCTGCGCGGCCGGCGCAGGGGCTGCGCCCTTGGTCGAATCGGCCTCGCCCACACCGGAGCCTGAGGTCTCCTTGGCGTAAGCCTGCCAGCCACCGCGGCGGTAGACCGTCTCATTGGCTTCTTTCCAGGGAATGGGCTTCTCGTCGGCAAAAGGCTGATAGCCCTCAAGCGCGGACTTGTAGGTCAGGACGGCGGGCGCCGCAGCCTCAGCGGATTTCGCGGGTGCGGGTTGAGCCACCGCGACGGCGGCACTCAGGGCCGCCAAAGCGGAGAACGCAGCCAAGGCGGGAAAAGCTGCCAACCGACGGGTCGGCGATGAATGGAACATGGAGTCCTCGCAAGTTCATGAACGGAGTGCGTCAAAAGCTGCCCGAAAAGGCATGACGCAGGCGATGCATGAGCGTTCGCGGCGGCCCGTGACGAGAGTCACAGGCGCGCGAACGCGTTAAGCGCGAGGAGGTTTGTCGAGAACGCGCGGAGCGAGCGTGGCCACCGTGATGGCTGGCTCCATCAGGTCTGCTTTGGGAAGGTCGTGGAAGACCGCCACGTCCATCGTGCTGGTCAGCGCCGTGGCATGGCATGCGCCGCAGGTACCGCACTTGTGCATCGCATCAGGCTCTGCATTCGCAGTCTTGGCGACGCTGTCCTTTGCGGGAGGCTTGGCGGCCTGTGTCGCCTTGTGCTCGTGATCGCCGTGGCCGTCCGCATGGGGGTACCGGGCATGGTCGTGCGCCCCGGGCTGTGCGAGCGACACCTCGGCCGCCGCACCGGCGTGACCTGGTCCGCAAAAGACCATGGCTGCCGCCGCGTACCCCTGGAAGGGCACGGCGAACATCATGATCCAAAGGACGAACAGGCGAACCCGGTGCATGCGGCGAATTCTAAGTCGAGCAGTGTGTCAGGAGACCTGTATGGACATCCAGTTTTGCGCGCAACTCTCAGGGCTGCGCTTGTGCGCGGGCTTTGCTCGCATCACCTCTGGGCGCTGGCAGGGGCGCACCGAGCCTTGCTGCGGCATCCCAGTTGGGCTGCTTCTGCGCGGCCTCCAGTTCGGCCACCACTTCGGCGCGCGACTTGGCGGCTCCGACCTTCGGCGTGCTCATCGATCCCCAGCGCAGCATGCTGCCCCCGGCAGGGGTTTTCTGCGCGTCAGCGAGTTCAGCTGATACCTGGGCCTGGGATTTGCCCTGTCCAGCTTCACTTGGGTGATAGACCACGCCGGCTTCGTTGGGCGCAAAGTGGGACGGCCCTTCTGAGTAGGCTGCAAACGGCGCAACCAATGCAGCGCCTGCACCCACGGCAAGTGCGAGCGAGAGGATTTGACGGTTCTTCATGATAGGTCTCCTTCAACGAAATGCTCGACTTCGCGAGCTGCACTGAACGCGTCGGCATCGACCACCGAGCCGGCGATGCCAGGCAACTGTCCGGCATGCAACGACTCTAGGAAGCCAGTCCACCAATCAACCGCCACGTGGATTACAAAGAAGTAATCCACGCATGCGATCTAGCGCCGTAGCATTCGACGATGCGAATCCTGGTCATCGAAGACGAACACAAATTGGGCGACTACCTGGGCAAGGGGCTGGCCGAGAGCGGCTTCGTGGTTGACCTTGCGCGCACCGGAATCGAAGGGCGCACCCTCGCCCTCGAGGGCGATTACGATCTGCTGGTACTTGACGTGATGCTGCCGGGCATCGACGGCTTCGCGGTGCTGGAGGCGGTCCGAAGATCCAAGGCGATGCCTGTGCTGATGCTGACCGCCCGCGACGAAGTGGCCGATCGGGTGCGCGGACTGCAGAGCGGCGCGGATGACTATCTGGCCAAGCCGTTCGCCTTTTCCGAGCTGCTTGCCCGGATCCAGGCGCTGCTTCGGCGCGGCAAGCTCCATGAGGTGTCTAACTACACGCTGAAGGACATGACGCTCGACGTGGTGGCTCGCAAGGCAACACGCAGCGGACACCGCCTCGACCTGACCGCCAAGGAGTTCGCGTTGCTGACCTTGCTCATGCGCCGCCAGGGCAATGTACTGTCGCGCACGCAGCTGGCCGAGCAGGTGTGGGATATGAATTTCGACAGCGACACGAACCTTGTGGAAGTGGCCATCCGGCGGCTGCGCAGCAAGATCGACGATCCTTTCGAGGAAAAGCTGCTGCACACGGTCCGCGGCATGGGATACGTGCTGGAGAGCCGGCAAGGCGGCGTGCCGTGATCGCCGCCAAGACCGCTGTGGAGGGCCTGGGTGCAAAGCCCAGCATCACGCCAGCCCCACCAGAGGTGGGTGCACAGGCCGTCACCGCGCATGCGAAGGGCACCGGGTCGATCCAGGCTGCGTTGTCACGCTGGTTTGCAGCCCAGGCCCTGATCGGACTCAGCTTGGTGTGCGTGGCGATCTACGCCGTCACCGCATGGAGCTTTCAGGTCAAGCAGGCCAGCGAATTCGAGCGTCAATCCGAACTGATCAAACATCTGATCCAGGAGTCGCGCGATGACCCGGGGCGCGACGGACTGCGCCACAAGCTGGACGACTTCTTCTCGACCCACGCGGAGATCAGCCTGGTATTGCGCCGCGGCAACGAAATCATCTATTCGTCCACGCCGGCCCGGACCTCGGGACGCTGGGTCTGGATGCCTACGCAGGAGCAGCCGATGTCTTCCGGCGAAGCCGCGATGCAATTGCAGCTGGGCATTGATGTGCAGGAAGATGCCAAGCTCCTGGCGCGGCTGGCCTGGACCCTGGTGGGTGCGGCCGTCCTCGGCTCCGCGGTCATCTCGCTGACCGGCGCCTTGCTGGTGCGTCGAGGGATGCAACCGCTGCAGAGGCTCGTTCGACAGACGGCCGACACCGGGCCGGAACACCCGGGCCGACGCATCGACCCTGCCCCGTATGCCTCTGAGATCACGCCGTGGGTGGCTCAGTTCAATGCGGTGCTCGATCGCGCCGAACAGGCCTATCTGCAACTGGAATCCTTCAATGCGGATGTGGCGCATGAACTGCGCACGCCGCTGGCCAACCTGATCGGGATGGTCGAAGTCGAACTGGCCCGGCCGCGATCGATCGAGGAATTGCGCGAAGCCTTGTTGTCGGCGCTGGAAGAAGCAAGGCGGGTCTCCACGATCGTGATCGACATGCTCTTCCTGTCGAAGGCGGACCGCGGCGCGGTGGCCCGCCGCTCGGCGCCGGTCAGCTTGGCCAACCAGGTGCGAACGGTGCTTGAATTTCATGACGCCACGTTGGAGGATGCAGGATTGAAGGTGCATGTGAGCGGCGATGCACGCATCGGCATCGACGCGGGCCTGGTGCGGCGAGCCTTGTCAAACTTGCTGAGCAATGCGGCCAGGTATGCGACACCAGGCTCGACCATCGCCGTCGTGATCGACACCCAACCCGATGGCGTCTGGGTCAAGGTTGCCAATCGCGGTGAACCGGTTCCAGTCGACGTCCTCCCCAATCTGTTCAAACGGTTTTTCCGAGCAGAGCGCTCCCGATCCGACTCGTCAGAGCATCACGGGCTCGGCTTGGCGATCGTGGCCGCCATCGCCCGCATGCATGGCGGCCAGACCCGCGCGACCTCCCGTTCGGGGGTCACTGAGATCAGCTTTTCGATAGCGCCGGAAAGTTGAAACGTATTTCTCAGGACCGCCTGCTGTCCACCGAGGGCAAGCGCAACCTCTGGTCCATTCGACTCCGTGCGAGGCCAGACCGGAATTCGACCGCCAGAGATTCCTATGCGGAACGTGGCCCCGACTGGAGCGGCCCGTGCTTCAATCGATGGTGTCGCGCCTTGCGCATTTCAATCCTCTGCGCCCATGTCCCTTGGTCTTGAAGTTCTCATCGGTCACTGGAAGTCCGATTCATTGAGCACCTACAACTCCTGGTTTCTGTGGGACGAGCGGCTGAAGAATTTCCGCTCCATCCGCCGGGGCCTGGCCCAGGTGGTCAAGGACATCGATGCGGGGACCTTCGGCAGCGCGTTTCGCGGCTCCTCGCTCGAGACCGTCGTCGGGTCGGTGGCGGAGCAACGCCAGATCTTCAAGGGCGCCGACCATGCGTTTCTCTGGAAGCCCAAGCTGCGCATTCCCGACATCTACGAGAACAATGCCAATCAGCGTGCCTTTGCCCGACTGCTGCATGCCTGCGACTGCTGCGACAACGCCGAGGAGGTGGTCGAGGCCATCCGCCGCATCGATGCGCATCGGATCAAGGGCCTCGGGCCGGCCGTGGCGAACCTGCTGTACTTCGTCCATCCCACGATCGTGATGCCGTTCAACACGGCGATCGTGAAAGGCTACAACGCCGTCACGGGCAGCAACGTCAAGCTCGGCAAGTGGGACCATTACCTTTCCATGCGCGAGGGCTGCCTTCGGCTGAACGCGCAGCACCGCCGGCTGCTGTCCAACGACATGGGAGCACTGGCCGGGTTGCTCTTCGACATCGGCTCGGGCCGGTACGCGGCGCCGCCGCGCAGCGATGATGTCGCAGCCGTTCAGGGCTGGGAGGCCGACCTCGAGAAAGTTCGCGAAGATTCGGCAGCCGCGCACAAGCGCTGGGCGGCGGAGCGCGAGAGCGACGCAACCCACACGCAAATCCAGGGATGGCTGCGCGACCTGGGCAGGTCGCTCGGCTACGGCGTGTGGATCGCCTCCAACGACCAGGGACGCAGCTATGCGGATGGTCGGCTCGGCGACGGTTGCTTGACGCAATTGCCTGCGGGCGCCCAGCCCGGCCTGGACTCGGTGCGCTTGATCGACGTCATCTGGGTGGAGCCCGACGGCTCGAAGATCGCTGCAGCCTTCGAGGTGGAGCACTCGACTTCCATTTACTCTGGCATCGTGCGAATGCTGGACCTCGCACTGGGCACTGCGTTGGGCGTCGGCGTTTCGATGTTCCTGGTGGCGCCCGATGCGCGTCGTGAGGATGTCCGGCTGCAGTTGCGCCGCCCTGCATTCTCGCGCGTCGCCGAACTCGGCATCCGTTATCTGCCCTACAGCGAACTTGGAACGCACCGCGAAGCGATTGGACGGTTCGGTTCGGGCTTGAAGCCACTCAGAGAGATCTCTCACTCGCTCTGATCAAGGCCATTGGCGGCGGTGACAGCCGCGCGCCGCTTCGCGAAGAACGCAGCGCACGATGCAAGTCCCAGGACCATCAATGCGCCATGGCTCGGCATGCGGCAGCACAATCCTTGCAGGCCTTGGCGCAGGCCTTGCAGTGGGCCATCTGGTGCTTCTCGCACTCTGCACCGCATGCGTCGCAGATGTCCGCGCACAGTGCGCAGATGGCCTTGGCATGTTCACTGCCGCGGGCCATTGCGGCCGCAGCAAACTGGCAGGCGGCGGCGCAATCGATGTCAAGGGCGATGCACCTCGCCAGCATCTTGACGTTGTCTTCTTTCAAGCACGCGGACGCGCAATGATTGCAGGCAGTGGCGCAGCCGTTGCAGGCCTCGATGCATGCGGTATAGCTCTCATGTGACATTGCTGACTCCTTTGAAGTGAATGCCGGTGACCCGGCGACAAATGGGCTGCCGTGACTCGGCATCCCGGAACCATCTGCTGCCGTCGCATCGGCCTTGGACGTGGCGATGTCCGACAGCATTGGCTTTGGTGGCGGTTACTTCGGGGTGCCGCCCTGACCGGGATCGCGGTGTGGGCGCGCCTCGCGAGCGGCAGCTCTTCCCTGGCCCGTGGCCTCGGGGCGTGTCGTCTTCTTCACGCCCGAGCCCTCGCCTTCAGCGGTGCTGCCATCCTTGATCGGCTTGGTTCCCGTCGGCTTCGCGCTCTTCTTGGCTTCGGCTGCGATCTGCGGCTTCGTGTTCGTCTGCGGGACGGCCTCGGACGTGTGGTTTTGCGCAATGGCAGCACCCGAGAACAAAACGGCAGCACCGAATCCGATGAACGAGGTCTTGAGAGAGAAGATCTTGCGTTGAGGGATCGTGTTCTGGCTTGTCATAAAAACTCCTTTAGGTCGTTGCCGGTGTCCCGGCGAATAGGACATCTGTCTCATCAGGTATCCGTGAAGACAGCTGCCGCACTCACTTTAGGAAACGGCTTTATAGGAAGCCGGACGCGGGCATTACAGTTGTGTAATCCGCCCTCGCGCAATTGCCGAGGGCAAATTGCGCACGCGGTATCCAGAGGAGACTGCGGCCAGGTCATTGCGCTTCCTGATGAGTGCTGGGCGATTGCTGCGTGAGTTGTTCGAACTCTGCCGGCGAAAGCTTTGGCAATTGCTGCAGGAAGGCCACCATCGACCACAAGGTCTGATCGTCATGGGTGTACCCCCAGGCCGGCATGCCGGTCATCTTGACGCCGTGCTTGATTACCCAAAACGCTTTCTCGGGGTCATGAGCTCCATGCGCGTAAAGATTGGGCGGCCGCGGATTCAACCCTTTGCGCAGATCGGAGTCGCCCTTGCCGGGCGCCAGGTGGCATTGAACGCACATTTGTGCGTACTGCCTTGCGCCCGCCGCAACCATCTGCGGAGCGTCGAGGTCGGGCACAGGAATGCCTTGTGCACGCGCAGAGATCGAGCGCTCGCGCATCGAAGTCAGGGCGGATGTGACGGGCCGCGAGTGCGCCTCGTCCGCTGCGACGTTGTATCCGCCCGTCCACCAAACGGCCGCGAGTCCCGCAGCGGCGACCACGACCGCGGCCGCCGCCCCGACAAGCATCGTTGAGATGAGTTTTGACATGGGGTGCTCCAGTCAGAACCACAATCTCACGCCAGCCACGATTTGCGTGTCCCGAACGCGTTCGCCAGCCTGTCGTGCGTAAGCGGCGGTATTCCCGAACTTCTTCGACCATGTCACCCCAATGTAGGGAGCGAACTGCCTCGTCACCTCATAGCGCAGTCGCACTCCCAACTCCATGTCGGACAGCCCCGAACCGATGCCGCGCTGCGGATCGTTCTTGCTATAGAAATTGGCCTCGAGCTTGGGTTGAAGGATCCACTTCTGCGTCAGGAGGAGGTCATAGCGCAGTTCGAGACGTGCGGCGAGCGCGCCGCCCGAACCCACATAGGCTGTTGCTTCGGTTTCGAACCAGTACGGAGCAAGGCCTTGCACACCGAACGCCAGCCAGCTGCGCGAGCGACCTCCACCGCCGTTGTCGTGCCGCACACCCAGCTGAGTGCTCCAGAACGTGGCGATGGCATGGTCCCAGAGTGCCTCGGTGCGAAAGGCGTCGAGGCGGCCCGCGCGGCGTTCGCCTTCAGCCTTGATCCAAAGCTTGTTGTAGTCGCTCCCATACCAGGCTTCGACGTTAAGGTTCTGGCCACGAGCATCTCTGCCCTTTGCATATTCCAACTCGTTGACCAGGATCCGCCCGTAGCGTTCGTCATCCGCCATGTCCATGCCGGGCATGGCCATCTTCGGCATTCCCTCAGCATAGGCGTCTGGGTCGCGGGCATCGGCAGGGGGGCTGCCACCTTGCATCGGGCCCATGCCTGGCATGGAGCCCATGTTGTTCATTTCGGGCATGTCCTTCATGTCGGAGCTACTGCCTTTCATTCCAGGCATCCCCTGCATTTGTCCGTGATCCATAGGCGCTGCGGTGGATCGAGGATTTTTCTTCTCGGTTAGCTCTTTTGGCGGTGTCGTCGGTGCGGCCCTATTGGATGCACCGTCCTTCGACGTGGGACCGGACATGTTCGTGCCCATCCCCGGCATGTTGTCCATGCGCTTGGACGCATCGCTCTGGGCAATCGCAGAAACTGTGAAGCCGAGTAGAAAAGTTGCGGTTGCGACTGCAATGCTGCTGCGCGCAAGTTTGAGCTGAAGCGGGTTCATGACACGTGCACCTCACGAAACATACCTGCTTCCATGTGGTACAGCAGATGACAGTGATAAGCCCAACGCCCCATCGCATCCGCGGTCACCCGGTAGGTCACGCGCTGCGCGGGCTGGACATTGATCGTGTGTTTGCGAGCCAGAAACTCGCCAGTGGGAGATTCCAGTTCACCCCACATACCGTGCAGGTGAATCGGGTGATTCATCATCGTGTCGTTGACAAGCACCAATCGAAGCCGCTCGCCGAAACGGAAGTGCACTGGCTTCGACTCGGAAAACTTCTGACCGTCGAAAGACCACATGAATCGCTCCATGTTGCCGGTGAGGTGCAACTCGATGTCGCGGCCAGGCTCCCGGCTGTCGATCGGTCCGCCGATCGTGTGGAGATCGGCATAGGTCAAGACGCGTCTTCCGTTGTCGCGCAGATTGATGCCGGGGTCGTCGAGGTTGGTGCGCGGCATGTCGACGTGCATGTCCACGCCAGGGCCGTACTCCGTACGGGCGTGGCGCACGCGCGGCGGTTTCATGGCCGGCTTCGCGCTACCCTCTGCACCCATTCCGGCCATGCTCGAGTGGTCCATCCCTTGCATGCTCCCCATCTCCTGCATTCCGTCCATCTCGCCCTTGCCTTTGGACCCGCCCATGCTCCCCATCATGCCCATGGCGCCCATCATGTCGGTCATGGTCAACCACTGCGGTTTGTCCACCTCAGGTACCGGCGCCTGCATCCCGGTGCGAGGCGCAAGCGTGCCGCGGACAAAATTGGTTCGGTCGATCGATTGAGCGAAAAGGGTGTAGGCCCTGTCGTCGGTTGGTTCGACGATCACGTCGTAGGTTTCGGCAACAGAGATCCGGAACTCATCCACCGTCACCGGGTGGACGTCCTGACCATCCGCGGCGACCACGGTCATTTTCAGTCCCGGTATGCGGACATCGAAGATGGTGGTGGCCGACCCGTTGATGAACCGGATCCGCACCTTCTCGCGGGGTTGGAACACGCCAGTCCAGTTGTGATCGGCGGTCTTGCCATTGAGAAGGTAGCGCGCGGCGCTTCGAAGTTGAGTCGTGCCGGTCAGATCACCGAGGTCGGTGGGGACCATGCGCATGCGATTCCACATCTTTCGCTTTTCGAGCGCGCCTTGGACACCCATCTGGGCGATGTCTCGCTTGAAGTCGCCAACCGTCGGCTGGTTGAAATTGAAGAACCCGCTCATGACCTTCAGCTTCCGGAAGATCTCTTCGGGCACGCCATCCGTCCAGTCCGAAAGCAGCACCACGTGCTCGCGGTCCGCCCTGAAGCGAGGTCCGTCGCGGGGGTCAATCACGATGGGCCCGTACAGCCCCGTTTGCTCCTGGAATCGCGAGTGGCTGTGGTACCAGTAGGTGCCGCTCTGCTTGACCGGAAAGCGATAGACGAAGGTTTCGCCAGGGGCGATGCCGTTGAAACTCAGACCAGGCACGCCGTCCATGGACGCAGGGACCAGGATGCCATGCCAGTGGATCGAACTTGCGACCGGCAGTCGGTTGGTCACACGCAGCGTGACCGTATCTCCTTCGCGCCACCTCAGCGTTGGCGCCGGGATCCGGCCATTGACCGTCGTCCCGATGCGCGCCTGTCCTGTCACGTTGACAGGCGTCTCTGCTATCACGAGGTCGAACTCCGTTCCACGCAATTCCGTACGTTCGGTTTGCTCCGCCGTCGCAGCCCAGGACAAGGAAGGAGGCAAGGCCAGCCCACCGAACGCTCCAGAAAAGCCCAGGCCCGTCACAAATTTGCGCCGATTGAGGCGGTTTGAAACCGGCCTCATGGTGCGCCCCTTCTCGTCTCGATGCGGCACGAACGCGAGACGACGGAAGGTCGGGCCCGACCGGTCGATCGTGGCGCGGGGGATCGGGCTTCAGGCGAGCAAGGCACCCGCGTACCGCTTGGTGGAACAGTACGCACGGATGTGGGCTCGTTCTGGGAACGTGTTGATGGATGGAGCATTGGATCCTCGAAGATTCATGGCTGGATGCATTCCCCGCCCGAGAGGGAGGGAGACTGCCGATGCGAAGCGCTCGGCCTTCGGACTGTGAGGTCGAAGGCGAGAAGGTGCTTCAGGCCCGAGGTGGGCGTTCGAGGAGGAGCGGAAAAAGGGTTGTGGGCAGCGCGCGCGGTTCTGCCAGATCTGCCGCCGGCAGATGCTGAGGGCGAACTCCGGAAGTCTCAGGTATCAATGCCACTGCGTGGCACGCTCCGCAGGTTCCACACTTGTGTGCGCCATCTGAGCTGCCGTCATGGTGACCCGCGTCTTCATCATCCATTCCCTGGAGGTGCGCGGCATCGGAAGCATTGGTATGCGCCTGATGGTGCGAGTCCGCTTGAGTCATCGCGGCGGGCTCGCTTTGCTCGGTCTCGCAGAAAGCCATGGACGCTGCCGCGTACCCTTGGAACGGTACGGCAAAGATGAGCGCCCAAAGAAGCAAAACTCGAATGCAGGACATGCCGCAGGGGCCTTGGTGATCCAATCGACAAGCCGACGGATTGATGCCCGAATGATTGGCGCGTGGGCGCTGCCGTCTGTCAGATAACTGCTGATTCGATCGTGAGTCCCGCCGAGCCCTGTGTCCTTCGCCAGGCCCTCGCAAACGGCAGGGTGGCACTTCGATCGGCAGCTTCCGATAGATGACGCAACTGTAATCTGCGCGTGCGCTAAACCTCCGATCCGCGGCCTAGAGTTGGTACATCGGAAAGACAAATCTCAGCCTGTCTATTTCCGCAGATGCCAACCCCTCCACTGCCAAAGGACCGATCATGAAGACTTCCCTCAAGACCTCCCTGACCCTCGCCGCGCTGCTCGGCACGATCGCAGGACCCGTTCTGGCCGGCAACTATGCCGAAGGCGATCCTCGCCCGGCGCCGCTGACCTCGAGTACCAGCCGTGCAGCCGTTGCCGCGGACACGCAGCGCTGGCTGCAAAGCTCAATGGACCAGGGCTATCCCGAGGGCAATCCACGCGCTGTCGTGAGCGTGTCCTCCAACACCCGTGCGACGGTACAGGCGGACACGCTGGCCTGGATGCGCTCGGGTCTGGCCGCCGCCACCAACGGCGAAGCGGGTGCGGACACGACTCGCCCTGCCTATCGGCAAGCCGCAGCAGCGTACGCACGCCTGCGCGGTGAGCAGCCGGAGTTCGGCAGGCCCGTGGAGCGCCTCACCCAGCAGGGCCAACTGCCGGACGCACCCGCGACCATGCGCCGCTGAGCGACCTGGACCTCGGGCGACCGTCAGGCAATTGAGCGCCGATCACGGCGCTGTCGTCCGCCGCAAGCCGCACGTCTTGCCACGGCTCACCTCGTTTCCCGAGTAACAGGCCTAGAATTCGCGGAACCACTTTTCAGGCACTGACTCCATCAGCAGCGTTTCACGCGTTCTCCAATGCTCATTTCCGCAACCCTCCTCACACGGTACGCCAACGCATCATGCGCTGGACGTGCGGCCGTGTCGGCGTTGCCAGAGGTGCAGCGATGAGGCGTGGACTTGTGCAGATGGTGGCCCGGGGGCTGATCGGCTTGCTGCTGTTCTCGCAGTTGGCGATCGCCGCTTACGCCTGCCCCGCGCTTTCCGCGGGTCTGGCGGGTGGCTTGTCCACTGACTTGTCGATGACGCAAAACGCTGTCTCTGCAACAGACAACTCTCTTGACTCGGCCGTGCAAGGATCGCCCTGTGCGGACATGGTGGGCGCGACTGACACGGCTTCCGGCAACCTGTGCGCCGAGCACTGCAAATACGGGCAGCAAAGCGACCACGCATCCACACTGACGGTTCCGCCGGTGTTGCTGTCGGCGATCTATGCCCTGACCCCATGGGTGCCTGAGACGGTGCCTCCTGCGCGCCCTTCGGCCACCTCCCTGAGTGCACTGGTTGCGGCCTCGCCGCCTCACGCCATCCTGCACTGCGTCTCCCGAACTTGATCGCCTGATCGACTTTGCGCCGACGGCCCATTGTGGGCCGGTACGGCGCGTCGGTCGTGCCTTGCCGTGTTCGTCGAGCTGTGCTCGGCGCACCGGAGCGGCCCGACAACCTACTCGAAGGTTCGTCAGGAGATTCCATGTTCCCCAATCCTTTTGCGGCTGCACCCATCGTGCGATCAGCCCGCCGCCCCGCTCGTCTTTGGGCTGTGGTGTTGGCGCTGTGCGCCGGCACCCTCGGCCTGAGCGCTCATGCACAGCAGACGCTTTCTCTCGATGCGGCACTGCGGCTCGCCGAGGAGCGCTCACGGCAGCTCGTCGCGCAGGACGCGGCCGCCAGCGCCGCGCGCGCCATGGCCGTGGCCGCAGGACAACTGCCCGATCCCGTGCTCAAGGCCGGTATCAGCAATCTGCCGGTGAACGGGAGCGACCGCTTCAGCCTCACGCGCGACTTCATGACGATGCGCTCGATCGGCGTGATGCAGGAATTCACCCGCTCCGACAAGCGCCAGGCCCGCGCGGCGCGCTTTGACCGGGAAGCCGAGGTCGCCGAAGCGGGCCGTGCCGTCGCCTTGGCCAACCTGCGGCGCGACACCGCGATCGCCTGGCTTGATCGCTATTACCAGGGACGGATGCGCGAGCTGCTGCAAACCCAACGTGCCGAGTTGACCCTGCAGATCGAGGGCGCCGACGCCGCCTACCGCGGTGGCCGCGGCACGCAGGCCGATGTGTTCACGGCGCGCTCTGCGTTGGCGCAACTGGACGACCGCATCCTTGCGCAGGAGCGCCAGATCGCTACGGCCCAGACGCGTCTGGCGCGTTGGGTCGGGCCGGGTACGCCTCCACCCTCGACGGTGCCCCCGGAACTGGGCTCGGTGCGTCTGGACGCCCGCAATCTGGAGGCCCAGATCGGCGAGCACCCGCAGATCGCGCTGATGGCGCGACAGGAAGCGGTGGCGCGCGCGGAAGCCGACGTCGCGCAAAGCAACAAGCGCTCCGACTGGAGTGTCGAGCTGATGTACAGCCAGCGGGGGCCGGCCTACTCGAACATGGTGTCGCTGAACCTGTCGATCCCGCTGCAGTTGGACCAGAAGAATCGTCAGGATCGCGAACTCGCGGCCAAGCTGGCGGCGGTCGAGCAGTTGCAGGCCCAGCGTGAGGAAGCGACGCGAGAGAGCGCCGCCGAGGCTCTCTCATGGTTGCAGCAATGGCAGAGCAACCGCAAGCGGCTCGGCCTGTACGACAGCTCGCTCATCCCGCTCGCCGCCGAACGCACGCAAGCGGTGCTGGCTGCCTACCGAGGCGGTGCAGGCACCTTGAGCGCTGCACTTGAGACACGACGCATGGAAATCGACACCCGCCTGGAACGCCTTCGCCTCGAGATGGAGACCGCCGCACTTTGGGCCCAGCTCGAGTTCCTGATCCCAGCCATCCATCCAGCGCTCGATACCGGCCCGTCCGCGGCCGCGGGCGAGTCCAAGGAATCACAGAAATGAAAACAAGACCTCTCTTTCTTGGACTGATCGCGGCAGCAGTCCTCGCCGCGGCAGCCTTCGGTGCCTACACCTTCGGGCTGCAGCGCGGCAGGAGCCAGGGCCCCTCGCCCGCCACCTCCGGAGGAACGTCGGCGATGGCCGCACCGTCGGCGGGCACAGCGACCGCTCCGGCCGCCTCTTCCAACGAAACCGGCGAAGACGCAACGCGGCGCCACATTGCGGCAGGCCTCAAGGCCGGCGACATGGACCCGGCCAACGGCAAGAAAATCCTCTATTACCACGACCCCATGGTGCCGGGAAACAGGTTCGACAAGCCGGCCAAATCCCCCTTCATGGACATGATGATGTCCCCCGTCTACGCGGGTGGCGACGGCGACCAGAACAGCGTGACGGTGAGTGCGCGCGTGCAGCAGAACCTGGGCGTGCGAACCGCCGTGGTGACCGAGGGCACCGTGTCGCCGCAAGTGACCACGGTCGGCAGCATCGCCTTCAACGAGCGCGACCAGGTCATCGTGCAGGCCCGGGCGACGGGATATGTCGAGCGGCTGAATGTGCGGGCCACGCTCGATCAGGTGAAAAAAGGCCAGGCCCTGGCCGAGCTCTACGTCCCCGAATGGATCGCGGCACAGGAGGAGTTCCTGTCGGTTCAGCGCATGCGCGGCACCGACCTGGCCTCGCTGGTCGACGGTGCACGCCAACGCATGCGCCAGGTCGGCATGAACGATGGGCAAATCGAACTCGTCGCTCGCAGTGGCCGCACACAGCCGCGCATCACGCTGGTCGCGCCCATCGGCGGTGTCGTCACGGAGTTGGCCGCGCGCGAAGGCATGACGGTCAGCGCCGGTACCACGCTGTTTCGCATCAACGGCCTGGCCAGCGTCTGGGCCAATGCCGAAGTACCCGAAAGCCAATCGGCGCTGGTGCGTCTGGGCGCGAGGGTGCAGGCCAGAACGCCGGCCGCGCCCGGCGAGACCTTCGAGGGCAAGGTGCAAGCCATTCTTCCCGATGTGAATCCGGCGACGCGCACCCTGAAGGCACGCCTGGAGCTGGCGAATCCGACCGGCAGGCTGGTACCCGGCATGTTCGTGTCGATGCAGTTCACGGACACGCGAGCCGACAAGGCGCTGCTGATCCCGACCGAAGCCGTGATCCAGACGGGCAAGCGCGCGGTTGTCATGCTGGCGGAGGACAACGGCCGGTTCCGGCCGGTCGACGTCGAGATCGGCCTGGAAACCGGCGGCCAGACCGAAATCAAGCGCGGGCTGCAGGCCGGCCAGCGTGTCGTGGTGTCCTCGCAGTTTCTCATCGACTCGGAGGCCAGTCTCAAAGGTGTCGAGGCGCGCCTGAACGCCGCTCCCGGGACAGCGGCGCCTACGGCGGCGACGGCCGCTTCTGCCACGCCGGCTGCAGGGGCTCCAAGACACGTGGGCGAAGGCAAGGTGGAAAGCATCACCAAGGACGCGATGACCTTCTCGCACGGCCCGATTCCGACGATCAAGTGGGGCGCCATGACGATGGAGTTCAAGCTGCCGCCTGGCGGCACACCAGGCAATCTGAAGCCCGGCGACCGCGCGAGCTTCGAGTTCTTCATCGACGCGGATGACCTGCCGCAGCTCACCCGGGTGACGCCCATGGCGACGGCTCCCGCGGCAAGTGCCGCTGCGACCCCCAAGGCCGCAGCGCCGGAAAGCAAGCCATGATCGCCAAGCTCATTCGGTGGTCCATCGCCAATCGTTTCCTCGTGTTGCTGGCCACGGCCATGCTCAGCGCCTGGGGCGTGTATTCGGTCTTGCGCACGCCACTGGATGCGCTACCCGACCTCTCGGACGTGCAAGTCATCATTCGCACAAGCTATCCAGGGCAGGCGCCGCGCATTGTCGAGAACCAGATCACCTACCCGCTGACCACCACCATGCTGTCGGTGCCGGGTGCCAAGACCGTTCGCGGCTATTCGTTCTTCGGAGATTCGTTCGTCTATGTGCTGTTCGAGGACGGCACCGATCTGTACTGGGCGCGCTCGCGGGTGCTGGAATACCTGAACCAGGTGCAGTCACGCCTGCCGGCCGGCGCCAAGGCCTCGCTTGGCCCCGACGCCACCGGCGTGGGGTGGATCTATCAGTACGCGTTGGTCGACCGCGGCGGCACACAGGACGCCTCGCAGCTGCGCGCCTTGCAGGACTGGTTCCTCAAGTACGAACTCAAGACGGTGCCCAACGTGGCCGAAGTCGCCTCGATCGGCGGCATGGTGCGCCAGTACCAGGTCGTTCTCGATCCGGAGAAGCTCGCCGCCTACCGGATCCCGCACACCAAGGCGGTGGAGGCGATCCAGAAAGCCAACCAGGAAACCGGCGGCTCGGTCCTCGAGCTCGGCGAGGCGGAATACATGGTGCGCGCCTCGGGCTATCTCCAGGGCGTGGAGGATTTCCGCAAGATCCCGCTGATGACGACCGACGCCGGCGTATCGGTGCGCCTGGGCGACGTCGCGCGCATCCAGGTCGGCCCGGAGATGCGCCGCGGTATCGGCGAGCTCGATGGCGAAGGCGAAGCCGTCGGCGGCGTGATCGTGATGCGCTCGGGCAAGAATGCGCTGGAGACCATCACCGCCGTCAAGGAAAAGCTCCAGACCCTGCAGGCCAGCCTGCCTCAAGGCGTGGAGATCGTGCCGACCTACGACCGGTCCAATCTGATCGAGCGCGCGGTCCGCAACCTGGGCTTCAAGTTGCTCGAGGAATTCATCGTCGTTGCGGTGGTGTGCTTCATCTTCCTGTTCCACCTGCGTTCCGCATTCGTCGCGATCGTCTCGCTGCCGATCGGCATCCTTGCGGCCTTCATCGTGATGCGCTACCAGGGCGTCAATGCCAACATCATGTCGCTCGGCGGCATCGCGATCGCCATCGGCGCGATGGTGGATGCCGCGGTGGTGATGATCGAGAACGCCCACAAGCACATCGAGAAGTGGAAGCACGATCACCCTGACCAGACCCTGCGCGGAGAAACCCATTGGCGCGTGATCGCGGACTCGGCGGCGGAGGTGGGCCCTGCGCTGTTCTTCTCGCTGCTCATCATCACGCTGTCGTTCATCCCGGTCTTCACGCTGGAAGCCCAGGAAGGGCGGATGTTCTCGCCGCTGGCTTTCACCAAGACCTATGCAATGGCCGCCGCAGCGGGACTCTCGGTGACATTGATCCCGGTACTGATGGGCTATCTGATCCGCGGCAGGATTCCCGATGAGAAGACCAACCCGCTGAACCGGCTGCTCATCGCGGTCTATCAACCGCTGTTGAATGCGGTGCTGCGCTGGCCGAAATTGACGCTGTCAGGCGCCGTGGTCGTGCTGGTGCTGAGCCTGTGGCCGTTGCAGCACATCGGCGGCGAATTCATGCCACGCCTGGACGAGGGCGACTTGCTCTACATGCCATCGGCATTGCCTGGGCTGTCGGCAGGCAAGGCCAGCGAGCTGCTGCAGCAGACCGACCGGCTGATCAAGACGGTTCCCGAAGTGGCAAGCGTCTACGGCAAGGCCGGGCGCGCCGAGTCGGCGACCGATCCGGCGCCGATGGAGATGTTCGAGACCACCATCCAGTTCAAGCCGCAGGACCAGTGGCGTGCCGGGATGACGCAGGACAAGCTGGTCGAGGAGCTCGACCGCACCGTCAGGGTGCCCGGCCTGACCAACATCTGGGTGCCACCGATCCGCAACCGCATCGACATGCTGGCCACGGGCATCAAGAGCCCGGTGGGCGTGAAGGTGGCGGGCACCGACCTTGCCACCATCGACCGCATCACCGGTGAGATCGAACGCGTGCTCAAGGACGTGCCGGGTGTCTCGAGCGCCCTGGCCGAGCGGCTCACCGGTGGCCGGTACGTGGACGTGAATATCAAGCGAGACGAGGCATCGCGGTTCGGAATGAACATCGCCGACGTGCAATCGGTCATCGCCTCGGCGGTGGGTGGCGAGAACATCGGTGAGACGGTCGAAGGCCTGCAGCGTTTCCCGATCAACGTGCGCTACCCGCGCGAGATCCGCGACTCGCTGGAGCAACTGCGCTCCCTCCCAATCGTCACCGAACGCGGTGCGCGATTGGTGCTCTCCGACGTGGCGGACATCCGGGTCACCGACGGGCCACCGATGCTGCGCAGCGAGAACGCGCGGCTGTCCGGCTGGGTCTACGTGGACATTCGCGGCAGAGACCTGCGTTCGGCGGTGCAGGACATGCAGCGCGTGGTTGCGAAGGAAGTGAAACTGCCCCCGGGCTACGCGGTGTCGTGGTCCGGTCAGTTCGAGTTCCTGGAGCGCGCCACGGCGAAGCTGAAGGTGGTGGTGCCGTTCACGCTGCTGATCATCTTCGTGCTGCTGTACCTGACCTTCAAGCGCTTCGACGAAGCCCTGCTGATCATGGCGGCGCTGCCGTTCGCGCTGGTCGGGGGCATCTGGCTGCTCTACCTGCTCAGCTACAACCTGTCCGTCGCCGGCGCGGTCGGTTTCATTGCGCTCGCGGGTGTGTCGGCGGAGTTCGGCGTGATCATGCTGCTGTATCTGAAGCACGCCTGGGACGAGCGCATCGACGAGGGCAAGACCAGCACCGACGATCTGCTGGACGCGATCCGAGAAGGCGCGGTGCTGCGCGTGCGCCCCAAGGCCATGACAGTGGCGGTCATCCTGGCGGGCCTGTTCCCGATCATGTGGGGAACAGGCACGGGCTCGGAGGTGATGCAGCGCATCGCCGCTCCGATGGTGGGCGGCATGATCACGGCCCCATTGTTGTCGATGTTCGTCATTCCCGCGGCCTACCTGTTAATGCGCAGGCCTCGCCGCGCGAGGCATCCCGATGGACGCTTGGAAGGAGCCGCCGTGCGGCTCTCTGAACAAGACGTCACCATTCCGTCCGGTGAAAGATAGTCGCAATCGTCACCTGTTGAGTGACGAGCGAGAAGGGCTTCTTTCTCGGCAGGTGTCTACATCGATTGCCCGGCCCACTTGCCACGAGTCGGAGAGTGGCCCTGCGGAACTGCGGGATCGCACGCGTGCGCTATGGACTGCAATAGTCTTGCTGCATCTGCACCGGTGGGAACTTGACAGAGCCATATGAACAGAACACGCAGCAGTCGCCGGCCGTCGGCCGCAGCACCGTCTTGCACTGCTCGCATTCGTAGAAGAACTGGCCAGCATCGGTCGGCATGTGCTCTTGCTTAGCGTGCCCGCACTGCGGGCACGTCAAGACAGAGTCCAGCATGGGAGCGGTAGTGGTCGTCACTTGCGCACCGTCGAGGGGAAGCCCGCGTCGGTCGTGGCCTTGACCAGCGCCGCGGCGGTGGTCTTGTCTGCGTCGAATGTGACTGTGGCCGTCTTCTTCTCGAAATCGATGCGCGCCTGGCTCACGCCCGGCACATGCTCAGCGACTTCTTGACGGTAACGGGGCAAAGGTTACAGGTCATGTTCTGCACATCGAGCACATTGAGCACAGCGGTCTTCACCGCCCAGGATCCGGCGCACTACATTCTCAACAGACGCACCCAACGGCGGATGCGGAAAACAACCCGCGAGCGAGGAAGGAGATGCCTAGCTATTTCGCGGACATACAACGCGCAGACGCGCCGGTCTGTCGCCTGACCATCACCGGGACATGGTCCCAAGAAGAGGCTCATCGCCTGTTGGCGGTCAAAGCTCGCTTGTGGATCGACGAGTACTTGTCGCGGCCGCATAGCGGAGCCATAGACTTCGGGACGTTTGATAGCGCCTCCGAGCAGCCTTGATCATGGCTTCGTGCCCGCTGCAGTCCTTGAGGTTTTCCGAAAACCTCTTGGCGCGACCTATGGCAGCCGGAAGAAGATTTCGGCCCGGATCATGGTCATCTCCTTGAGCAAGTTCGGCAAAGCTCTACGCACTTCCGCCAGGGCTGAAACTGCCGCGGCGCATGGTGACATCGCCACAGGAACTCGCTCGCGAGACGTGCCCGAACAATGGCTGGTGGGCGATGGAGAATGGACTGGCCCGGCATCGGCAACGCTCATCGGGGTGATGCGCGCGCAAGAAGTACCGTGGTGAAATTGACGCGTGAGGGCTGGACGACGCCCGCCGGTCGCTTCGTTTTAAGCAGACGCCTTGTCGGTCACAAACTGCGTCGCATCGAGGCTCTGCTCGCCACCCAGAGTTCGGCGGCATCCTCAGCATCACCACCAAAGCTTTTGTCGGGGCCACGCCGCCGCGCCTATCGCTAGATGGTCCTTACGCGATCCGGCTCGGTTGGTACTCCCTGACCGCAAGCCTGATCCTGGCGCTGGCTGCTACCTTCATCGTACTGTTGGGTCAATCGATCGTACAGATGAAGATGCGATCAGCTTTTTTCTGATGGTCGCCGACGGGGCTGAAGCCACACACGGGTCCGAACTGGATTGGCGTGGCGATCAAAGCATCGGCGCCGCTGGCGTAGCATCAAAATTCTGAGAGATGTCCGGCCTGAAACGCGATATGTCCTTCGTGAAGCCTGGTTGGCAAGACCTGGATGCATCCTCATTTTGGAAGACGCCATACCTGACCCCGTCAGCTAGACGGCTTTTTTCCTGATCCGATGGTGGCGAGGTCCAGGCCACACGTTCCGGGGCCGTGCGCCGCGGGCGTATTCTGAAAAACTGGCAGGGCGTCTCGCAGATCGCCGAAGAAAGGTGGTGCGCAAGAGAACTGCGCGCAAGCGCAATCATCGGGCCAACTTCGCTCATCACTGCTATTGCGATAATCCTTCTTATCGCAGTAACCATCTCGATTGGCTAAACTCCAAATATGAAAAATAGCCCACGTGCCTTGCCCCAGGAAGAAAAGCCGCAGGACTTCCCCGGTGCCGCGGCGCTCGCGGCCCTGCGTGCCTGGTACGCCGGCATGGGCACCACCGAGGCCGTCGCGCAGTACCTGCCGCACAGCACCGGCACTGGAAGGTCGTCGCGCGCCGTACTGGGCGAGATCCGGCGCCAGCTGGCGGACCACGCCCGCCGGTGTCGCCGCGACGACCTGGCGCAACTAATCCTGCACCCGGCCTCCGAGCGGCCGAAGCGGGTCCGCGCCGTCATGGCGACGATCGACCTGTTGCGCGGGCTCGCCGTGCCGCGGCCGCTGGTGACCGACGCCGTCGAGCGTTGGCTGCCCGTGCGCATCGCCAAACCGATGCGGGCCCACGGCCTGCGCACGCTGGCCGACCTGACCGTGCGCGTCCCGCGCCGGCGGCGCTGGTGGGCGGCCATTCCCGGCCTCGGTGCCACCGGCGCCCGGCAGGTGGAGGCTTTTTTTGCAGCGCATCCGTCGCTCACCGCGGCCGCCCGAGCGCTTGTGTCGGTCGGCATGCCACACGACGTGGTGCCGTGGGAGCGCCTGTGCGTGCGGCGCGAGGTCGACGGCTCGCAGGGCGCCTTCCGGGCGCCGCCGGCGACCTGCGTCCTCGCCGCGGACAACGACTACGAAGCGGTCCAGGCCTGGCTGTCGTTACACGAATCGGCGGCCACCCAGCGTGCCTACCGCAAGGAAGCCGAGCGGCTGATTCTCTGGGCGATCGTGGAGCGCGGCAAGGCGCTGTCGTCGCTGACGACGGAGGATGCCGTGGCGTACCGGGCGTTTCTGCGGCACCCCGCGCCGCGCGGGCGCTGGGTCGGACCGGCCGCGCCGCGTTCCTCGCCCGAATGGCGGCCGTTCACCGGCGCCTTGTCGGCGCGATCCGTGGCCTACGCGCTGTCAGTGGCCGGGGCCTTGTTTCGCTGGCTGATCCAGCAGCGCTATGCGCTGGCCAACCCCTTCGCGGGCATCAAGGTCCGGGGTGCATCGCGGTCGGAGCCGCTGGCCGTGACGCGGGTCTTTGGCGAAGGGGAGTGGGCGATCGTGCAGGCGGTGGCCGAGGGCCTGGAATGGATGCACGGGTGGGAGGCCCCGGCGGCGCAGCGCCTGCGGTTCGTGTTGGATTTCGCATACGCCACCGGGCTGCGCATCGGCGAACTGGTCGGCGCGACGCTGAGCCAGATCGAGGCGGACGTCCACGGCGATCACTGGCTGCGCCTGGTGGGCAAAGGCGGCAAGGCCGGCAAGGTGGCGCTGCCGCCGTTGGCCCGGTCGGCGCTGGACCGGTACCTGATGCAGCGTCAGCTGCCGGTGACGCCGGCCCGGTGGAATCCGAAGACGCCGCTGCTGGGCAGCCTGGACCTAGACAGTACGGACGGCATCACGGCCACGCGGCTGTGGAGCGTCATGCGCGGCTTCTTCCTGAAGGTGGCCGAGGTCATCGAGGCGGACAGCCCGGCGCTTGCGGAAAAGCTGCGCCGTGCCAGTCCGCATTGGATGCGCCACACCCATGCCACGCATGCGCTGGCGCGCGGCGCCGAACTCACGACCGTGCGCGACAACCTGCGGCATGCCTCGATCACGACCACGTCGATCTACCTGCACGGCGACGAGGTCAAGCGGGCACGGCAGATGGATGCGGCGTTCGCGGTCCGCGGCTCGGCGTCATGAGTCGTCTGCAGCGGCCGCCTTGCGCACGGCGCGCAGTTCCATGCGTGCGGATTCGCGGATGTCGTCGCGGTCCAGTTCGACGGCGGTGTCGTCGGCCCAGGTTTGCCTGAGGCTTTCGAGCCAGGCCTGGCGGGTGCTGAAGGATTCGACGGCGTAGTCGAGCCAACTCGCGTACCCGGCCGGCGGCGGCAATGGCTTTTGAATGGTGAAGAGGAATTCTCCTGGGTGAGTTGGAACAAGGCCGAGATCATCGAACACGACAACGAAGTCCGGCAAGTCCAATTCGCACCATTGCAGACCGCATGTCGCGATGGCGGGCCGACAACCGCGGCCCTCGAATCGCTCGGGTGTCAGGAACCGAGCCAAGCGCACCAATTTGCACGAAAAGGACGAGCCGTCCAAAATGTCACGTCCCTAAGTGATTGATTTGACTAGTTATTTTTTGACAAACCGTGTCAATCTGCACGAAAAGGACGATCACCCCTTCTTGACGCGAAGATATTCGATGGTGACGCATCCTCGCGGGGCACTCGGTACATCAAGCATGGCGTCAATCAACTCATGACGTATGCGCGAGACTTCAACCAGTTGGTCGGATACCTTGTGATCTACCGCACCTGTCCTGAAGATCTGCAGTTTCCCTTCGCAAGCAGTGATGTGATGGTTCCGTTCGTCAATTTCGGAGGCAAGACGCTCTACCTGCTGGTCGTCGATATTTGCAGCTACGACCGACCCGCTTCAAAGCGCGGTGCACTCCGTGCGCACGTTTTGGATCAGACTGATCTGATTGCAGTTCTTACAGAAGCGACGGCAGAAGAGTCAGCAAACTCCTCAGGCGTCAGCAACTGACCTGAGACGACCTGAAATGGCAGGTACATCACCTCTGCCATTAACCGCGTGCGCATCCATGTTCGGGAGATAGGACGTTTGGGAATGTCACCCTCAGCCGCTAACCGGTATTCAAGCGGAGCCAACGATTGAGCAGGCCTGCGGTTATCGCTACGCCGACGAGCAGAAGCACCATCCCCGACAGTCGAATGACGCTGAAGCTTTCACCATAGACCAGCGAAGACATGCTCAGGCCCACGGCGGGCGCCAGCAGAGCGAAAGGGGCGACGGTGCCAGCGGGATAGCGCTGCAGCAGATTTCCCCAAATGGCGTACGCCAGCACGGTCGCCAGTAGCCCAAGGTAGACCGGCGCGAAGAGACCCCATATCGATGCGTGCGTCATCGCCCACAGGAGCGCCATCGGTCCATCCTGGATGAAGGACAGCGCCAGCGCGGGGGCAGGGGGAACCAAGCTGGCCCACACCATCAGGTGCAGCATGTTGACCTTGGACAGCCGCTTGATCACCAGGTTGCCAACGGCCCAGCTCAATGCCGACGCGAGGGTCAACGCGAAGGCCAGTGCAGGCACGTTGCCGTTGAGCGTCAGGACGATCACGAGCAGCCCGACCAGGGCAACGACCATGCCGATGGTCTGCTGGGTGCTGGGGCGGTCTCCAATCATCAGGGCTGCGAAGACGACCGTGAAGAGCGCCTGCGTCTGCACCACGAAGGCCGTGAGTCCGGCAGGCATTCCAAATGCGATCCCGAAGAACTGCAGCAGAAACTGCCCCGTGAAGACGGTGAGGCCGATGAACACCACCGCCCTCCATGAAATCGCCGGCCGCGGCAGCCAGAACACCCCCACGGCCGCCACCAGGAACCGCAGCGCGGTCAATTGCGGCGGTGTGAAGCTCTCCAGGCCGATCTTGCTGACGACAAACGCCACACCCCAAATGACGGCGACTAGAACGGCGAGAAGCATGTGGAACGGTCGCATTTGACGATCTCCTGTTGCCGGCACAGTTTTGGACCGAGCGCTTGCGCAGATTCAATGATTCAACGATACTTGAATTATGGAAGAAAATACTGTTGTCCGTTCTTTGATGGCACTTGCGCAGCCGATTCGCCTTCGGGTGTTTCGTGCCTTGGTCGTTGCGGGTCCTGAGGGTATGACCCCGGGTGCGCTGACGGAAGCTCTGTCCGTTCCGGCGACTGGCCTCTCCTTCCATCTCAAGGAGTTGACGAATGCCGGTCTCGTCTCGCAGGAGCGGCAGGGCCGGCATCTGATCTACCGGGCGTCGTTCGACCAGATGAATGACTTGTTGGCCTACCTCACCGAGAACTGCTGCCAAGGGCAGGCATGTGTCGCGGAGGCCGACGCCTCGTGTGCTTGCTGACATTCAAGCCCGCCGTCGAGCTATGCCCCCCGAACAGGCAAGCGCAGCTGATTTTGCGCAAGTGCGCGCGCTGCTACTCACTTGCGAGTTGCCCGAGAGCGATCTGAGCCCAGGTCACATGAACGATTTCCTTGTGCTTCGAGCCGGCGACGACTTGGTAGGCTGCGTCGGGCTTGAGCGCGCGGGAGATGCAGGCCTGTTGCGCTCCCTGGCAGTAACCCCCGAGAGTTGGGGCGTGGGCCTCGGTGATGTGCTCCTGCGTGCGATCGAAGCCAAGGCCGTGGCTGCAGGCATCCAGCGGCTCTTCCTGCTCACGACATCCGCGCCCAATTTTTTCGCGGCGCGTGGCTACCTTCCCGTCACGAGATCCGACGCACCCGACACGATCCGATCCACCACCGAATTCGCCAGCATCTGCCCCGCTTCGGCAACCTGCATGGCCCGCGCGCTCAGATCGACGACTTCGAACTAGGCACATCGCCAAAACCGCGCCACCACTTCTCAACGCCCATTAGGAGAACATGTCATGAAGCGTTTCCACGTTCACCTGCACGTCGATGACCTGAGCAAGAGCATCGCCTTCTACTCCCTCCTCTTTGCGGCAGAGCCTGCGCGCGTCGAGCGCGACTACGCGAAATGGATGCTGGACGACCCGAGGGTCAATTTCGCGATCTCGACGGTGGGCCATGGCGTTGGTATCGACCACCTCGGCATCCAGGCCGATGACGAAAGCGAACTTGCTGAACTGAAGGTTCGTGCCCAGGCCGCGGACCGGACGCTGCTCGATGAAGGCGAAACCGTGTGCTGCTATGCCAAGAGCGAAAAGCACTGGGTCACGGATCCGCAGGGCATCGCCTGGGAACACTACCGGACGCTCGAGTCGGCCGTTGTGTATGGCCAAAGCCGCAACCCGGACGCCCCAGCGGATGCTGCCAGCGCCTGCTGCGCCGGGCCTGTCGGTTTGAAAGCCATCCCAGTGGTGGCCTCCCCCAGCAAAGCCTGCTGCTGAAAGTACCCAATGACTGAACGCAAACACAACGTCCTCTTTATCTGCACGGGCAACTCTGCACGCTCCATCTTGGCCGAGGGGATCCTCGACCACCTGGGTTCGGACCGCTTCACCGCTTTCTCGGCGGGAAGCCACCCCAAAGGTGCCGTACATCCGCTCGCGCTGACCACATTGCGCAACCTGCATTTCAAGGACTCCGGCTACCGAAGCAAGAGCTGGGGTGAGTACGCGAAGGACGGCGCCCCGCACATGGACTTCGTGATCACCGTGTGCGACCAGGCCGCCGGCGAGGTGTGCCCCATCTGGCCGGGCCAACCCATCACCGCACATTGGGGCCTTGCCGATCCGGCGACTACCGAAGGATCCGAAGAAGCCCGGCAACGCGCTTTCACCGACGCGGCTGTCACGCTCAAGCGCCGCATCGAATTCCTGCTCTCGCTCCCACTCGCCAAGCTCGAGACCTTGGCCATCCAACGCGAAGTTCGCGACATCGGAATCCGCTGACATGACGACAAATATCCTGATCCTCTGCACCCACAACTCGGCGCGCAGCGTGCTGGCGGAGGGCATGTTCAACCATTGGGCACGAGAACTCGGCGTCGACGCGCGCGCCTACAGTGCCGGTAGCGCACCCAGCGGCCGCATCAACCCGGTGGCCGTCGAAGTGCTCGAGAAGGCTGGCATCGACACCTCCAGTTATCGCAGCAAGAGCTGGGATGAATTTACGGAGCCTGACGCGCCGATCATGCGCGTGGTGATCACCGTGTGCGACAGCGCGGCCGAGGAAACCTGCCCTTACTGGGCCGGCTCGCCCGTGAAGATCCACTGGGGCTACCCGGATCCGTCCAACGTCGGAGCGAACGCGGATGAAAAGCGGGACGCCTTCGAATCCACCCGCCAGGCCATCGGCGAACGCATGCGCAAGCTGGCTCAAATCCCGTTCGATGTCCTGAACGACGCGCAGTTGCGCACGACCCTCGAAAGCATCTGATCAGGTCTAGGGGATTCCCGACTCTATGCAGCAGGTGGGCGGTGCCCACTTGTGCATCTCACCTACCAACCAAGAAAAACTCTCCAATGCTCGCGGCCATCCTGATCTTCGTCTTCACGCTCGTGCTCGTCATCTGGCAACCACGCGGCCTGGGCATCGGCTGGAGCGCTTCGCTCGGCGCCATCATCGCGTTGCTCTTCGGCGTTGTTCACCTCGCCGACATCCCGGTTGTCTGGGGCATCGTGTGGAATGCGACCGCGACCTTCGTTGCCGTCATCATCATCAGCCTGTTGCTCGACGAGGCCGGCTTCTTCGAATGGGCCGCGCTGCACGTGGCGCGCTGGGGCAATGGGCGCGGCCGGCTGCTGTTTGCGTTCATCGTGCTGCTGGGCGCAGCGGTCTCGGCGCTCTTCGCCAACGATGGTGCCGCGCTGATCCTCACGCCCATCGTGATGGCGATGCTCGTTGCGCTGGGCTTCACGCCCGCCGCCACGCTCGCCTTCGTGATGGCGGCCGGCTTCATCGCTGACACAGCCAGCCTGCCGCTGATTGTGTCCAACCTGGTGAACATCGTTTCGGCCGACTTCTTCAAGATCGGCTTCAACGAATACGCATCGGTCATGGTGCCGGTGAACATCGCGGCCGTGCTCGCCAGCCTGCTGGTGCTGATGCTCTACTTCCGCCGCGGCATTCCGGCAAGCTACGACGTGGCCCAGCTGAAGGCGCCGGGGGACGCAATTCGTGACCCCGCGACGTTCCGGGCAGGCTGGATCGTGCTGGCGCTCCTGCTCATCGGCTTCTTTGGCCTAGAGCCACTGGGCGTTCCGGTCAGCGCGGTGGCGGCCGTGGGTGCAGCCATCCTGCTCGCCGTGGCGGCGCGCGGACATGTCATCAGCACGCGCAAGGTATTGCACGGTGCACCATGGCAGATCGTGATCTTCTCCCTGGGCATGTACCTCGTGGTCTACGGCCTGCGCAATGCCGGGCTGACCGGGCAAATCGCCTCGCTGCTTAACGTCTTCGCGGAAAGCGGCGTCTGGGGCGCGGCCATGGGCACCGGCTTTCTCACGGCCGCGCTTTCATCGGTAATGAACAACATGCCGACCGTGCTGATCGGTGCACTCTCGATCGACGCATCGAGTGCTACCGGCATCGTGAAAGAAGCCATGATCTACGCCAATGTGATCGGCTGCGACTTGGGCCCCAAGATCACGCCAATCGGCAGCCTGGCCACGCTGCTCTGGCTGCATGTGCTTCAGAAGAAAGGCACGACCATCGCCTGGGGCTACTACTTCAAGGTCGGCATCGTGATGACCATCCCCGTGCTCGCGGTCACGCTGGCTGCTCTTGCGCTTCGCTTGAGCCTCGGCTGAGACCGCGCCACCTCTCCACACCTACTGTTTCAAATCTAATGAGCGACGTCACCATCTATCACAATCCCGACTGCGGCACGTCCAGGAACGTGCTCGCGTTGATCCGCAACACGGGCGAGGAGCCTACGGTCATCGAGTACCTGAAGACCCCGCCTCGTCGCGCCACGCTGAAGCAGCTGATCGCAGCCATGGGCGTGCCGGTGCGCGATGTGCTGCGCCGAAAGGGAACGCCTTACGACGAACTCGGCCTCGACGATCCGAAGTGGACCGACGAGCAACTGATCGACTTCACGGGGCAGTATCCGATCCTCATCAACCGGCCGATCGTGGTAACGCCGCTTGCCACACGCCTGTGTCGGCCTTCCGAAGCCGTTCTCGACATTCTGCCGCGGCCGCAACTGGGTGCGTTCACCAAGGAAGACGGCGAAGCCGTGATCGACGCGAAAGGCCAGCGTGTCCCAAAGCCTTGATCTCCCCAACATCGATCTGGAGGCCTTTCGCCGCCCCGATCTGCAAAGCCTCCTGCCGGCAACACGCGCTGCACACGCACCACGCATCCTGCTGCTCTATGGATCTGTGCGCGAGCGTTCCTACAGCCGGCTACTGACCGAAGAGGCCGCCCGCCTGCTTCGCGCCATGGGTGCGGAGACCCGCATCTACGATCCGCGCGGCCTTCCGTTGCCTGACGACGCGCCCGAAGATCACCCGAAGGTGCAAGAGTTGCGCGATCTGGCGCAGTGGGCAGAAGGCATGGTGTGGACATCGCCCGAACGGCACGGCGCGATGACCGGAATCATGAAAGCACAGATCGACTGGATCCCACTGGCCGTTGGCTCAGTTCGCCCGACGCAGGGCAAAACCCTCGCGGTGATGGAAGTGTCGGGCGGCTCGCAGTCGTTCAACGCGGTGAACCAACTGCGCGTGCTCGGCCGTTGGATGCGCATGATCACGATCCCCAACCAGTCGTCGGTGGCCAAGGCCTTCCTCGAATTTGATGACGACGGGCGCATGAAGCCCTCGCCATATTACGAGCGCGTGGTCGACGTAATGGAGGAGTTGGTGAAGTTCACGCTTCTCACGCGCGACTGCGCGGACCACCTGGTCGATCGCTACAGCGAGCGGCGCGAAAGCGCCGAGGCGCTGTCGAAGCGGGTCAACCTGCGCAGCATCTGAGCGAGGCGATTCCAACGTGCAGAGCAGGACCACGACGACAGTGATGCTGGGCGTCGCTCAGACCCTGGCCTGGGCATCGTCGTACTACCTCCCTGCGGTGCTGGCCGGCGTCATGGGCAAGGACATCAGCATCTCCACATCCACGGTCTTCGGTGCTTTCTCGGTGGCGCTGCTCGTTGCCGCCGGCATTGGGCCCATCGCCGGCCGGCTCATCGACCGCCTGGGCGGACGCCCGGTGCTCATCGCCAGCAACCTGGTGTTTGCCGCAGGGCTGGCCGCGCTGAGCCAGGCCACTCATGCCAGCCATGTGTTCGGTGCTTGGGCGCTGATGGGCCTGGCCATGGGCAGCGGCCTCTACGAAGCGGCCTTTGCCACTGTGGTGCGGCTGCACGGCCAAGAGGCGCGAAGGGCAATCACTGGTATCACACTGTTCGCAGGTTTTGCGAGCACCGTGGGTTGGCCGTTGTCGGCCTATCTGGAAAGCACCGTGGGTTGGCGCGGGGCGTGTCTTACGTGGGCGGCATTGCATCTGGTGATCGGTCTCCCCCTCAATGTGCTGCTGCCACGAGCTTCCCGTATCAATCAGGCGTCGAAGGGGGCCACTGTCGCCGAGAAGGACGTTGGCGCTGGACTTGCGCCAGCGCAGCAGCGCCGCGCCGCCGTTCTGATGGCGTACGTCTTCGCCGTGACTTGGTTCATCAGCACGGCGATGGCCGCACACCTACCGGAACTGCTGCTGGCCAGCGGTGCCACGCTGGCCGCAGCGGTTGGCATCGCCGCCTTGGTCGGCCCGGCCCAGGTGGTGGGGCGGGTGATCGAGTTCACCTTTCTCAAGCGCGCGCATCCGCTGTTGTCGGCCCGGCTGGCCACGCTGGCTCATCCGTTGGGCGCGCTCTGCCTTGGCCTGTTCGGTACTTCGGCCGCCGCTGCCTTCGCGGTGCTGCACGGCTTGGGCAACGGCATCCTGACCATCGCCATCGGTACGCTTCCGCTGCTGATCTTCGGCGCCAAGGGTTACGGGCAGCGTCAGGGATTCCTCATGGTGCCGGCGCGCGTCGTGCAAGCCGGCGCGCCGTTTCTGTTCGGCATGGCGGTGGAACGGTGGGGAGACGGTGCGCTATGGTTCTCCGCCATGCTTGGCCTGTCCGCGTGCATTGCGCTGGTGGTCATGACGGCCGACATGAAGAAGGCACTACTTGTTGCTGCAGCGCATTGAAATCGGAACTCTGACCGTCGTATGACCCACGACGTGATCATCATCGGGGGTGGCCAGGCGGCGCTCTCGGTCGCGTACTTCCTGCGGCGGACGCAGCGCTCGTTCCTGATGCTCGACGCCGAGGAAGCCGGCGGTGGTGCCTGGCAACACGGCTGGGACTCGCTGAGGCTGTTCTCACCAGCCGCGTGGAGTTCCATCGCGGGCTGGCCGATGCCGAATGCGGGCACGACGTACCCCGGCCGCGACCATGTGGTGAGCTACCTGCGCGACTACGAGAAGCGATATGCGCTCCAGTTCGAGCGGCCCGTTCTGGTGTCGTCGGTCACCCGCGTCGAGCAGGGATTCGAGGTGCGGGCCGGCGATCGGACCTGGACGTCGCGAACGGTCGTGAGCGCGACGGGCACTTGGCGCAAGCCATTCATGCCCGACTATCCAGGCATGGCGGATTTCTCCGGCCGCCAGCTTCATTCGGCCCACTATCAGAGTCGGGACGAGTTCAGCGGGCAGAGGGTCATGGTCGTGGGTGGAGGAAACTCCGGCGCCCAGATCCTGGCTGAGATTTCCCTCTCGGCTGCTGAGACCGTGTGGGTCACGCAGGAGGAGCCCATGTTCCTGCCAGACGACGTGGATGGCCGGGTCCTGTTCGAGCGCGCGACGGCGCGATGGCGGGCTCTCCAGGAAGGGCGGAGCGTTGAAGTCCTTCCTGGCGGATTCGGCGACATCGTCATGGTGCCGCCGGTGATGGATGCACGTGCCCGAGGGGTGTTGTCCTCGGTCAGGCCCTTCGAACGCATGACGTCCAAAGGTGCGGTCTGGAGCGACGGCACCTCCCGCAACGTCGATGCGGTGATCTGGTGCACCGGCTTCCGAGCGGCCCTGGATCATCTGATGCCGCTCGGCATTGTCGAGGATGGAAAGATCGCGGTGGAGGACACCCGGTCTCGCGACGAGTCGGGTCTGTGGCTGGTCGGCTATGGTGAATGGACGGGCCCGGCATCGGCAACGCTCATCGGGGTAATGCGTACGGCCAGAAGCACAGCAAGCGAGGTTGATTCGTTCTTGCAAACTGCAGATTCTGCAGCTCCCCAATGACCTCCTCCTGCCTACAGGCTCAGGCGCAATGCTCGCCGTGCCCTTCGAGCACGGCGGCGATCGGTTTTCAAAGCGTGAGTGAATGGACAGCATGCGCTCCAAAGAGCTTGTCCAACGTCGACAAGGCATCGTCCGGGAGCGTCTGTGTTAGCAGTACGGCCAGTCGCTTCTTCGGCCTAGACAAGCCGACGTAGAAAAGATTTCTCGCCCTAAAGAAGCCATTTCTATTTTTGGCGGTAAGCGCACTCGTCTGCATCAGTTCAAGCATTTGCGGCCAGTTGTAGTGATTCCAACCGCCGCCGAGAACGACGAGCACATTCTCAAATTCTGCCCCTTTGACACTATGCTGCGTGGCGAATGGAGTTGAACCTTCAATGAATTTCGTAAGCTTCGCGATCTCCTGATACGGGACTGCTCTCAAGCCGCGGTGCCTCCGAAGGTAGGAAGGCTCTTCCTGGCCGTCCTCCAGAACAAGCGCAGCAAGTTCCGCCTCTCTGCGCGAAACCGGATCGGGGAGCGACGGTCGTCGCGTTGCCTTGAGATGGTCCAACACATCTCCGACGGTTCCGGTATCCCGAAGATTTTTTAATACCGCCATGTTCTGCTGCCATGTCGCTTTGTCAGCGTGGCTCTTGATCTGTTGGGGTCGGCCAAGAATCCGAAACATGTCACCGTATCGCCCATTTTCGTAAGCGAGGCACATCGGCTCGAGCACATCGGCAAAGAACTCGATGGTCTTGTCTTCCTTCTTGGCGAAAGCCTCTTTGCGTTCCCTGAAGACTTCAACAATGGTCGGATACCCTTGCTCTTCGGCGAGAGCGTTGTGGGTCAGCATGAGTATCTTGGTCGCGTCGGGTGAAAAATTCCATCCGTCCTGTTCCAGACGGGCCCTAAGCGCAGCCAGGTGATCTCGCGCAGATGCTGGGAGCAGATCGTGCTTGGAGTTTCGATCGTTGGTCCGCTCGCCCGCATAAGCGTTCGTGTGGAATGCCCTCGCTTCACCAGGCGCGTGTGGATCTTTGACCGCTTGAGCGAGTTCAGGCCTCAGCCTGTTCAGAACATCGACCACGGCTGGCACGGATCGGAAGTTTGCCCCCTTGTCGATACCCTCGATGTTCGGATACGCGGTCAGCTCGAAGTCGTCCCTGTAGATTGTTTGCCAATGATCACCAAACAGACCGACAAGCGGGCCCGTTCCGTCTTCGAGGAAGTGCTTGGCGATGGCGGAAGCGAAATGCTCATCGGTATCTTGGTACTCGTCGATGAACAGGACGGGATACGCACTTGCAAGCTGCTGCCTGAACTTGGGAAAATCCATCAGCTTTGCCATGAGCTCGGGCACATCGTCGTGATAGAGCGTCACCTTGTCTTCGTCGATTCCGAAAAAACCTAGGCTGTACTCAACCCGGCGATTGCCAAGCCCTCCTGCGTCCGCGACCTTGGCGGCGTTGCGTTCGATCTGCGGTATCAGTGCCCTGAGCTGAACCTGGAAGCGAGACATAACGCTCCAGCAGAACGCATGGATCGTGTCGACTGCAATGGCGGGATGTTGGTCAATCTCCTTGAGGATCTCGTCTCGCGCGACCTTCGTATATGTGATGCATGCGACCTTTTTCCCTTTCTGGATATAGGCGGTACCGCGCTCCGCGATCAGCCGCTTCAGGCTGGTCACAAGTGAGTAGGTTTTTCCCGCGCCCGCCCCGGCTTCAAGGCGGAAGTTCTGCCCTGCATCAATGCAGGCGTTTACCTTAAGCTGCGCAGCGGCTGCGGCGGCTTCAGCAGGATTGAGTGCTACATCAGGCATTGGGATCGACCATTTCAGCTTCCAGCGGCGGCAGCGGTGCGGGTTCTGGTGGCTCAGACAGCCAGATCAGACCCTCTCGAATGTAGAGAGGCACATTCCACTCGGCCACCTCGATTGCGAAACGCAAGGCTGTCTCGGTTTTGGGCATGTCTTGTGCCAACAGCCAAGCCGTATCGCCCCAATGTGTACCAGCTGCAAGTTGAAAGTGATCTGGGTTGGCGAGGATGAGCGCATCCTCGTAGCTTCTGGCACAGAACGCAGAGCCTGCTTCATGGATTTGATAGGCGATCCTCCGACTACCTTTTGTTTTTTCGGCAGGCGATTTTTCCTTAAGTTGCTCGACTGAAATCTGCTCTCCTTCAGCCACGTCGAACCAATTTTTGATTGTCATGTTGTTGGTTCGAACTCCTTTAGAGTACGGACACTTCACCCACCGTGCTGGCTTGTTGTCATTCAGCTTGACCACGTCTAGATCAGTAATGATGAGAGTTCTCAGCTCCAGGAAGTCGAGCAAGGGCTCAAAAATACTGGCATGCGCGCCGCTGACCTCCAATACGGTGATGTACTGTTTCGCGAGCTTTGATGCGGCAGGTAGATCCTTGTCCACGATCTGACAGATCCGGGGTATCAGCAGGCGTTCCGTCGTCCCTTCGATCACGATCGTCTTGTCCGCGAAATAGAGGTCGCATTTCGTCAGCGTCATGTACTGATGAAGAAACTTCCGATCGGCTGGCTGTATGGTGTCCAGGCCCTTCCTGAAATCTTTGACTTGAGTGTGTCGCGTGAGGCCGTCATCGGCCGGTTTGGTCAAGAAGTATCTGATCGAGTCGAAGCTTGCAGCGTTTGCCAGGTGCGGCGAATGAGTCGAGACCACGAACTGAACCTGCCAGGGCGGCCCGCCGGGGTAGCCCTCCGAGAAGGTTGCAATAGCATCGGTCAACTGCTTGATGAAGACTTCCTGCATTTGCGGGTGGAGATGTGCTTCGGGCTCTTCGATGAAGACCAAGTGGATCCCAGGGAGCGTGGGGCGTGCCCGATATGCCTTGTGAAAGGTCATCAGTTGAAGAAGGATGTAGATCAGGTTCCGAGTGCCGAGACCGTTGTATCCTTCGGGCAGGTGTACACCGTGTGTGCCTGTATAGAAGACCTTGGTGTGCTCGGACAGCAGGCTGCCAACATCCAGGGCAGTCTCGGTCCTCAAGTGCGGATCGCTGAGGCCCGGATAGCCAAATTTGTCGAAAGTCGGCAGGAGACCCTTGAGCTTCTCATTGAACCCGCTCTGGATCTGCTTTTCCACAGTTTCGACCGCAAGCTTTAGATCGGCTGCGATGGTTCGATCGCCAGGAGCTGCAGTAGCGGTCGATGCGGTTTGAAACAACGTTTCTAGAAGCTTTCCCAACACATAGGGATCGCCTTTTTTGGCTTGGTCCAGCGCACGCTGCGCACCTACGAAACCATACTGAAAAAGCGCCGCAACGTGCTTGAGCTCTAGTGCGCGTTCATTCGCTGCATCCGTAGGATCGATGGCGACAGGATGCAATGAGTACGCTTTGGGCACCGTTTCTCGAAGACTGCGGAAGAAATGTGCCACTCCATCCTCGTCGCCGACCAGCACGGGAATATCGAACAGGACCGCTAGCGTCGCCAAGCTCGCCCGGTAGTCGACTCGGAGCATTGCCTTAGTGCAATTGACGTCAAGATCAATAACAAAATCCGAGAGCGGCCCAAAATCTGTGGCGCCTGCTTCATAGCTGAGCGTCAAGGTGACCGATATGACCGGAAGCGCCGCTAAGACCGCTTTAGCCTCCGCGCCATCCTCGCGGAGCTTCTTGGCGGCGAGAAACATTGGCCTTGTGCTGGCCGAAAAATCTTCAAGTTTGAATTGACCGACCTTGTCACCAATCAAGCGGTCGAACACCTCAGTAAGGGACGTCTTCCCGCTGTTGTTTCGGCCCACGATCACTGTAGAGACGGCTTCGAACGAGATCTCCACCTTCTCGAGCAGGCGAAAGTTCGTGATCTCGGCTTTCTCGATACGCATAGTGCCTCCAGTATTTTTCGTTGCGCTTCCCGTCATGCCAGCATTCGACCACTTGCCTTGCCCCTTCCAAGGTTTCAAGTCGACGACGATCATAGGTTCTAAAACCGAGCAATTCGGCGCGGCCGTTTCCGTGGATCTCGGGAGATCAGTGCTCGCCCTCGGTATGGCTGAGTTCGACCTCGACTGTCCTCATCTTGAGGCGCTTCATTTTTTCCCAAAGCGTCTTGCGGCTGATGCCGAGCAGTTCGGCAGTCTTGGAAACGCTGCCCCCGGTTCGCTCAAGCGCGCGCTGAATGTGGAGCCGCTCGGTTTCCTCGATCATCGCCTGCAGAGGCACGAACTCGTCGCTCGATTCACCCGACAGTTCGTTTGTGATCAAGCGTCGATCTTCCAACGGAAGATCGACGATGCCTTGGTCGCTCAGCACGACCGCCTGCTCAAGGTAAGAGCGCAGTTGCCTTGCGTTTCCCTTCCACGTGCGCCCGAGCACGTCACGCATGAATGGCTCCGAAACCGCTATAGGCCTGCCATGCTCCTCTGTCAACTGCGACAGCATTCGCTCGGCAAGCCAACGGATGTCCTCCGGTCTCTCGCGCAGCGGCGGTAGCCACAGGTTGATTACGGCCAGCCGGTAGAAGAGATCTTCGCGAAACGACCCTGCCAGCATGTCGGCGTAGAGATCCCGATTGGTCGCGGCGATCACACGGAAGTCGCTGCGCGTCGTGCGCTCAGACCCCAGTCGAAAAAAGCACCGCTCTTGCAGCGCACGCAGGAGCTTCGCCTGCATCTGGTGCGGTAGGTCACCGACCTCGTCGAGGAACAACGTGCCACCGTGGGCTCTCTCGAGATAGCCCTTGTGGGCCCGTTGTGCACCTGTGAAGGCGCCTTTCTCATAGCCGAAGAACTCGGCCTCCATCATGTTTTCGGGAACGGCAGCGCAGTTGACGGCGATGAACTCGCCCTGGGCACCGCGCGGGTCGAGACTATGGACAAACTGCGCCGCTACTTCCTTGCCGACCCCGGATTCGCCTGTCAGCAGGACGGATGATCGCTGACCCGCCACCTTGCGGATCATCTCTTCGATCTTGCGCATGGCGCTCGAAACGCCGAGCACTGCCTCGTCATTCGACGCCCGGCTTGACGACGTTGCGGAGTGGATGAGCGTAACCAAGCGCTCGATCTCGAAGGGTTTGGTCAGGTACTCACGCGCTCCCGAGCGAATCGCCGCGACGGCATCGTTGACGCTGCCGTAACCCGTCAGGAAAAACCATGGCACGGAACGAATCTGTGACGACAGACCCGCGAACCATTCGGTGGCCAATCCATCCGGCAGGCGCACGTCACTGATGACCGCGGCCCATGGATCTTCCATGCGTCCGGCGGCTTCGGCCAGCCGGCGGCACCAGACCACCTGGAAGCCCTCCAGTTCGAAGCGCTGCTGCAGGGACTCGCCCATGATCGGATCGTCTTCAACGAGTAGGAGTGACTTGCTCATTTGCTTCCAGGTTGGGGATCCAAAAACACAATTCAGTCGCCGCGGTGGGGGAGTGCAGCAGGCCAAAGTCACCGCTGAAGCGGTTCGCGATTTCACGGCAGATCCAGAGGCCGAAGCCGCGCGGGTCATTGCCGCCTTCCGACGCCAATCGGGCTTCGAGCGCATCGGCCGTCAATTGCGAGCCGCTGTTGCTGACGGTGACTTTCACGGCTTGGGCATCGGCGTGCACTGCGGCATGCGCCAAGCCGCCACTGCCGGCGGCCTTGATGGCGTTCAGCAGCAGGTTGAGCAGCACCTGTCTCACCACGGCCGAGGGAACGCGAAAGGCGGATGCGATCTCCATCTCGAGCGTCAGGTGGACGCCCAGTCGGACCGCTTCAGGCTGGACCAGCGTGATGACATCGTTCACGTCTCCCGGTTGCAATGCCCGGTCCTCGACGCGGGCCTGCGGCAGCAGCGCGGCCGTCATCGTCTGGATCTGCTTCAGGCCACGATCAATGAGATCGATGCTTCGCAGGCGCGCGTCCTCAGACGCGCCATGAATGCGCAACGTCTGGGCTGCCGTGAGCAAGCCAGCCAGCGGATTGTTGATCTCGTGCGCGACTGCCGCAGTGATGCGACCTACAGCGGCGAGACGTTCCGCTGACAACGCGCGCTGCTCCGCCGCTTGCCTGACTTCGAGTTCCGAGAGCAGGCGTCGCACAGCGTTGCCGATTCGATTGAGCTCCGGGTCCTTGGCTTCGGGCACCTCAGTCTGCAGTTGCGCGGCGCTCGTGTTGCCGATCCGGGCAATGCAATCGGCGATGCGGGCGATCGGGCGACCCATGCGCTCTCCGAGCCACCAGCCGGCTGGCACGAGCAGCGCGGCTGCGAGCATGGCGCCGATGAGTGCTGGTTGGGCAACCGCAACCCAATCGGGCGCAAACACTGGTGCGTCGACCTCCACGTAGACGAATCCGAGCACCTCGCCGTCTTCACTCTGGATAGGCTCGATCAGCGTCAGATCTCCGGCCTGGTCCGGCAACTCCACGTGACCTCGAATGTCTTGGGCGGGGGGCGTGACCCTGGCTCCAGTCTGAAGGCCAAGGGCCTGTTCACCGGTGGCAAGCCGTGAGGGATCGGAACCTGCCAAGAAGCGGCCCTTTGCATCCAGGATCGCACCCCGTGTCTGTCCATGCTCGGCACCCGGAAGCAAGGCCGCCGTATCGCGCAGTAGCGTGAAAGCGCGCCAGGTGTCCTCGGATGCCAGCAACGGCCGCGCCTGCGCACTCAGCAGGACCATGGACTGCCTGACCGTCGACAGAATTTCCTGCCGCACCGAACGCGCTGAGATCTGGGCTGCAACGGCCGATACCAGCAGCGCCGACACCACAACAGCCAGCACCAGCCCGAAGGGGATCTGGAAGCGGTAAGGCAAGCGGCCGAGCATGGCGTCAGCTCACGCGTTCTTGTTCGGCCGCCAGCTTCTCGATCGAAGCGAAGATGCTGTTCGGCTCCTGCGCGAAACCATCGAGGTTGAGCGCTTGCAGCAGGGCCCGGCCTTCCGCATCCTGGCTCATGGACAGCAATGAAGAGCGTAGCTGCTGCGTCAACTCGCCGAGCGCTCCCTTGCGCACCACCAACGGCGGAAAGCCATACGGTTCGGACCGCCAGACGACCTCGGTTCGCTCGGCCGCGATCATCTTCTGGCGCCGCATCGTCTCCCACACATAGCCGTCGATGCACCCGGCATCGGCCAATCGGGCGGCCACGGCTTCCGCAACGTTGCGGTGGCCGTGGGCGAAGAAGCCGCGACGCAAATCACGGGGGAGAAGACCCACGCTGCGCAGTTGCGCCTGAGGGACCAACCACCCCGAGTTGGACAGAGGGTCCGAGTACGCGAGCACACGGCCCTTCAAATCGGACCAGCCCTCGATGCCATTGCTCTTGCCTGCGGGCCGGATGAGGTAGGAGCGGTAGAGAGGCTTGTCCTCGTAGATTGGCACGGCCAGCAGTTCGAGGCGCGCCTGCTGAAGCACGTAGGGATAGCCGCAGATCCAAGCAGCGTCGAGCTGGCCGCCGAACAGCAGGTCCAGGATCTCCTGGTAGGACTCGCGTGCGGAGAAGGTCACGGACACCCCGGTCCGGCTGGACAGGTAGCTGCCCCAGCGCGAAAGAAACGCGACCTGGTCAGCGAGGATCACCGCAGTCAAGCCGATGCGGATACGCGGCCGCTCGGCGGTGTTGGCGGCGCTCCAGCCGGCCAACGCCGGCAGCGCCTGAAGCAGCGTTCTTCGTTGCATGTCTGGGATCGTGGGTGTTACGAGTTCGTAACTTACTCGCCGAAAAGACGTTACGTGATCCGGACATTCCCGATGCGACCTCGTTCTAAGTCGTTGAAAACATTGAAAAGCTCCGTTGGCACCTGTCTTGCGGACAGAGAACGCTTGCCCCAAACAACGGAGACACGATGGAAAACCCGAAAGTCAGTCGACGGATCTTCATGCTGACCAGCGGCGGCGGCGCGGCCGCGCTGGCGTCCTCGACCTTGACGGCTGCGCATGGCGCGCAGCCCGCAGCACAGCCCGCGCCGGGCGCCACGACCCTCAACTATCCGCGCCGCGCGGTCGGCAAGGCCAGCGCGATGCCGGTCAACCAGGCCGTCAGCTTCAGCTACCCGGACTCCAGCTCGCCTTGCTACGCCATCCGCATGGGTTCGCCGGTGCCGGGCGGCGTCGGCCCCAACCAGGACATCGTGGCGTACAGCGGCATGTGCACGCACATGGGCTGCCCGGTCGCGTACGACGCCGGCACCCGGACGTTCAAGTGCGGTTGCCACTTTTCGGTGTTCGACCCCGAGAACAGCGGCCAGATGGTCTGCGGGCAGGCGACGGAGGATCTGCCGCAAGTGCTGCTGGAGTACGACGAGCGCAGCGACAGCCTGCAGGCCGTCGCCATTAACGGGCTGCTGTACGGCCGCCAGTCCAACGTGCTGTAAGGGAGCAAGGCCATGACCACCAACATTCGGGACCGCATCGCGCTGCCCACCAAGGATGCCCAGAAGACCAACATGACGTGCCACTTCTGCATCGTCGGTTGCGGGTATCACGTCTACAAGTGGGATGCGAACCGCGAAGGCGGCCGCGCCCCCGGCGACAACGCGCTGGGAATGGACTTCCGCAAACAGTTGCCACCGATGGCGATCACGATGACGCCAGCCATGACGAACACGATCACCGATCGCTCGGGCAAGCGCTGGAACATCATGGTGGTGCCGGACAAGGAGTGCGTGGTCAACAGCGGCCTGTCTTCCACGCGCGGCGGGAAGATGGGTTCGTACATGTATTCGGCCGACGGCATCGGCAAGGAGCGCCTGAAGACACCGCGCATCTTCCGGGGCAGCGAGTGGCTCGATACGAACTGGAGCGAAGCGCTGGCCATCTACGCCGGCGTGACCAAGAAGATCCTCGACACCGACGGTCCCTCCGGTGTGATGTTCGACTGCTTCGACCACGGAGGTGCTGGCGGTGGTTTCGAGAACACCTGGGGCACCGGCAAGCTGATGTTCTCGGCGTTGAAGACGCCCATGGTGCGCATCCACAACCGCCCGGCCTACAACTCCGAATGCCACGCCACGCGCGAGATGGGCATTGGCGAACTCAACAACAGCTACGAAGATGCCGAGGTTGCGGATTGCATCCTGGCCACGGGTTGCAACCCCTACGAAACCCAGACGAACTACTTCCTGAATCACTGGGTGCCCAATCTCTCGGGTGGAACCACCGACAAGAAGAAAAAGTGGTTCCCGGGAGAGACCACGGCCGCCGCCAAGCTCATCGTGGTGGATCCGCGCCGCTCTTCCACGATCGCCATCGCGGAACAGGTTGCAGGCAAAGAGAACGTGCTGCACCTGGACCTGCAGCCAGGCACAGACACGGCGCTGTTCAACACGCTGTTCACCTACGTCGTTGACCAGGGTTGGCACGACAAGACCTTCATCGCCCAGCACACGTCGGGCTTCGACGACGCGGTGAAGACCAACCGCATGTCCCTCGAAGACGGCGCCAAGATCACCGGCTTGTCCGTCGACAAGATCAAGCAGGCGGCCGAATGGGCCTACAAGCCAAAGGCGTCGGGGCATCGCCCGCGCACCATGCATCCCTACGAGAAAGGGATCATCTGGGGCAACGACAACTACGTCATCCAGAGCGCGCTGGTGAGCCTCGTCATCTCCACGCAGAACGTGGGGCGCCGCGGCACCGGAGTGGTCCGCATGGGTGGTCACCAGGAGGGCTACACACGTCCGCCGTACCCCGGCGACAAGAAGATCTACATCGACCAGGAGGCCATCCAGGGTCGCGGCCTGATGTACACAATCTGGGGCACCAACCCGTTCCAGACGACCAACAACGCGGAGCAACACCGCGCGATCCTGACCCGCCGGGCCAACATCGTGCGCGAGGCGATGGTCAAGGCGCGCGGTGCCGATGTGGCCGCCATGGTCGACGTCATCTACGACGCCTGCAAGAACAAGGGCGGGTTGTTCGTCGTCGGCATCAACCTGTACCCCACCAAGCTGGCCGAGGCGGCCCAGTTGCTGCTGCCGGCCGCCCATCCGGGCGAGATGAACCTGACATCAATGAACGGAGAGCGTCGGCTGCGCCTGTCCGAACGCTTCATGGACCCGCCCGGTTCCGCCCGGCCGGACTGTCTGATCGCCGCCGACATCGCCAACACGCTGAAGACGCTCTACACGCAGGCCGGCAACACGAAGATGGCCGCGCAGTTCGAAGGCTTCGATTGGAAGACAGAGGAAGATGCCTTTAACGACGGCTTCAGGCAGGCCGGCAGGCCTGGCGTGGGCCCCATCGACAGCCAGGGCGGTGACACGGGTTACCTGGCCACCTACGAATTGCTTCGGAAAGCGGGCAATAACGGCGTGCAGCTTCCGATCAAGGAGGTCAAGGACGGCAAGCTGATCGGCACGGAAATGATCTACGCCGATGGCAAGTTCGACACCAAGGACGGCAAGGCTGCCTTCAAACCGGCTCCGTGGAACGGCCTTCCCAAACCGGTGGCGGCCCAGAAGGAGAAGCACAAGTTCTGGATCAACAATGGCCGAGCCAACGAAGTCTGGCAGACCGCGTACCACGACCAGTACAACGAGCAGGTCAAGGGGCGCTATCCGATGGCGTACCTGGAGATGAATCCTGACGACGCCAAGGCGTCGGGTGTCGGCGCCGGCGACGTGGTCGAGGTCTTCAACGACTACGGCAGCACCTACGCGATGGTCTATCCGACGAAGTCCATCAAGCAAGGGCAGACGTTCATGCTCTTCGGGTACTTCAACGGGACGGCCGGCCACGTCACCAGCGACTGGACCGACCGCAATGTGATCCCGTACTACAAGGGGGCATGGGCCAGCATCCGCCGCGTCGGGACCTTGGCCGATTACAAGGCGACGGTCTCGTTCAAGGACCGGCATTTCGCATGACAACCCCGCATGGCCAGCGCGTCAAGGCAGGCGACGCCCCTCCGCCCACGATGCTGCCCTGGCACGCCAGCGACGTCGGCGCCGAGTTGGCGTCGGTCCTTGCTGCACGGCACAACGTCTCTGCAAGGCGCCTGGTCGAACCAGGGCCAGATCCCGCGGCCTTGGAGCGGCTGATGGAAGCGGCCGTTACCGCTCCGGACCATGGGCTCCTGACGCCGTGGCACTTTGTTCTGATTCCGGCGTCGCAACGGTCGCTGCTTGGAAAGGCATTCGTCAGCGCGTTGCTCGAACGCGATCCTGGCGCAACGCAAGCGCAACTTGCCACGGCGGCAGAGAAGGCAGAACGCGCACCGTGCCTGCTGCTTGCCGTCGCCCATGTCGACATCTGCACGAGCGGCATTCCAACGCACGAGCGTCTCATCTCACTGGGTTGTGCCATCCAGAACGTCTTGCTCAGTGCGACGGCGTTGGGGTACGAGAGCGGTCTGGCCAGTGGCCGTTCACTCGATGCCCCCGCAGTGCGATCCCTCTTCGGCCTGGAACCGCATGAGCAGGCGATTTGCTTCATCGCGATCGGCACTGAAAGCCAGGCCAAACCCCCACGCCAGCGTCCAGGAGCAGGCTCTGTGCTGCGCGTCCTCGGCGCATGACATCACCTCACTTCACAACAGGAGATTCCTTTGTTTCGCTCAGCCATTTCTTTCGCATCTGCCGCCGCGGCGTTGATTCTTGTCTCTCCATTGGCACAGGCGAGTGACGCACTCGCAGCCAAGAACAGTTGCACGGCGTGCCATGCCAAGGACCACAAAGTCGTAGGCCCAGCTTTCAAGGACATCGCTGCGAAATACGCAGGCGACAAGGACGCTACCGACAAGCTCATTGCCAAGGTCAAAAAAGGTGGCTCCGGCGTTTGGGGTTCAGTCCCCATGCCACCGAATTCCCAAGTGTCGGATGCTGACGTGAAAGCACTCGTGACGTGGATTCTCAAGATGAAGTAGCCTCCGGAATCGACTCCATGAATCCGGAGGTGTCGAAATATGCTTGATAGGCTCTTCGCTCTTTCGCTCTACTTCGGATGCATTTGTGCGGGAGTGCTCGTCATGTGGCTGGTCAGCCGCCGCAGCGGCCGGGAATGGCTGCTGTGGGTGAGCTTTCTGGCCGTCACCGGCGTCCTGATGGGGGTGCTGTCGTACTCCGGCGTGGAGTTCCCTGGCTGACAGGGCCCGCGGTACTACGGCGGCAAGGCCCGATCAGCTTCCCTCTGCGGGTTCTGCGCTCTTGACCGAACTGCTCTGATCGAGCCGGCGGCGTTCCGCTTCAGGGCGGTGGCCCGTCACTGTGACGTATGCGGCTTCGGCGATATGGGTTGCGTGATCGCCGATGCGCTCGATGTTCTTTGCACAGAACAGCAGATGCACGAAGCCGATCACTTGCGACGGGTCGGCGCCCATGCGCGAGACCAGATCGCGAAACACCACCGTGTGCAGCTCGTCGATTGCCTCATCCTGCTCGCGCACCACCATCGCCTGTTCGGCATCCCGCGCCAGAAACGTCTGCAGTGCGTTGCTCAGCTGCTGCGAAGCGAGTTCGGAAAGCCGCTCCAGACTTTGCACCAGATCTTCGGGAAACTGGGTGCCGGTGATCGCGATGGCGCGCTTGGCGATGTTCTTCGCAAGATCGCCAATGCGCTCCAGGTCTTCGACGATCCTGAAGTCCGCAAGCACCTCGTCCAGGTCGCCGGCGAGCGGCTGCCGCTTGGCAATCACCATGGCCGCTGAAGCCGACAGGTCGCGACGAAGCGCATCGACCTGTCGGTCCTGCTCGATCACGCGCTCGGCCAGCACCCGGTCGCCGTGCAACAGAGCCTGAACTGCATCGGTGAACTGACTGCCCGCGAAGTCGCCCATTGCCCCGATGCTGCTGGTCAGAGTGTTGAGCTCGAGATCGAATGCTTTGACAATGTGAGGAGTGTTCATGTTGACTCTGAAGGTGAGTGCATCAACCGAAGCGGCCGGTGACATAGTCCTCGGTCTGCTTCTTTGCTGGCTTGAAGAACAGTTCGTCGGTGGCGCCGTACTCGACCATCTCCCCGAGGAACATGAAGCCGGTGAAGTCCGAAACCCGCGCGGCCTGCTGCATGTTGTGCGTCACGATGAGCAACGTATACCGCGTCTTGAGTTCATCGATCAGCTGCTCGATCTTGGCGGTCGACAAGGGGTCGAGTGCCGACGTCGGTTCGTCGAGCAACAGCACTTCCGGCTTCAAGGCGACAGCGCGAGCGATGCAAAGCCGTTGCTGCTGACCACCGGACAGGCCGAGGGCACTTTGCTTGAGCTTGTCCTTCACCTCATCCCAGATCGCGCCTGCGCGCAGCGCTTCTTCCACTCGCTGATCCATGTCCACACGCGACAGGCTCTCGTAGTGGCGGATGGCGTAGGCAACGTTGTCGTAGATCGACATCGGAAAAGGCACGGGCTTCTGGAAGACCATGCCGACTTTCGTGCGAAGCCGGTTGATCGAATAGTCCTTCGACAGGATGTTCTTCCCGTCGAGCAGCACCTCGCCCTCGGCACGTTGCTTGGGGTAGACCGCATAGATACGGTTGAAGATTCTGAGCAGCGTGGACTTGCCGCAGCCCGAAGGCCCGATCAGCGCGGTGACGCGCTTTTCACGAAGCGTCAGATTGACGTCTTTGACGGCATGCGAGTCGCCGTAGAAGAAATTCAGATTGCGCGTCTCGATCTTCGCTGGCGAGGTCGGCTGCTGGAAGGTCGGTCGATGCGCGCTCACGCGCGTCGCGGTGGTTTCAATCATGGTTTTTCCTGGAAAGCAGAAGGCCGCGTGATACCAGTCCCAGCACGAGGACCAGGATCGTCACCACGAAGGCGCCGGCCCAGGCGAGCGAATGCCAGAACTCGTAGGGGCTGAGTGCGTATTGGAAGATCACGACCGGCACGTTGGCCATAGGCTGCGTCAAGTCGTTCGTCCAGTACTGGTTGTTCAGCGCCGTGAAGAGCAGCGGTGCGGTCTCCCCGGAGATGCGCGCGATTGCGAGCAGCACGCCCGTGATGATCCCGGACAAGGCCGCCCGGTACAGCACCTGGCGAATGACCTTCCACTGCGGGATGCCCAGTGCCAGCGCTGCCTCTCGCATCGTCGATGGAACCAACTGCAGCATCTCATCGGTGGTTCTCACCACCACAGGCAAGACGATGAACGAGAGTGCCACGGCACCGGCCAGCGCAGAGAAATGCCCCATCTGCCGAACCATCAACTCGTAGACAAAGAGCCCGATCACGATCGATGGCGCCGACAGCAGAATGTCGTTGACGAAGCGGATGGTCGCGCCCAGTTTGGTGTGACGGGCGTATTCGGCGAGGTAGGTGCCGGCTGCAATGCCGATCGGAGTTGCGATCAGAACGGCGAGGCCGCTCATGATGATGCTGCCGGCAAAGGCGTTGAGCAGGCCGCCATCCTGACCCGGCGGCGGCGTCATCTGGGTGAACAGCTCCCACTTCAGCGCAGGCAGACCGTTGCTCACAGTGGTCCAGAGGATCCATGCGAGCCAGAAAAGACCGAAGAGCGTCGCGCCAACGGCGAGCGCCTTGGCGACGTAGTCCATGAGTTGCCGTCGGGCCCAGCTGCTCATGACGATGTCCCTCCGCGCCGGGCGAGCTGGCTGAGCATCAGGCGCGCGATCGCCAGCACGATGAATGTGACGATGAAGAGCAGGAAGCCCAGTGCAATCAGCGACGACAGGTAGACGGACGAATCCGCCTCGGTGAACTCGTTGGCGATGGTGGCGGCGATTGAATTGCCCGGTTCGAGAAGAGAGGCGGACAACAGGTGGGCATTGCCCAGCACGAAAGTCACCGCCATCGTCTCGCCCAATGCGCGCCCCAAGCCTAGGAAGATCCCACCGACGACCGCAGAGCGCGTGTACGGCAGGACGATGTCCCAGACCACTTCCCACGTCGTGTTGCCGACGGCGTATGCCGATTCCTTCAGCTGTGCTGGGACGGTCATGAACACCTCCCGCATCACTGACGAGACGAACGGGATGACCATGATGCTTAGCACGATGCCGGCGGTGAGCATGCCCAGGCCGATCGGAGGCCCCTGGAACAGCGGTCCGATGAGGGGCAGCGGCCCGACGTGTTCGTCCAGCCACGGGCTGACATGGTTGGCCATGAAGGGAACGAACACAAAGAGCCCCCACATGCCGTAGATGATCGAGGGGATGCCAGCAAGCAGTTCGACCGCTGCGGCCACAGGCTGACGGATGCGGGTGGGCGCGATCTCGGTGAGGAAAAGCGCGATGCCGAAGCTCACCGGCACCGCGATCAGCATCGCGATGGCTGCCGTCACCAGCGTGCCGTAGATGGGCACCAGGGCGCCGAACTTCTTCTGCACGGCGTCCCAGTCGGAGCTCCAGATGAAGGACCATCCGAAGGTGGCGAAGGCTTCTTTGCCGCCCCACAGCATCGACAACGCCGCGCCGAGGAGCGCGACCAGAACGAACATCGCGCAGCCGAACACGCCATAGCGGAAGAGACGATCATTGCGTGCGTCACGCTGTTCATCGCGCGCGGTTCGCACTCTAGGCACGGTGGTGCTCACAGGCAAAGTCTGGGTTTGAGACATACAAGAACTCCGGAGGGGGAGATCAGGCGGTGGCTGCAATGCCACCTCTGACCTCTCGGACTGTCGTTACTTGATGTTCTTGGCCCAGTACGCCTCGATCTGTTTGACCAGCGTGGCTGGCAGCGAGACGTAGTCCAGCGATTTCGCGTCGGCCTGGCCGTCCTGCAGTGCCCACTTGAAGAATTCGAGCGCCTCCTTCGACTGCGCTGCGTCCTTCGGCTGCTTGTACATCATCACGAAAACCGACGCGGTGATGGGCCAGGAGTCCTTGCCGGCGGCGTCGGTGATGACTTCGAAGAAGTCAGGTGCCGACCAGTCCGCGCCAGCCGCTGCGGCCTGGAAGGTTTCGAGGGTGGGGTCGACGAATACGCCAGCCTTGTTCTTCACCTCGGTGTACTTCATCTTGTTCTGCATCGCGTAGGCCAGCTCGACGTAGCCGATCGAACCCTTGATCTGGTTCACATACGCTGCCACGCCTTCGTTGCCCTTGCCACCGACGCCGGCCGGCCAGTTCACCGATGTGCCTTCACCGACTTTGGTCTTCCACTCGTCGCTGACCTTCGAGAGATAGTTCACCCAGTTGAAGGTCGTACCCGAGCCGTCGGAGCGGTGCACCACCGTGATCTTCTGGTCGGGCAGCTTCATCTTGGGATTCAGGGCTGCAATCGCGGGGTCGTTCCACTTGGTCACCTTGCCGAGAAAGATGTCGGCCAGCAGAGGTCCCGTGAAGCGCATGTCGCCAGGTTTCGCATCTTCGATGTTCACAACGGGCACAACACCGCCGATCACCACCGGGAACTGAGCGAGGCCTGCGGCCGCGAGTTCCTCGGGGGGCAGCGGTTTGTCCGAAGCGCCAAAGGTCACGGTCCCGGCTTTGATCTGGGCGATGCCACCGCCGGACCCGATCGACTGGTAGTTGATCTTGGTGCCCTTCTTGGCGTTGTAGCTCGCCGACCATTTGGACAGTATCGGATACACGAACGTGGATCCGGCACCGGTAATTTCGGCGGCGTGCGAAGCAACCGAGGCGAACGCAATGATGATGCCGGCAGCGGCAGCGCGGATCGGAGAACGGAAAAGCGTGGGAGTGGTCATGGTCGAGAGGCTCCTGATGGAAAGGCAACGGTGACTGGCCGTTCGGTTCGCAGGGATTCCCCGTTGCGCGCCAAAACGTTGGTGAAGTGACGCTCCGTGCGAAGCACCACTTAGATCCACATAACTAGATTCCTATGTGTCTAGATTTGTAGAACTGTTGACCGCATTCTGTTGAGCGTTTATGACAGCGAAGTGACAACCCAAGAGGTTTGCAGCGACGTTGAGAAAATCATCCTTCGCGCCCCAGATAGGCCGCTGCCTCGCCTGAAAGCGATCCCACGGGATCAGCGCCGAGTTCGGTGTTCTGACGAATCGCGCCGTCGGCGCGAGGCGGGTGAATGTCGGGTGAGAAGGCTCGCGCCTGCCCTCAAAGCACCGCGCGTTGTCACAGATACGTCATGGTCGACGGACAAACTTGGGTTCTACATACCCAGCAATATAGAAATAAGGAGAGGCAGCCATGCCTGACTTTCAACAACCGCGGCAGACCGCCATCGGATCGAGAGCACTGTGCAGCAGCGGCAAGAAGGGGCGGATCGCGTCCGGCCTGGTGCGCGCCGCGGCTGGCGTGCTGGCCTTCGCGGCGGTGACCGCGCACGCTGCAGACGTCATGGGGGCGGGATCCACGTTCGTTTTCCCGATCCTCTCCAAGTGGGCGGCCACGTACCACGATCAAACTGGCGCAAGGGTGAACTACCAGTCGATCGGGTCAGGCGGTGGCATCGCTCAGATCAAGGCCGGCATGGTCACCTTCGGCGCGTCGGACAAGCCACTCCCGCCGGATGAGCTGAGCAAGAGCGGCCTGGCCCAGTTCCCGCTGGTTGTAGGCGGTGTGGTGCCGGTGGTCAACGTCGACGTCTCAACACCGACGCCCTTGAAGTTCACGGGCGCAGTCCTTGCCGACATCTACCTCGGCAAGGTGACCAAGTGGAACGACCCTGCGATTGCCGCGCTCAATCCAGGGGTGGTGCTGCCGGATCAGAAGATCACAGTGGTCCATCGCTCGGACAGTTCGGGCACCACTTTCAACTGGGTGAACTACCTATCGAAGGCCAGTGACGAATGGAAGACCAAAGTCGGCAGTGACACCGTTGTCCAGTGGCCCGCCGGGATGGCCGGCAAGGGCAACGAGGGCGTGGCCACCTATGTCAACGCCACGAAAGGCGCCATCGGGTATGTAGAGCTGTCGTACGCCGTGAAGCACAAGATGAAGTATGCGCAGGTCAAGAACAAGGCCGGCATGTTCGTGGATCCGAGCGCGGCATCGTTCCAAGCTGCTGCGGCAAGCGCCGAATGGAAGGCTGAGGATTTCTACGAGGTCATCACCGACGCTCCGGGCAAAGACTCGTGGCCCATCGCAGCGACCACCTTCGTGCTGATGTACAAAGACCCGAAGAATGCGCCTGCCAGCAAGGAGGCCTTGAGCTTCTTCAAGTGGGCCCTTGAAAGCGGCCAGGCCGACGCACAGAAGTTTGACTATGTTCCGCTGCCGACCCCACTGGTTCAGCAGATCGAGGCTTACTGGGTGAAGCAAATCAAGTAATCGTCAAGGGGAAAAGCGCCGCTGCAACGCAGACGACCAGGCTGGCGCGCGCCGATGGCGATTCCTTCGAATAGCTCTGAGATGATCGCAACAAAAGTCGCGCTTGGCTACGTCAAAAGCTCAACCTCCGCGCCCAGTTCATTCGCAACGCGATGGGCTTTCGCGACGTAGCTCGGTCGAGAAGCTCGTTAGTGGGCGGTGCTCGAGGTCCCCGTATTTCTCTTCCCAAGAGGCCGCTCGCGTTCTAGGAGTGCAGAGAGGCAGGCGAACACGTACAGAACACAGTGGCGCACCAAACTAGCCTTGGCAGCGGCGCCGACCAAGGATGACGGTCGCAGCTAACCTTGAAGAAAGCGAGTGAGGGAGGTCTTGCCGTGCCCAGTTCGAAGTGGTCGTGAGGCTATTGCTCACCAAGCGGTATGAAGATGGGCAGATCGCACTGCCAAGGGCCGACACCCTCAATGTCGAGCTGCAGACGGAAGGGAATCCAGTTCTCCTGGGCAGACGAAAGTTGCTCAATGCTCCGGACGCGAGATACGCTTCGCAGCGCCGTGTATGCGGATCCAGTGATGGGGTCATCGATTGGCACGCAGGCCATGCGAATCACTTCGAGCTTCACCAGATGAGGCAGCCACGGTGAATCTCGAAAGAGATCAAAATACTCTTTGATCCTCGTGCCGAAGGTGGGGTGGAAAGGCATCTCGCCGCGTAGCGTGGAAAGACACATCTTGATCTTCTGCGGAAGCGATTCAAGTCCAGAGGCAAAAGCGAGATCGCCATTGGTTAGGAAGATGTCATTGGCGTCATTGGTCGCAATGCCTGCGGGAAGTTCGTGCGCGTTGGTGCGCGGCGTGCTCGGATGCACCTTGAGTGAGAGCATGACGCCGGCGGCACTCTTCTGCCAAGTGGCGGCGGCGGCGAGTTGCCGACCTTCCCCCAATGCGTTTACAAGCACGAAGCGATCCGTCGGCGCGATACGATCGAAGCGCTCATTGAATTCGATCAAAGCTCCGAGATCGCCGATGAGAAAATGCCCGATGCGAACGTCCCATGTTCCATTTTTTGCCCCGACAAGTTCACCGATGAGCACCAGGTCGGGCCCAATCGCGATGAAATCCATGTCGCCCGTCGATCTAACCGCACCGTCCATCTCGGCTCGCACAGTATCTTCGTGGTCTGTTCTCATTCTCCTGAGTACGGCTGACGGGAAGCGGGTACGGTCCTCATCAACCAACCTGCCGTGTGTTTGGCATAGCCAGAGGCCATTCGTGACGGCTGAGCGTTCCTCGGGGAGCATCTCAGCCACGTAGCGAGGACCGCCGGACGCGGCGGCATGTATATGCGCTGCAACGCCGATGCTGACGTGCGCTTCTGGTGACTCGTCGCTCGGGCCCGAGGTCGGTATGCGACACCCTGGAAATGAACACCTGTAGTTGGCTCGCTGAGCTAGCGCTCCTTTTGTCTTTGCAGAGAACTCGTCACGTTTGCGCGCTGCCATGGGTCAATCCTCTTTCGATCGCGACTAGTTCGCTGGACGAGCAACTCACAGTGCTTCCCGCAGGAAGCTGGCTTGGAACGCCAAGGTGCTCATCGGGGGCTTATTGAGATGAAAGCTATCGACTAGAGCATGCCCTGAGCGGCGACAGGCTGCCCACGAATATAGCCAAGTCGGTCATTTCTTGTCCGGCAGAACAAAGGCTTCTGCCGCTGGCGGGAGCTTGAACTGCAAGTGCGGGGCGCTCAAAGTTCCAATATTTGTCTTCCCAAGAGGCTGCTCGCGTGCCACGAATGCAGAGCAGCGCACAACACTTGTTGGTGAAGGCCCTGGAACCGAGTCGGCAGGCAGGCTACATCTCGGCTGCAGGGGTTAATCGAACCCGGGAACGATCATTTCGGGGTAGCAACGACAGTACCCCCGTTCACCGCAAGACGCCTCGCCCGGGTGACCATGAGAGGGGCGTCGATCCAGACGGAATTTCTTACCCTCCCGGCTGACGCATGTGGGGCATGCACCGCCACTGTCGCCCATAGAGCGCCAGCGATAGTGGGTGATTCCGGCGGCCTGCGCCCGCGGAAAGTCCCTCGCAATTCGCTTTTGCGCGAGCTCCAGCATGTGAGCGGCAAGGCTCGCACGTTCGGTCTCCAATTCTTCTGCCGTCTTGCGCTTACCTTTACGTTCCGGTGGGCGCTTCGGCGGCGCCCAGCGCGGGCTCCCATCGACGTCAGCGGGCGCAGCAGCTTGACTTGGCTCTGGCCGAAGGTCGGGGACGATCAGATTTACGAGAAAGTTCAAGAGGCCCATGCACAGATCTTGCCGCATCGCGGCTCGATGCGCAGCACAACAGCGCGGTTGGTCATGTGATGCCCTCGCGCAGATCAACATTTTTGTTTATACTGGCCTTGGGCTTGCCGGATCTCCCCACACAGGGAGCATCGGCAAGCCTCCTTCGCCGAACAACATGCGCGCACATAGACGTTGCAAGTGAGGTTGAGGGCATCAATACGTTGAATCTTCAACTTGATCAAGGAAACAGAAATGGCAACTGCAAATCGAGCGACCTCACGCGCTCATCAACCTAGTTGGACACATGAAAACATCGGAGTTCAAGCGCTTCCTTGCGTCGAAAGGCGCCAAGTTCGTTGAGGGTGCAAAGCACACCAAGATTTACGTCAACGGTAAACAAACGACGCTACCGCGTCATGCCAAAGAGTTGGGCGACGGGCTGCGTAAAGCGATCCTGCGGCAGCTCGCGATCAAAGATTGAGATGACCCATGTTTAGCTACCCCGCACGAGTGACGCGGGATGGCGATGGCTACCTGGTGACCTTCCCAGATATTCCGGAAGCAGTGACCGGCGCCAAGGAACGAGCCGAAGCGATTGAGCTGGCGGCTGATGCCTTGACGACCGCGATGGACTTCTATTTCGAGGACAGGCGGCCCGTGCCAATGCCTTCTCCGCTGAAAAAAGGACAGGTCGCAGTGGATCTGCCCGTAAGCGTTTCCGCAAAGGTGCTTTTGCTGAACGAAATGATTGCTCAAGGCAAACGTCCAGCAGAACTGGCGCGGCTGATGAACGCGCGCCCTCAAGAGGTCACGCGCCTTGTCGACCTGCATCATCCGACAAAGATTGACACCATCGCCGCAGCCTTACTCGCTATGGGTAGGCGACTCGACCTCCGGCTGACTTGAGAGCTCCCGAAGAGAGATGGTGAACACGCCCACACCGCAATCACTGTTTCTGAGCTGCACGAGCCATCTATCCATTCTTCTGTAGGGTGAATCGGTAGCCGCTTTTGAGAACGGTTTCCACAGCGTCTCGCAACCCAAAGGGCGCCAAGGAATCACGCAGGCGCCGGATGTGAACGTCGACCGTGCGTGCGGCGATGCGTGCGCCGGACGGCCACAGCCGGTCCAGGAGTTCAGTGCGGGAGTGCACAGTCTCGGGGTGAGTGACAAGAAAGTAGAGCAAGCGGTACTCGGTCGGGCCGACGGGTACTTTCTTGGCGCGCCCCTCCACGACTGCCAGGACTTCACGGTGTACTGAGCGAAAGCTCAGCGGGCCTGAGACCACATCCTCTTCTAGCAATTCGGGGGCGCGACACCGGATAACGGCTCGGATGCGCGCCAGCAGTTCGTCAGAAGAGAATGGTCTTGAGACATAGTCGTCCATACCCGCGTCGAGCGCGGTCACCACCATGTCGGCGTCACCATACCTGCATGTCGCCAAGATGGGCAGGTGAGCAGTTCTAGGGTGATCGCGCAACTTCCGTCCCCAGTCCAGCATGGCATGCCCACCGCGGGGCACGTCGATGATGACAAGCTTGGGCAAGCCAAGTCCAAGCGATCGGGTCGCATCTACGGCATTGCGTGCTCGCAACACATCGAAGCCCCCGCGTCGACATGTCACGCTGATCGATTCCAGAGCTTCGGAGTCATTCGCAACGATGAGCGCGCTTTTGGGGATGTCGTAGGAGAGCACTGCGAAAGGGGAATGAGCCCCGTAAGAGGCTATTGATCTACAAATCTAGATTTCTAGACTTATCGTATCTTTGCGCGTGACCGTGACAGACTGATGACGTTTTTGAAACGAGACTGTCATATGCTCAGGCCATACTCACCTCATCACCCTGTCATATGGGAAAGTCTGCCTCGTCTAAACGCTCCATGAACTCAGAAAACGCCGTCGTCGCCCTGGCTGCCTTGGCGCAGTCTTCTCGACTGGCCATCTTCCGCCTGTTGGTGGTCGCAGGCAGCGGCGGCATGTCTGTTGGCAAGATCAGTGAGGAGCTTGCTTTGCCTAACGCGACGCTGTCGTTCCACATGAAGGAGTTGGCTCACGCCGGTCTCATCCAAGGCACGCAGGAAGGCAAGTTCGTTTACTACCGCGCGAAGTTTGCGCAGATGAACGAGTTGCTCGCCTTTCTGGTGGAGCACTGCTGCGATGACTCCGGGGAAAACTGCGAACTGGAACTTCCGCAATGCGTGGAAGACGTCGTCCAGCAACGCCGAGCGCCCGCCCGCAAGCGCGTCGCGCGGGCCTGATTCAACTCCCCTGGCGGTGCATGCTCGCACTGTCATCACCACATTGCCAATGAGTTAGGGGGCGCTCAACATGCCGCCAGCGCCCCTTGAATTGAACGGCACTGCAAAGTGCCGTGCTGAATCACTCAGGTGCCTATGCGGCCGCCGTCATTCTTCGTGATCACGATCGTGGCCGAGCGCGGCCGCGAACCGGCGCCATAGCCGGCGTTGCTCGGCCACCGACTCGTGTACTTCGTTGGATCTGCAAGATTGGCTTGGCTTGTGGTCTCGCCCGGATGCTGGATGTTCACGAAAATCGCCTTCCCGTCCGGCGTCTCGCAAAAGCCAGTGAGCTCGCATCCCACCGGTCCGACCAGAAAGCGCTTCAGGGTATCTGGGGTCGGGGCCTTTCCGACCTGGGTCAATACATCCAGCTTGCTGGTGTCTGCCTTCGTGTAGCTCAAGGTCTTCGCAGCGCCATCACCGACCTTGCCAGGCAACGCGGCCAGCATCATGCAGTTCGTGACGTCCGTGTAGGCACCATCGTCCGTCTGGATCCAGCAGATACCGGTCGCAGGACTGAACACCAGGCCGTCCGGGCTCGAGAAATCCTGATCGGCCGTCAGGCTGGAGATGTTGACCAGACCCTTGTCCGCGCCAGCTTCTGCGCCGAAGAGATAGATGTCCCAGGTGAAAGTTGTGGCCGAGCCGCCGGCGCTGCCTTCCTTCATGCGCAACAGGTGGCCGTTCGGGTTGCCAGGCTGCGAGGTCGCGCCCTTCATGTCCGTGTAGGCCCGCGGGTTCGCAGCGTCGAGTGCCACTTGGGATGAGCCGCTCGGCTCGAGTCGGCGATTGCTGTTGTTGGTCAACGTCTGGTAGATCTCGCCATTGGCGGGATTCACGCCACCCCATTCCGGGCGGTCCATCTTGGTTGCACCCACCGCGTCGCCTGCAATGCGCGAATGAACGGCGACATCGGCCTGGCTGGCGAAGGCATAGCCGGCATAGCCGGAAACCATGGCGTTGGTGAAGCTGAGTTCCAGCCAGGTGCCGGTTCCATCGGCATTGAACTTCGCGGCGTACAGCTTGCCGTCATTCAGGTACTTGTCGCCAATGGCAAGGCGATCAGTCGCATCCGCATCGGCCGCAGCCCAGAGCGCTGTCGACACGAACTTGTACATGTACTCGTTGCGCGCATCGTCGCCCATGTAGACGACCAGCGGCTGTCCCACCGTCGGCTTGCCGAAGGCGGCGCTCTCGTGGGCGAATCGACCCAATGCGGTACGTTTGCGGGCGGTCTTTGTCTTGTCGAGCGGATTCACCTCGACGATGTAGCCCATGCCGTTGAGCTCGTTGCGGTAGTCATCGCTACCATCGGTCGAAGCGCCGGTCTTGCTGATGTTCCAGCGTGCATACCGGTCCTCAGGGCCCGCGCTCTCCCAGCCGTGCCGAGAAGCGCCGCCTTGGGAGCTGCCGTATCGCTTGAGAGCCACAACGCTCTTGTCTCCGCGCGCTGCATCGTCCGCCGCGCCGCGCGTGAAGTAGCCGAACCAGTTCTCTTCGCCGGTGAGGAAGGTGCCCCAAGGCGTCTTGCCTGTGCCGCAGTTGTTCAATGTGCCGCGCGTGCGCGTGCCGTCGGTCGAATACTTGGTGACCAGCAGGCTGCTCCCACGGGCGGGGCCCGTGATCTCGATGTCGCTCAGCGGGGTCAACCGGAAATTGAAGTCGGACCCGGCGACGGTTGCCCACTTACCCGATGTCTTGGCGACTTCCACGACCGAGATGCCGTGGATGGCGACTTCCTTGTCCACTTCCGCGGCAGGCCGCGGCAATGTCGAGGTTCCGCCATTCGCGTGCAGGAAGAACGAACTCAGCGATTCATTGGTCGTCGCTTCATGATTGACGGCCAGCACGCCACGCTCGGTGGCCGTGAGCGAGAGCTTCCCGTTGGCATCCAGGCCGAACCATTCCATGCCGTCGTGGTGATCGCCCGCACGGTTTTCGAAGGCAGTGTCCGTGCCGTCGTTCTTGTACGCAGGCGTGCCGCTCGTCAGCGGGTCACCCAAGGCGTAGATGACGCTGAAGGAGTAGCCAGTGGGGACCGAAACGACGTCGGCCAAGCTCTTTGCGACTGCGCCGAACCCAAGGAGCTTCTCAGTTGGCGGTTGCGGAGCGGGGGCGGGTCCTGGAGCGGGCGCCGGCGCGGGAGGAAGCACGGGGAAGCTGACGCCGTCGCTTCCGCCGCCACAGCCCACGACGGCCAAGCCGCCCAGCAGGGCCGCGCCGGCCGTGCCGACGCCACCGCGCAGAAGGCCTCGACGGCTCAGCCGCGTAGCGAGCACCGAGTCAAATGTGGGGTTGGGCGACGTGTTGGAGTCTTCGTCGTTGAAGTCGATCTGTTTGGGATCGGCCGGGTTTTTCATTTAGAGCTTTCTAGATACGTGGAAATGTTTAATCTAGAGAAACCCAATGACGGTTTCGTGACTTGGTCAGGCCCTGGTCAGTGGATCAATGTTTTTCAGCAGCAAGTCTGAAAACTTCCACGCACATGAACGCTGCGAGACAGAACGCAGGTGCTGCAGCGGGACTCTGCTTCCTCTTGCACTCGGTCCAAGTGCCGATTGCCAGCCATCCAAGCCTGTCGCAATCAACTGACACCCCAAACTTCGACGCGCCACTGTCGTGATCGCACGTCCGACGTCATGGCCCCAGCGACATTCTCTTTCGACAGAGGTTTTGCTCAGCGGAGAACCTAGTTATCGGATTCCATCCCAATTTGACAAGATTTTCGAGGCAAATGAAGCATTCATCCTTGGACATTCGTCAATCTTGTTGCCGAGACGAAGCACTCTTTGTAAGGTTTCGGTCATGACGCTTCGTTTCCGAATTGAATTGCTGTTGGACACATCGCCGGATGGCAGTGACGCCGTTCGCCGCGTTGTCCTTGTGGACCGCGAAACCGAACTGCAACACGAACTTGCAGTAGCTTTTTTGCTCGACGAATTCGGCCAGAAGCCGCTGAACACCCAGATCGCAGTTCTTTTGGATCTCGCGTTCTTTCTCGAATGGCAGTTGCTTCGCACAAGGCGTGCTGAAGCCTCCGGAAAAGCGAGAGCGCCCTTCATCGGTCCGGAAGGTCGCGTGCTTGCCGGCATACGTGCACTGAGGAATAGAGAAATTACTGAGTACTGCAGTTGGGCATGCCTGTCGGCCAACAAGCTCGCAACCGCGCTACAAGACGAATCCTCCACCTTCGCTCAGTTGGCAACCGGCAAGGCAGTCAAATTCGGCACCTCAAACCGCCGCATCAGGACCGCCGGAAACTACGTCGCCTGGCTAACGAAGGAATGCGATCCTCGGTCGGAACTCACCGCGGAGGAGCATCGAATGCTCGAGGCCAGCGCGCAGAGCATTCGAATGGAATTTCATAAGCACATCGCCACCGGCGACGATTCTGTAGAGGTGCGATCGTTAAACGAACAGCAACGAAGCGCGGTCGAGAAAGCCATAGGGAATGGCGGCCCGTTTCCTCAGACTCCAACGGGGCGGCGCGACCGCTTGATAGTGGAAACACTCCACGAGTCGGGCCTCAGAGCGGGAGAGTTACTCAAGCTCTGCTGCGTAGATGTGATGGAGTCGTGGGAATACAAGCCTGGGCACTTCACCGGATGCATCAAGGTCGTCGAAGCGCAGAACGATCCTGCCGACACTCGATTGCACGAACCCGCTTGCAAGACCGGGGGTGGCTTGGTGCCGATCTCCACATCACTTGCGACCAAACTCATTGAATACATTGTTGGCGATCGTGAAGCGGCCGCCTTCAAATCAAACTCAGCGACGCCCTTTCTGTTTGTAAATCATGAGGGCAAGTACGAAGGAAGCCCCCTCGGCCGAAGGAACCTCAATCGCATACTCGCCAAACTCAAATCCTTCGAATCGCTCCCTTCCACCATCTCGCCTCACGTCCTGCGACACACCAACCTCAATCACGTCTACAAGACTGCGACGTCAAAAGGCCGTGATGCTCGTGAAATCGTGATCCAACGAGGTCGATGGTCTACGAAATCAACAATGCCCGATCGATACGCCGCTCGTGCAATCGAAGAACGCTCGGCTGAACTCGTTCAGCAAAGAGACCAGATCATTTCCTGACGAGGTCGCGGCATGTACGGCCCATACACTGAGTTCGTTGTGGGAAGCGGGGAAGTTTTTCCCGAAAGCCTTCCAACTCACATCAAGGTTATTGACAACGAATCGCGGCTGATTCCCGTCAATTTGGATGGCATGCTGCTTTCCAAAACGGGTGGTATAGAAAGCGTATTCCGGCTGAGGAATGTTGAGGGGCTTTTGACACCCGCCACGGCAACTATCTGTTATGCAGTCGTTCTCAATGCCTTGAACGGCAACCGCAAGGTTTCCACCGTGACGCAGTGGTTTTTCCGTTTTGAACGGATGCTCAGGAGGTTGAATCTCACCAAAAACGTTGCATCCATCACGCTGAAAATGTACATGGAGGATGCACGGCAATCGTCGCCAAATGATCTAAAGACTCTCAGGAGCTTTTTGAGGTATTGGATACACCTCAGCTATCCATGCATCGCCCCAGACCTCAAGGCTCACATTCTGACCTCTCGGTCACCGAAGAGCGCGACATCCATCGAGATTCAGGCAAGGAAAGTACATGAGCGACCATTCTCGACCGAGAAGGTACGCGCGATTCATCGTCAAGTGGATGACTTGTATATCGATGGGATCTTCAACCCACAACAAAACCTGCTTTGGCGCCTGATGATCTCGGAGGCTTTGCGCCCCTCGCAAATGCAACTCTTGAGGGTCAAGGATGTTTCATTGTCCACCAAGACACTCGCAGTGCCTTTGGTGAAGCTCCATGGAAAGCCTAACCGCTCAAGGATGATGGAAGTGCTCGTTTCGGAGTCCGTATACGTGGCTCTTCGAGATCATCTTGCCTGGATGCAGAGGCTTCGCGTCAGCGACCTTTCTCCAGATCAGCCGCTTTTTTGCGTCAACATTCACAATCAAAAACCTTTCATACAGAAGCGGCCCCTAGGAATTATTTCTCTAATAGCTCGCTCCCGAGGACGCATCACAGACCATATTGCCGATTTGGGCGATCTCGATCTTTTCACGAGGCGTTTCAAGCATACAAAACTCACTCACCTAGCCATTCTGGGCGCGCCTATAGAAGTCCTCAAACAAGCGGCCTTCCACACCTCTTCGGGTTCGCTCGCGCGCTACGTCAATCTGACCGACGAAATGGCGGACGCGTTTGAGCGGCAGATGGATCCACATTTCACGCTAGTGATCGATGCGTTCAGAGGTTCAGTATTGGATGCAGACGACGAGAAGTCCATACCTGAAGACAAACTCATCCTCGACGCCGACTTGAACGACACCGTGGGCGGATGCGGAGATGAGCCATGCGGCGTTCTAGCCCCCATTGGCTGCTATGTTTGCCCTCGATTCAAAGCTTTTGTAGACGGACCGCACCAGCAGGTTCTGGCGAGGATGGAGAACGCAAGAGAAAGGAAGATTCAAATGAGATTACCTGCGGAAACTATTCAAAGAGACGACAACATCATTTCGGCCGTAAAGCAAGTCATCTGGCTCTGCGAGAGCAAAAAGAGAACCGAATGCAGGCAGTGATTCCGCTCTTCAGTAAAGAGATTTCTGCAGGTCCCAAAAGATTCGATGAGTTTTCCCAATGGGGATGTCCCGGGGGACTCGCAGGCTTTGACTCGGTGCACGAACAAAGGTATGACCCACGTGATCCGTGGTTTTCGATGGCCCCGCATCGTTTAAAAAATAACGATACGGTTGCGCGACTGCCATTTGTAAAACTGGAGCACCGCGCAAGGGCCCGAGAAATATTTATTCGCACTCGATCGGGCCCGCCCAAGATTATCGAGCCACAGGCGATGATTTGTGGAGACCGCTTCCTCGCTTTTGCGAAGGCATACATCAACGTGATGGTTACGTACCGAAACCTTAGGGATATTCCAAAAACGCTGACACGCACTCTGGTAGTCATCGAATGGGCCCTGCGGCAGCTTAACTCCGGAGCCAATGACCCATCCCTCCTGACGCGCTCAACGTTTGCTCTCGCTGAGCGGGAGTTGATAAATGGATCGTATACTGCTGGCGTCAAATACGACATGGGATGTGAATTGTCCATGCTTGCGGGCATGTTGCAGGGTGGCTATCACTCGAAGAATTTTCGATACGGTCAGTTCGGTTTTGGTTTGTTGGCCGTTCGCTTCACTTTTACGTCCACCGTGCCCATGCCGGTCAAACGAAAAGCGCAACTTCTTGATGACGACATACAGACGAAAAATCAGTCCAAGCGGTTGCCAAATGAAGTCGTGACCGCGATTGGGCTGGCATATCGCTCCGCCCAGCAAAGGTTTGGGCGAGATCACGAAGTTACCGCAATGGCTGCGTTAACAGCATTGCCCTTCACCACCGTGTCAATGCGTCTGTCGGACTTGCTGCAGCTTCGCTTCGACGCTCTCAGGCGCTTTGAAGAAAAAGTCCGACTGTCGATCTACAGGCCGAAAATCGATCTTTATCAAGAGCTTCCTGTCCCGAGACAACTTGAAACTCTTGCTCAAGAGCTGAGTGAAGTTGCAGCTGATTTTTCGTCAAAAGCAAGGGCGGCGTTTAAGTATTACATTGAAAATTTCGAAAGCTTCGAGAAGATCGATGAGTTATACGTTCCAGAAGACCTTCAGAGTCATTTTGCTCAACCGTATTTCAGAAGGCCTCCCCCTGGAGGAAGAAAGACCAATGGAGATGCGGCAGTCAACGCCTTACAACTGGAGGCTCTCGAGCGCCCCTCCCTTTACGACAAGGTTTCGGTAGTAATCGTTGAAAAGCTACACATCTTGCGCGGCGTCGACACTCCCAGAGATTTCTTTCCGGCGATCAAGGCTCGGGCCCAATTTGCAGGGCGCGTCTATCTATTGCGTTCTGATGTGGGCGAGCTACTGAAGAGCGTAGGCGTTAGGATGCCAGATGAAATTCGGCAGCTCCCCAAGAATATTTACGTTGATCGAGACTATTTACTTAAGTCGATCTGCGCGAACGAGAGGCAGAAGCTTGGAGTCGAACTTGCTTTCCTGTTGGCAGGCCGAAGTCTTTCCTATTTTTCCAGCGTTAAAAAATTGCGCTCCGGACTTTTGGCGGACTTCAAGAAAAAGAAGTTTCCACATTGGCCCTATGCGTCCAGTGATAGAAAGCTGCGGCTCGACGAGGCCCTCTGCGCCTGGTTCGATGCTCAAATTGACCACAGACGAGATTTTCTGATAAGAAAGCGGGCTTGGTGGCGCCCCGTCGTCCTTTCGCACAGCCGTTTTATTCAATGGACTGCTGGTTACGCAGGCAAGCCCCCAAGGCTCTTCGCGCTATTGAATATCAAACTCTCAAATGGCGAACATCCTACCTTTACCCTTCACGACGCCCGAGCGTATCTTCAAACGCGAGCCCTAACACTAGGGGTGAGTGAGCAGTACATTGATTTACTTGCAGGCAGAACATCGGGCCCGCATTCAGCACACTATGATTTGCGCACTCCAGCAGAGATAGTGGGCAATTCAATCGAGGGGTTTGATCCAGAAGTCGACTTTAAAGTGATCGGGCCCGTTGCAGATTCCGCTCGAACAATTGAAGTAGTAGATCGAAAAATCTTTCTCTTTGAAAGAGCTGTACCCAAGCAAATCACGGAAGTGGGGGGATGCTCAACATCTTGGTCTCTCAACCCTTGTGAACAGCATGGCGACTGCATGGGGTGTGGCCATCACGTCTGGAGGAAAGGGGACAACAAGCGCTTGCCGATCATCAAAGAGATGCATCAGCACTCCGTTCACATGATCGCCGAGGGACACAAAAAGTTGCGATCGAGCGGGGGCTTGAAGAAGCCGATCGAGCGCCACATCAGACAACACGAATGGGTTCGCGCTCGCTGTGAAGAGATCTTCGCTGTGGAGAATGACCCCTCAATTGCACCAGGCACGATCGTGACCTTCGATGCGGCGCCAGCGGCTCTGGGCTTGTCCGAGCTCACGTCTCGGCTACATGAGAAACATGTCGGCACGCCGCCGGAAAGAGATGACCATGGGAATGCCGAAAATTAATCGGAGGGCCGAAACGGCGATCGTCGTCATCTTGAAAGAATGGCCGGCCAAGCAGCGATTGACCTGGGATTCACTAAGAAAGCAAATTGCCAAGAAATTAAAGACTGCAGAAGTGTGGTCGCGTCAATCTCTTAGTGCGAATGAGGCCATCTATAACGCCTACGAGGCGGCCAAGAAGCCAGGTGCTGAGCGCTCGAGCGCTTCCCAGCACAGTCGGTCTTGGTACGTGAAGCGAGTTATTGAGTTGGAACTGGAGGTTGCCGACCTGTCTGCGAAAAAAACTGCACTGCAGTTGCGTCACACGCAGCTGATCCACAACGTGTCCCTATTGCCCGGTGGCATCGGGCTGCTGGCTCTTCCATTGCCCAGTAATACGCGCAGAAGGCGAGAAGATAGGTAGAGGGCCAACTCCGAGACGCTGCCAGACGACAAGGAGCCGCATCCTCTATGGTTCGCCCTAGTTGTTATATTCATGCGCTCGCGTTTCCCACTCGGCGCCAAGCCCTCCGATCAGCTAGCCAGACTACCGATGGTCGAAATACCAGGCATGAGCCGGATCGGGGCTGCGACAACTTCCGAAGTCTCATTCGGCGCAGCAAGCCAGTTGCTGACGTCGTCCAGCTCACCGCTCACCTTCGCTGGCGTGTTGAAGTCATGCAACTTTCGGTCCAGTAGGTGCGACGGCACCACATCCGTCAATGCACGAAACATGTTGTCGGAGCGCCCCGGGAAGCGTCGGTCCCACTCTTGAATCATTTCCTTCATTGCTCTGCGCTGAAGGTTGGGCTGAGAGCCGCACAGATTGCAAGGGATGATCGGGAAATTCATCGCCGCTGAATAGGCCTTGATGTCTCGCTCGTTGCAGTATGCGAGTGGGCGAATGACTACATTTCTTCCGTCATCCGAGACCAGCTTCGGCGGCATGGTTTTCAACTTTCCGCCGAAGAACATGTTGAGAAGCAGCGTCTCCAAAATGTCGTCGCGATGGTGACCCAACGCTACCTTGGTCGCACCCAATTCCACTGCGGTCCGGTAGAGAATGCCGCGCCGCAGCCTTGAGCAAAGAGCGCAAGTCGTTTTTCCCTCAGGCACCTTCTCCTTGACAATGGAGTAGGTGTCTTCCTCGATGACGCGAAACGGAACGTTTAGCTGAGTCAAATATGCGGGAAGGATGTCCTCGGGGAAGCCTGGCTGCTTCTGATCGAGGTTGACCGCTACGACATCAAAATTGATCGGAGCGACTTCCCGGAGGTAGAGAAGGCTGTCCAGCATGGTGTAGCTGTCTGCCCCGCCCGACAGACAGACCATGACGAGGTCACCTTCCTCGATCATCCCGTAGTCAACGACAGCTTGGCCGGCGAGTCGGCGGATGCGCTTGCGTAGCTTATTAAATTCAACACTCATAGGAAACCTTTCGTGGAATTGTAGGGAAGACTCGTCGCCAATGCCCTCCGATGTAAACATTGGCAGGTTTAACGACTTTTCTTGACAAAATTCAACGGCTGTAAAGGACCGCGCCTTAGCCGCTGCGATCCGTCCCTCTGGAAGGCCTCAGAAAAAGCATGTTCTTGATGGGCTCTACGTCCGATAAGCAAAGACAGCTACGCGCTGCTCGACATCCTGCTCAAGATGAAGGCGCGCGCGCCCATTCACTTCGACATCGTGGCGGTCAACCTCGACCAGAAGCAGCCCGGCTTTCCCGAAGACGTGCTGCCGAAGTACCTGAGCGACCTGGGCGTGGACTTCCACATCGAGAACCAGGACACCTACAGCATCGTCAAGCGCGTGATTCCCGAGGGCAAGACCACCTGCGGACTTTGCAGCCGGCTGCGCCGCGGCATCCTGTACCGCGTGGCCGACGAGCTGGGCGCCACCAAGGTTGCACTGGGCCACCACCGCGACGACATGCTGCAGACCTTCTTCCTCAACATGTTCTTCGCCGGCAAGTTGAAGAGCATGCCGCCCAAGCTGGTGAGCGACGACGGCAAGCACATCGTGATCCGCCCGCTGGCCTACGTGGCCGAGAAAGACACCGTGCGCTGGGCGCAGCACCGCGAGTTCCCGATCATTCCGTGCACGCTGTGCGGCAGCCAGGAGAACCTGCAGCGCAAGCAGGTCGGCGAAATGCTGCGCGAATGGGACAAGAAGTACCCCGGACGCGTGGAGAACATGTTCACGTCCCTGCAGAACGTGGTGCCGTCCCACCTGCTCGACGGAACGCTGCACGATTTCAAGGGTCTCAAGGCGACGGGCGTGGCGGACGAGAACGGCGACACCGCCTTCGACACGCCCTCCTTCGATCTGCTCTCCCAGGCACCCTCGGCCCTGCGCATCGTCCAGGGCTGACCGGGCAACCCAGGGGAATTTGGGGCTTTTCAGCCCGGAGACCCTCATGAAACGTGCGTTATCCGCTCTCTTTCTGATAGCAAGCCTGACCGGCTGCGCCACCTCCTGGGTGGTCGACAGCGACGTGAAGAGCTTCGCCTCGCCCGGCACCGTGGCGCCCGGTGCCACCTACCGCTTCGATCGCCTGCCTTCGCAGCAGGCCGACGGCGCCCGGCAGGCATCGCTCGAAGCCATGGCCGGCGCGGCGCTCGACAAGGCCGGCCTGCGCCGCGACGACGCCAAGCCCCAGTACACCGCGCAGATCGGCGCGCGCGTCTCGGCCGGGCTGTCGCCGTGGGCCGATCCGTGGCTCTACAGCGGCCCGTGGGGTGGCGGGTATGGCGGCTACGGCTACTACGGCCGGCGCTGGTATGGCGGCGGCTGGTACGGCGGCCCGGGGTTCGCGCCGCCGGCCAATCCCTGGTACGAGCGCGAGGTGAGCATCGTGCTGCGCGAGGCGGGCTCCAACCGCGTGGTCTACGAGACCCGCGCACGCAACGACGGGCCGTACAACGTCAGCGCGGCGATCCTGCCGGTGATGTTCGAGGCCGCCCTGCAGGGCTTTCCCAATCCGCCGCAGGGCGAGCGCCGGGTGAACATCGAGCTGCCGACGGCCGGAAAGTAGCGCTTCTAGAATCCCGCGGATGGAAGAACCCACCCGCCTGATCGCCGTTCGCCACGGCGAAACCGCCTGGAACGTCGACACCCGCATCCAGGGCCAGCTCGACATCGGGTTGAACGCCACCGGCGTCTGGCAAGCGCGGCGCGCCGGCGGGGCGCTGGCGGACGAGCCCGTCGGCGTCGTCTATGCCAGCGACCTGTCGCGTGCCTGGCAGACCGCCGAGGAAATCGCCAAGCCCCACGGCTTGGCCGTGCAGCCCGAGCCGCGCCTGCGCGAGCGGGCCTTCGGCACCTTCGAGGGCATGAGCTTTGCCGAAATCGAGGCCACGCTGCCCGAGCAGGCGAGGCGCTGGCGCGAGCGCGACCCGGAGTTCGAACCCGAGGGCGGCGAAAGCCTGCTGGTGTTTCGCGACCGCGTGACGGGCGTGGCGGCCGAACTGGCGGCGCGCCATCCCGGCGAGCTGGTGGTGCTGGTCGCGCACGGCGGGGTGATGGACGTGCTCTACCGCGCCGCCACCCGGCAGGCGCTGCAGGCGCCGCGCACCTGGCAACTGGGCAATGCGGCCATCAACCGCATGCTGTGGACCTCCGGCGGGTTCAGCCTCGTGGGGTGGAGCGATACCGCTCACCTGACGGCGGGCGACGCGCTCGACGAGATCACGAGCTGAGTTTTTTTCGCGGGTTGCGTATACACGCCGCTGTTCAGGGCGCGCGCACGCCGACGGGGTGCGCCAGCAGCGTGTCCAGTGCATAGGGCGCCCGAACGCGCCGTCCCAAATCGCCAGCTGCCGTGAAATTCTTCACGCCCACGCCACCTGCTGCAGCGGCTCCCAGCCATTGACTTCGCCTGCGACTCCCAATAATCGCGCGGCTCCGAAATTCATCGAGGCCAGCCAGTCAATAGTTATTAACAATGGGAGTCTCATGCAAACAAATTCAGTGAACAAATCATTGGCGAAAGGCCTGCTGTGCCTCGCCGCCGGCTTGCTGCTTGCGGCCTGCGGGGGTGGCAATTCGGATTCGCCCGCCTTTTCAGCGACCGCGCCCGCCGCGGCAGTGCCTGCACAGCAGGCCTCCTCGGCGCCCGCAGCGCCCACGGCACCCGCCGCGCCCGCGGAACCACAGGCATCCACCCCCGCGCTGGACGCCTTCCAGCAAGAAGCGCTCGATGCCCACAACGCGGCGCGCGCCGGGGAAGGCAAGGGCCTCGCCAGCCTGAAATGGTCGGCCAATCTGCAGACGGACACCCAGGCATGGGCTGACCAATGCAAGTTCGACCATTCGATGCCGAAGGGACAGGGCCAGAACCTGTACATGACCTCGGCCTCGACCGCGAGCCCCGGCAACGCGGTCAAGGCGTGGATGGGCGAGAAGGCCGACTACACCTACGGCGCGACCGGCGGCACCTGCGCAAAGAACAAGGCCTGCGGCCACTACACGCAGGTCATCTGGAGCACCACCACCGAGGTCGGCTGCGCGGCGAAGACCTGCGGGAACATCACCGACAAAGGCAAGGACATCGGCCCCGGCACCGTGCTCGTGTGCAACTACAGCCCGTCCGGCAATGTCACCGGCCACCCGCCCTACCCCGCGCCCTGACGCCCTAGGTGTGCGAGGCCGCCGCGTGCCCCACGGTACCGGCACCGGCGGCCTTCGCATCCGCTTCCCCGGGCAGATCGACCATCGGCCCCGTGCCGCTGTAGCGGTCCAGCGCCAGGTAGATCGCCGGCGTGATGTACAGCGTGATCACCTGCGAGAAGATCAGCCCGCCCACCACCGCAACGCCCAGCGGCTGCCGAAGCTCGGCGCCCGCGCCCAGGCCCAAGGCCAGCGGCAGCGCGCCCATCAGCGCGGCCAGCGTGGTCATCAGGATCGGCCGGAAGCGCAGCCGGCAGGCCTCGCGAATGGCGTCCACCGGCTTCATGCCCTCGGTGCGCTGCGCGTCGAGGGCGAAGTCGATCAGCATGATCGCGTTCTTCTTCACGATGCCGATCAGCAGCAGGATGCCGATGGTGGCGATCAGCGTCAGGTCGAAGCCGAAGAGCTTCAGCGACAGCAGCGCGCCCACCGCCGCCGAAGGCAGCCCGGCCAGAATGGTCAGCGGATGGATGTAGCTCTCGTACAGCACGCCCAGCAGCACATAGATGACCAGCACCGCCAGCACCAGCAGCACCGCCTGGCTCGACTGCGAGCTCTGGAACACCGCGGCATCGCCGCCGTAGGTGGTGATGATCGACTGCGGCATCTTCAGCTCGTCCTTGAACTGGTCGATCTTCGCGGTCGCGTTGCCCAGCGGCACGTCGGGCCCGAGGTTGAACGACACCGTCACCGCCTGCAGCTGCCCCTGGTGGTTGACCGACGTCGGCCCCACGGTGCGGTTGATGGTGGAGAAGGCCGACAGCGGCACCAGCCGGCCGGTGGTGCTGCGCACCGACAGGCGCGACACGTCGTCCTCGAACTGGCGGTCGCTGTCGGCGGCCGACAGGATCACCTGGTAGGTGTTGCTGGCCGCGTAGATGCTGCCGATCTGACGGTCGCCGTACGCGTTGTAGAGCGCGGTGCGCAGGTCGCCCACCGCCACGCCGAGCACGCCGGCCTTGTCGCGGTCGATGTCGAGCGTGGCCTGCAGGCCGCGGTTCTGCGAGTCGCTGGTCACGTCGCGGAACGCGGGATCGGCGCGCATGCGCTCCATCAGCTTGGTGGCCCACGGCACCATCTCGCCCGCGTTCACGCTCTGCAGCGTGTACTGGAAGCGCGCCTTGCTCTGGCGTCCGCCCAGGCGCAGGTTCTGCACCGGCTGCATGTAGACGGCAACGCCCGGGATCTCGCGAAAGCGCTGGCGCAGCGACTCGAGCACCTTGGCCATCTGCGGGCGCTCGCTGCGCGGCTTGAGCACCGCGAACAGGCGCCCGGAGTTCTGCGTGGCGGTCGGGCCGCCCACGCCGACGAAGGAGCTCACGTAGTCCACGCTAGGGTCGGCCTGCAGCGCGTCGGACACGCGCGCCTGCAGCGCCTTCATGGCCGCGAACGAGATGTCTTCGGCCGCCTCGGTGGTGATCTGGATCTGGCCGATGTCTTCCTCGGGGAAGAAGCCCTTGGGAATGGTGGCGAACAGCCAGCCGGTGATGACGAAGGTCAGCCCGGCCATCGCCAGCATCAGCGTGCGGTGTCCCAGCGTCCAGTCGAGCGAGCGCATGTAGCCGCCGTGCACCGCACGGTAGCCGCGCTCGAAGGCGCGGCCGATGGCGGTGCCGGGTTCGGGGTGCTGCTCTTCATGGTCCATCGCGCCCTCGGGCCGTGGCACGGGCTTGAGCAGCCGGCTCGCCAGCATCGGCACCAGCGTGAGCGAGACCACGGCCGACACCAGCACCGCCAGCGCCACCACCACCGCGAACTCGTGGAACAGCAGGCCGATCACGCCCGGCATGAAGAAGATCGGGATGAACACCGCCACCAGCGAGATGGAGATCGACACGATGGTGAAGCCCACCTCACGCGCCCCGCGCAGCGCCGCGGCGAAGGGTTCCATGCCCTTCTCGACGTAGCGCATGATGTTCTCGAGCACCACGATGGCGTCGTCCACCACCAGGCCCACGGCCAGCGTGATGCCCAGCAGCGACACGTTGTCCAGGCTGTAGCCGAAGGCGTAGAGCAGCGCCACCGCACCGATCAGCGAGATCGGAATGGTGGCCGCCGGAATCAGCGTGGCCACCAGCCGGTGCAGAAAGAGAAAGATCACCAGCACCACCAGCGCGATGGTGCCCAGCAGCGTGAGCTGCACGTCGTGCACCGCCTCGCGGATGGACAGCGAGCGGTCGTTCACCATCTGGATCTCGACCGACTGCGGCAGCTCCGCCTTGAAGCGCGGAATGAGCGCGCGCACCGCGTCCACCACCTGCACGGTGTTGGCATTGGGCTGGCGCTGCACGGCCAGCGAAATGGAGTCCTGCCCGTTGAAGCTGCTGGCGGTCTTGACCGACTCGAAGCTGTCCTCGATGGTGGCCACTTCATCGAGCCGCACCGGCGCACCGTTGCGCTGGCCGACGATCAGCTTGGCGAAATCGGCCGCCTTCACGAGCTGGCGGTTGGCCTGGATGGTGAGCGTCTGGCGCGGGCCGTCGAGCACGCCGACCGGTGTGTTGGCGTTGGCCGAGTTCACCGCCTTGGCGAGCTCGTCGAGCGTGATGTTGCGCGCGTTGAGCAGGTCGGCGTTGGCCTTGATGCGCACCGCGAAGGCCTTTCGGCCGTACACGCCCACCTGCGCCACGCCGTCGATGGTCGAGAGCGTGGGCGAGATCAGGTTCTCGGCGTAGTCGTTGAGCTCGGCCGGGTTCATCGACGGCGAGATCAGCGCGATGAACAGCACCGGCGCGTCGGCCGGGTTGACCTTGCGGTACGAGGGCAGCTGCGTAAGCTCCTGCGGCAGCTGGCGCTGCGCGCGCAAGAGCGCGGCCTGCACGTCGACGGCGGCGGCGTCGATGTCGCGGCTGCTCACGAATTCGAGCGTGAGCGAGGTCACGCCCTGCGTGTTCACCGAGCTGATGGTCTGCAGGCCGGGGATGGTGGAGAACTGCTTTTCGAGCGGCAGCGCGACCGAGCTCGCCATGGTGTCCGGGCTGGCGCCGGGGAGCTGCGCGTTGACGTTGATGACCGGCGTGTTGTAGCTGGGCAGCGCCGCGACCGGGATGCTGAAGTACGCAAAGATGCCGATCACCACCACGGCGGCCGACAGCAGCACCGTCATCGCGGGACGGCGGATGCAGAGTTCGGAAATGTTCATGGGGAAACCTCCGCGCTGCGCGCTGCGGCATTCGCCTTGGGAGCGGCCCGGCGGCTCATGCGCGTTCCTGCTTCGGCGGCTTGGCGTCCGCGCCGTCGGAAGACGCTGCGCTGCCGGGCGTGACACCGCTGGTGCCGTTCGTCGGCGTGGCCGGTGCGGCCGGCGCATCCGGCGCAGCCGCCGGCGCCTTGGCATCCACGCGCACCTTGCCGCCCGGGCGCACGTTCTGGTTGCCCTCGATCACCACCTGCTCGCCCGGCTCCACGCCGCTCACCGCGACCTGGGTGCCGAAGGTGTGCAGCGTCTTCACCTTGCGCCGCGTGGCGGTCCTGGCAGCGTCCACCACGTAGAGCGAGGTGCCGTCGGCCAGCATCATCAGCGCCGCGGCCGGCACCACCGTGGCGCCCTCCAGCGTGCGCACCGTGATGCGCGTGCCGACGAACTGCCCCGGCCACAGACCCTGGTCGGCATTGGCGAACACGGCCTTGGCGCGCACCGTGCCGATCTGCGGATCGACGGTGTTGTCGACGAAGTCGAGCGTGCCGCTCAGCGGCGCCTTGCGTCCGCTCACAAGCGCCTCGACCTTCGAGCGGGTGCGCGCGGCGGCCAGCAGGTCCTGCAGGTTGCCTTCGGGCACCGGGAAGCTCACGGCAATGGGGTCGAGCTGCGTGATGGTGACCAGCGAAAGCGTCGGCTGCACCAGCGTGCCCGGGTAGATGTTGACGGCGCCGATGCGCCCGGCAATCGGCGCGCGCAGCGTGGCATAGCCCAGCGCCACCTGCGCGCTCTGCACGGCGGCGCGGTCGGCGGCCACGGCGGCGCGCTGCGCCTCCAGCTGCGAGAGCGTGGCGTCGGCTGCGCTCTTGGCGATGAAGTTCTGCGCCACCAGGTCCTGGCTGCGCTTGTACTGGCGCTCCAGGTCGGCCATGGTGGCCTCGTCCTTTTGCTGCTGCGCCCGTGCGCGCGCCAGGTTGGCCTGGTCATTGCGGTCGTCCAGCGTGAAGAGCAACTGGCCCGACTTGACGAACTGGCCCTCCTTCACGTGCACCGCGCTCACCGTGTTCGTCACCTGCGGGCGCAGGTCGACACTGTTGAGGGAGACCACGCTGCCGTTGACCTGCACGGTGACCGGCACGTCCAGCTTCTGTGCCGTGGCCAGCGTCACCAGCGCGGCCGCGCCGCCGCCCGCCGGGACCGGCGCCTTGGCGCTTTTTCCATCGGTCTTGCCGCCGGACAGGCTCCACCAGCCGCCCGCGGCAGCTACGATCAACACGCCCACGAGGGCAACGGCAGCATTTTTTTTCATGGGGTTTTTGTGCACTTTGAGCTGACATCGGCTATTGAATCAGTGGCCGACGCGCAGTGTTGACCAGTCCTGTAAAGAAATGTAAAGCAAATCGGGCCGACGCCCTGCGCACACCTGCCGTGGACGGACCCCAGCGACGCCCCCCCCTCGCTAAAATCCCCGCTCCACAGCCTCTGGATAAACCCCATGAACCGCTGCAAGACACCCACGAACCCCCTTCCCTTCCTCGCGCTTTGCACCGCAGCCGCCGCTGTGGCCGGCCTGTTCTCGCTGCCGGCCAGCGCCCAGGACGACGTGCCCCGCCCGCAGACCCAGAACGAATCGCTGGTCGGCGGACGCACCTTCCCCATCGGCGCCCTGCGCGGCAAGTTCATGGTGGTCGACGGCAACGATGTGCAGCTCGACGGCAACCCGGCCCGGCTCTCGCCGGGCGCGCGCATCCGCAACCAGCAGAACCTGCTGCAGATGACCGGCGCGCTGGTAGGCCAGCTCTACCTCGTCAACTACACGCGCGACGCCGCCGGGCTGCTGAAGGAGGTGTGGATCCTCACGCCCGACGAAGCCTCGGCCCCGCGCGAGGCCATGAGCAAGCCGTTCCTGAACATCTGGCCGTTCACCTCGAACGACACCGTCAACACGCAATAACTGCGCGGCGCGCCCCGTGCGCCAGCGCCTGAAAGTGCCCTCCACCCTCGGAGGGCAGACAGAGAGCTCCCCATGAAAAAAGTATTCATCAAGACCTTCGGCTGCCAGATGAACGAGTACGACTCGGACAAGATGGCCGACGTGCTGCACGCCGCGCAGGGCTACGAGCCCACGCAGAACGTGGACGAGGCCGACCTCATCCTGTTCAACACCTGCTCGGTGCGCGAGAAGGCGCAGGAAAAGGTGTTCTCCGACCTCGGCCGCGTGAAACACCTGAAGGCCAAGGGCGTGAAGATCGGCGTGGGCGGCTGCGTGGCCAGCCAGGAGGGCCAGGCCATCATCGCGCGCGCGCCGTATGTGGACATCGTGTTCGGCCCGCAGACGCTGCACCGCCTGCCCGAGATGCTCAACGACAGCGTGCGCCTGAACCGCCCGCAGGTGGACATCAGCTTCCCCGAGATCGAGAAGTTCGACCACCTGCCGCCCGCGCGCGTCGAGGGCTCGACGGCTTTCGTGTCGATCATGGAAGGCTGCTCCAAGTACTGCAGCTACTGCGTGGTGCCCTACACCCGCGGCGAGGAAGTGAACCGCCCGCTGGACGACGTGCTGGTCGAAATTGCCGGCCTGGCCGACCAGGGCGTGCGCGAGATCACGCTGCTGGGCCAGAACGTGAACGCCTATCGCGGCAAGATGGGCGACACCGCCGAGATCGCCGACTTCGCGCTGCTCATCGAATACGTGGCCGAGATCCCCGGCATAGAGCGCATCCGCTACACCACCAGCCATCCGAACGAGTTCACGCCGCGGCTCATCGAGGCCTACGCCAAGGTGCCGCAGCTCGTGAGCCACCTGCACCTGCCGGTGCAGCACGGCAGCGACCGCATCCTGATGGCCATGAAGCGCGGCTACACCGCCATGGAATACAAGAGCACGGTGCGCAAGCTGCGCGCCATCCGCCCCGAGCTGGCCCTCTCCAGCGACTTCATCGTCGGCTTCCCCGGCGAGACCGACGAAGATTTCGCGAAGATGATGAAGCTGATCGACGACTGCCAGTTCGACAACAGCTTCAGCTTCATCTTCAGCCCGCGCCCCGGCACGCCGGCCGCCGCGCTGCACGACGACACGCCGCACGAGGTGAAGCTCGCGCGCCTGCACACGCTGCAGGCGGCCATCGACACCAACGTCAAGCGCTTCGGCCAGGCGCTGGTGGGCAGCACCCAGCGCGTGCTGGTGGAAGGAGCCTCGCGCAAGGACGCGAACGAGCTCATGGGCCGCACGGCCTGCAACCGGGTCGTCAACTTCGAAGGCGACGCGCGCCTGGTCGGCCAGATGACCGACCTGCGCATCACCCGCTCGCTGTCGTACACGCTGCGCGGCGAAGTGCCCACGCGCGAGTCGGGCGAACCGACCATGGCCGCCGCCACGGCGCTGGCCCACTGATGGCGAAGCGACCCTCCATCCGGGGCTCGTTCCAGCAGCTGCTGCTGTTTGCGTTCCTGCTGATCACCGCGCTGCTGGTCGGCGTGGCGTTGCGCTCGGTGCTTCAGTACGACGTGCTGATGACGCAAAGCCGCGACGCCGCGGCGCGCGCGCTGCGCCTGTCGGGCGCGGCCCAGTCGCTGGCCGAACGCAGCGCCGCCATGGAGCGCGCCGGGCGCCAGTCGCTGGTGCTCAACGACGCGGTGCTGCGCCGGCGCTTCGACGACGCCGCGCGCGAAGCCCACCAGGTGCTCGAACGCCTGGAGAACAACGGCCTGGCGCCCACCGGCATCGAGATGTGGCGCACCCAGCTCGGCGTGATCGAAGGCCTGATGAGCGGCAGCGGCGACAGTGCCCTGGCCCGCGAAAGCACCATGGCCATGCAGTTCCGCGAACTCGACGCGCTCAACACCAACCTGGCGCAGCAGGCGCAGTTCCTGATCGAAACGCAGAACGACGCGCTGGCCAAGCGCATCGAGAACGCGCGGCGCCGGCTGATGCGCGAAGTGGTGGCCGCGAGCGTGCTGGCCGTGTCGCTGGCGCTGGCTTTCGGTATCTGGCTGGCGCGGCCGTTCAAGCGGCTGGAGCACGCCATCGTCGGCCTCGGGCAGAACCGGCTCGACGAGCCCATCGACATCCGCGGCCCGGCCGACGTGCGGCGCGTGTCGCAGCAGCTCGAGTGGCTGCGGCTTCGCCTGACCGAGCTGGACGCGGACAAGGCGCGCTTCCTGCGCCACGTGTCGCACGAGCTGAAGACACCGCTGGCCGCGCTGCGCGAAGGCGTGTCGCTGCTGGAAGACGGCGTGACCGGCCCGCTGAATGCGGCGCAGCTCGAAGTCGCGCACATCCTGCAGCAGAACACCATCTCGCTGCAGGGGCAGATCGAGGCGCTGCTGCGCTTCAACGCCGCCGCCTTCGAGGCGCGCGAGCTGCGCCGCGAGCGCACCGAGCTGCTGCCGCTGATCGAAGAGCAGATCGAAGCCCAGCGCCTCCAGTGGCAGTCGCACGGCCTGCGTGTGCGCGCCGAGGGCCAGCCCATCGCCCTCACTGTGGACCGCACCAAGCTCGGCACGGCCATCGCCAACCTGTTGAGCAACGCGATCCGCTTTTCGGTAACCGGCGGTGTCATCACCCTGGCGGTGTCGGGGACGCCGGAAGCGGTCTACATTGACGTGAACGACGCGGGGCCGGGCATCGCCGAAGGCGACCGCGACCGGATCTTCGAACCCTTCTTCCGCGGCGAACGCCAGCCCGAGCACACGGTGAAAGGCACCGGCATCGGACTTTCCATCGTGCAGGAGTACATTGCAGCCCACGGGGGCCGCATCACCCTGCAGCCTGACGGACCCGGTGCACGTTTTCGCATCGAACTGCCGCGCACGGCCTGACAACGCCGCTCCCCCTCTCCCCTATCGCAACACCGCCTCACCGCATCGCGTCCCTTCTTCGACCCATGTTTTTCCCGTTCGTCCGCCGTTCCTCCTTTGCCGGGGCGATGACCGTGCCTTTCGTCCTGCTGCTGGCCGCCTGCGCCAGCCCGCCCAAGCCGCCCGCGGAGGCCGACGCGCTGCCGCCGCCGCCGCCGGTGATGCCGCGCGTGATGCCGGTCGAGGCCGAGCCCCGTGCGCCGGCAACGCAGCCCGCGTCGCTCTTCACGCTCATCACGCAGGGGCCGGTGGCCGCCATGCTGTCGTATGCCGACAAGATGCGCTCGCTCAACGGCGCCGACCTGGGCGCGGAAATCTCGCGCATCGGCGACCCCGGCGATTCGCCCACCAACCAGATGCAGCTGGCGCTGCTGCTCTCGCAGACCCGCGTGCCGGCCGACCTGGCACGCGCGCTGGGGCTGATGCAGCGCGTCATCGCCAACCCGTCGCCCGAGGCGCAACCGCTGCAGCCGCTCGCCCGTGCGCTGGCCGCGCGCTACGTGGAACAGCGCCGGGTGGAAGACGACCGCGACAAGCAGGTGCAGCAGCTGCGCGACAGCCAGCGCCGCATCGACCAGCTGAACGACCGCATCGAAGCCCTGCGCGCCATCGAGCGCAGCTTTGCGCGGCCCAACACGGCGCCCACGGCGCCGTCCGCGTCACCCAACGGAACAAGACAAAGCCCATGAGCAACACCGGTGCCCGCCTTCTCGTGGTCGACGACGACCCGGACATGCTCCGCCTGCTGTCGATGCGGCTGAGCTCGGCGGGCTACCAGGTGACGGCCGTGACCTCGGCCGAAACCGCGCTCACGCAGCTCGAGATCGAGCATCCGCAGCTCGTGCTGAGCGACGTGCGGCTGCCCGGACGCGACGGCCTGCAGCTGTTCGACGAGATCCGCAAGCGCCACCCCTCGCTGCCGGTGATCCTGCTCACCGCGCACGGCACCATTCCCGACGCGGTCGAAGCCACCGCGCGCGGGGTGTTCACCTACCTGACCAAGCCCTACGACGGCCGCGAGCTGCTCGACAAGATCGCGCAGGCGCTGGCGCTCGGCGCACCCGCCACCACCCCGAGCAAGGCCGGCGACGAAAGCTGGCGCTCCGAGATCGTGAGCCGCAGCAACCGCATGGCCGAGTTGCTGGCCGAGGCGCGCATGGTCGCCAAGTCGGACGCGTCCGTGCTGCTGCGCGGCGACTCCGGCGCCGGCAAGGAACTGCTGGCGCGCGCCATCCACAAGGCCAGCGCGCGCGCCGACAAGCCTTTCGTGGCCGTCAACTGCGGCGCCATTCCCGAGGCGCTGCTCGAGTCGGAGCTGTTCGGCCACATGAAGGGCGCCTTCACCGACGCCCACGCCAACCACAAGGGCCTGTTCCAGCAGGCCGACGGCGGCACGCTGCTGCTCGACGAAATCGGGGACATGCCGCCCGCCCTGCAGGTCAAGCTGCTGCGCGTGCTGCAGGAGCGCGCGGTGCGCCCGCTGGGCGCGAGCCAGTCGATCGAGGTGGACGTGCGCATCGTCTCGGCCACCCACCGCGACCTGGACGCGGCCATGGAGGCCGGCCAGTTCCGCGAAGACCTGTACTACCGCCTGAACGTGGTGACGCTCACGCTGCCGCCGCTGTCGGCGCGGCGCGAAGACATTCCCCTGCTGGCCAACCACTTCCTGCAGCGCCTGTCGACCAAGTACGGCAAGCGCCTGTCTGGCTTTGCGCCCGAGGCGCTGAAGGCGCTGACCACGGCCGCCTGGCCGGGCAACGTGCGACAGCTGTTCAACGTGGTGGAACAGGTGTGCGCGCTGTCGAGTTCGCCGCTGATCCCGCTGGCGCTGGTGCAGCGCGCGCTGCGCGTGCCCAGCGTCGAGGTCCAGACCTATGCCGACGCCAAGCAGCGTTTCGAGCGCGACTACCTGGTCGGCCTGCTCAAGCTGACCGACGGCAACGTGGCCGACGCGGCCCGCCTGGCCGACCGCAATCGCACCGAGTTCTACCGCCTGTTGCAGAAGCACGAGCTCACGCCGGGCCACTTCAAGGCCGACCCTGTCGCTAACGGCAGCGACCCTGTCGCCGAGTAGCGACGCACCTAAGTCGTTGATTCATATAGCCATTCACCGCCAGCCCCCCGGGCTTGTCGGGATTCGGCGACAAAAAGAGGGGTTTGGAGGCCTTCCGGCGGCCTCCACCCCTGAAAAACCACTCCGGATCGACGCAAGTCATTGATCTGAAAGCGTTTTTCCAGCCTGGCACAGGGTTTGCCCCTGTACTGGCATGACAGCACTTACCAGCCCATCTTTCGCACTGCGCCAGCAGCGCGACGGCCTGCGTCAAAAGCAGTTTTCCCTCTCGCGGCCCCGTGCCGCGGGTCATTCGCTGGCCGCGCTCGCAAGCGCAGGCGGCGCCGAGCCGGATTGCGTGATCAAGCGCTTTCCTGCCATTGGCGACACCCCTTCCCTCGACAAGCAACGTTGGTAAATCCCATGAAGCCAAACGACTTCTCGCAACTGAATGTTCTGGCCGATGCCGACTTCTCGAACCGCAGTGCGGTGCGTGAAGAGCGCCATCCCAACGCCGAGACCGCACCGCCGGTCAACCGCGGTTCCATGACGCCCCGCCCCTGGCGCGGTTTCTGGAACAGCCTGGGCACGGCCGCCCTGGTGAAGCTCGGCGCCGGCCGCTCGGGCGAAACCGCCAGCGCTGAATCGGTCCAGCAGGTCAAGCAACCCTGGCAGCGCGCCGCCGCGCAGCGCCGCTTCGCCTTCATGATGCTCACCCTGCTGAGCACCGTGATCGCGTCGTCGCTGTTCGCCAGCGTGCAACCCGACTACGACAACGTCTGGCTCGAATACGGCCAGATCGGCCTGTACGGCCTGCTCTCGGGCTGGGTCGTGACCGGTTTCGTGACGGCCCTCATGGGCTTCTACGTCTCGGTGCGCGGCGACAAGCACGCGCTGTCGGTGAAGCAGGTGGCCAACCACCCGATGAACCCCGAAGCGCGCACCGCGATCATCATGCCGATCTGCAACGAGGACGTGTCCACCGTGTTCGCCGGCCTGCGCGCCACCTGCGAATCGGTCGCGGCCACCGGCCACGCCAGGCAGTTCGACGTGTTCGTGCTGTCCGACAGCTACACGCCCGAAACCGCCGCCGCCGAGCGCGCCGCCTGGGAAGACCTTCGCGCCGCCCTGGCCGAGAGCCCGAACCAGCCGCAGGTCGAGGTGTACTACCGCCTGCGCACCCGCCGCACGCACCGCAAGGCCGGCAACGTGGCCGACTTCTGCCGCCGCTGGGGCAAGGACTACCGCTACATGGTCGTGCTCGATGCCGACTCGGTGATGAGCGGCGACTGCCTGACCTCGATGGTCAAGCTGATGGAAGCCAATCCCACCGCCGGCATCATCCAGACCGCGACGCAGGCCATCGGCCACGTCACGCTGCATGCCCGCGCACAACAATTCGCTTCCCGCGTGACGGGCCGCCTGTTCACGCTGGGCATGCAGTTCTGGCAACTGGGCGAATCGCACTACTGGGGCCACAACGCGATCATCCGCGTCGAACCCTTCATGAAGCATTGCGCGCTGGCCCCCATCAAGGGCACCGGCGGCATGTCGGGCGGCATCATGTCGCACGACTTCGTCGAAGCCGCGCTGATGCGCCGCGCCGGCTACAACGTGTGGCTGGTGTCCGACCTGGTCGGCAGCTACGAGCAGCAACCGCCCGACCTGCTGGCCGAGCTGCAACGCGACCGCCGCTGGTGCCAGGGCAACCTGCAGAACGCCCGCCTGATGGCCGAGCCCGGCATTCACCCGGTGCACCGCGCCATGTTCGTGACCGGCACCATGGCCTACGCCTCGGCGCCGCTGTGGCTCGCGTTCCTGACGCTGGGCACGGCCTTGTGGCTGAGCGGCTCGAGCCTGGTGTCGAGCTGGAGCGTGCTGCCCGCCGAGCTGGCCGGCCTCTGGATCTGGACCCTGTGCCTGCTGTTCCTGCCGCGCGTGCTGGGCATCGCCGCCGTGCTGATGCGCGGCGAGCAACGCCAGTACGGCGGTGTGTGGGGCCTGGTGAAGAGCTCGGTGCTCGAAAGCGGCCTGGCCATCGTGCAAGCCCCGGTCCGCATGCTGGCCCACTCGCTGTTCGTGGTCGTCGCCCTCACCGGCATCAAGCTCGACTGGAAGTCGCCCCCGCGTGAAGCCAATGCCGTGCCGTGGAAGATCGCTGCCGCGCAACTGGCGCCCATGACCCTGGTGATCGCCATGCTGGCCGTCGGCGTCGCCATGATCGACCCGAGCGCGCTGATCTGGCTGATGCCCGTGGGCCTGCCGCTGCTGCTGGCGATCCCGCTGACCGTGCTGACCAGCCAGATCGCGCTGGGCACCACGCTGCGCGACCGTGGCTTCCTGCTGATTCCCGAGGAATCGCGTTCGCCGGCCGTTCTGCGCCGCGCCTGGATGCACGCCGTGCGCCTGGCCCGCCCGGCCGCACTGGCCACCGCCTGATGCGCTGAAGACACAGCCCTCCAGAAAGCCGACCTCAGGGTCGGCTTTTTTCATGGTGCGTGGCTAGAATCGCCCACTCTTTTTCTTTCAACCCACGGATCGTTCGATCCCCTGGAGCGCCAAGTGCCCCGATTCGCCGTCATCACTCTCTGACGCCGACAACACCGCTTCATTGCTGGTCATGTCGGGCGCCAAGCTGCGTACCCACTGACCAGACACGGCCGCCCCCACACGGGGGACACAGGCCGAAGAAGTCGCTCCCGATCTCTCAGCTTCGCTCCCGCACGTTGTCGGTCTTTCCTGATTCGCATCTGGAGAACCCACGTGTTCACTCTCTCTTCTCTCTCATCGATTCCGCTGCTCAAGTACCCGCGTACTGCGCACCTGGAAGGCTCGCGCCTGCAGGCGGGCGACACCGACGACGGCCAGACGCCGCTCGCCGCGCTGCACGGCATGCAGGTGGTCATCGAGGAAAAGCTCGACGGCGCCAATGCCGCCGTGTCCTTCACCTCGGCGGGCGAACTGCTGCTGCAGTCGCGCGGACACTACCTCGCGGGCGGCGCCGGCGAGCGGCAGTTCAATCTCTTCAAGCATTGGGCCGCAGCCCATGAAGGAGCGCTGCTGGCGCGGCTCGAAGACCGCTACGTGATGTACGGCGAGTGGTGCTTTGCCAAGCACAGCTGCTGGTACGACCGGCTGCCTGCGTTCTTCCTGGAGTTCGATCTCTACGACCGGCGGGCGCAGTGCTTTCTGTCGACGCCGGCGCGGCATGCGTTGCTCGACGGCGGCCCGGTGCTCTCCGTGCCGGTGCTCTACGACGGCGAGATGCCGCGACAGGCGAAGGCCTTGCGCTCGCTCGTGCAGCCGTCGCTCGCGCGCAGTGCCGACTGGAAGGCGGCGTTCGAACAGGCCGTGGCGCACGAAGGCCAGCCGCTCGACCTCGTGCGCCAGCAGACCGATCCGTCCGACCTGGCCGAGGGCCTGTACCTCAAGACCGAATCGGACGGCCAGGTGACGGGCCGCTACAAGTGGGTGCGGCCGGATTTTGTCCAGACCATCCTCGACTCGGGCTCGCACCACAGCCGGCGGCCGGTGCTGCCCAACCAGCTGGCGCCGGGCGTGGACCTCTACGCACCGACGCCGACGACGACATGGCAAGACCTGGGGCTGCGCACGCTGCGAGACCCGGCCGAGCTGACAACAACAACTTCAAGGAGGTCGCGATGAACTTCGCCGATCTGAAAGCGCTGGTGCCCGCGCCCGGAAAGGGCACCGACTGGCCGCAATGCTGCGACCTGCTGCCGGCCCTGCTGCGCCTCGAGGAGACGCCGCAAGACCCGTACTACCACGCCGAAGGCAACGTCGGCATCCACACGCGCATGGTGCTCGACGCGCTGATGCAGGACGCGCACTACCAGCGCGCCGATGCCGACGGCCGCTTCGTGCTGTTCATGGCCTGCCTGCTGCACGACATCGCCAAGCCCGACACCACGGTGATCGACGAGGCCAGCGGCCGCATCGGCCAACCCGGCCATTCGCGCCGCGGTGCGGTCGACGTGCGCGTGCTGATGTGGAAGGCGCGCGTGCCGTTCGCGCTGCGCGAAGCCGTGTGCCGGATCATCGCGGTGCACCAGCTGCCGTTCCACGCCTTCGCTTCGCGCAAGGGCGTGCGGCCCGAGTGGCTGGCGCACAAGCTCTCGTGGGAGCTGAGCCTGCCTGACCTGTGCTGCGTGGCGCGCTGCGACATGCGCGGGCGCCACTTCGAGAAGCGCGCGGACAGCATGGCCGACATCGCGCTGTTCGAGGAACTCGCGCAGGAAGAAGGCTGCTGGGAAGGCCCGCGACGAATGGCCGATGCGCACACGCGCCTGGCCTACTTTCGCGGCGCCGACACCAGCCCCGACTACCCGCTGTTCCAGACCGCGGGCTCGCAGGTGACGGTGATGTGCGGCCTGCCCGCGAGCGGCAAGAACCATTGGGTGGCGCAGCACCGCAAGGGTTGGCCGGTGGTGTCGTTCGACGATGCGCGCGCCGAGCTGGGGCTGAAGCACGGCGAGAACGACGGCATGGCGGCACACCATGCCGTCGACCAGGCCAAGGCGCTGCTGCGAAGGCAGGAGCGCTTCGTGTGGAACGCCACGCACCTGAGCCAGCAGATGCGCACCAAGACACTCGACCTGCTGTGGAACTACCACGCGCAGACCGAGCTGGTGTACCTGGAGGCGCCGCATGCCGAGCTGATGCGCCGCAACCGCGAGCGCGACACCACGCTGTCGAACGCGGGCATCGAGCGGATGCTGCACCGCTGGGAGCTGCCGGCGCCCGTCGAGGCGCACGAGACGGTCTACGAAGTCCAGACCTAGTCCAGACCCGGTGCAGGCCTGAAGGCAGGAGGGCCCGCCGGTGCGAACCGGCGGGCCCTCTTATATATATGCAGTGACGCAGCGTTCGCCTAGAACGGCAGCTTGGGACCGCCGGGGCCGCCCATGCCGCCCATGCCCTTCATGCCGCCCATCTTCTTCATCATCTTCATGAGGCCGCCGCCCTTCATCTTCTTCATCATTCCCTGCATCTGCTCGAACTCGTTGAGCAGGCGGTTCACTTCCTGAACCTGCACGCCCGCGCCGGCCGCGATGCGGCGCTTGCGCGTGGCCTTGAGCAGCTCGGGCTTGCGGCGCTCCAGCGGCGTCATGCTCTGGATGATCCCTTCCTTGCGGCGGATGTCGCGCTCGGCGCGGTTCATGTCGACCTCGGTCGCCTTGGCGGCCATCTGCGCGGGCAGCTTGTCCATCAGGCTCGACAGGCCGCCCATCTGCTTCATCTGCTGCAACTGGCCGAGGAAGTCGTTCAGGTCGAAGCCCGCGCCGCTCTTGACCTTGGCCGCGAGCTTCTGCGCCGCCACCACGTCGACGCCGGCGGTGACCTGCTCGACCAGCGCGACGATGTCGCCCATGCCCAGGATGCGGCCCGCATGGCGCTCGGCGTCGAACACTTCGAGGCCGTCGATCTTCTCGCTGGTGCCGGCGAACTTGATGGGCACGCCCGTGACCTGGCGCACCGACAGCGCCGCACCGCCGCGCGAGTCGCCGTCGGTCTTGGTCAGGATGATGCCGGTGAGCGGCAGCGCGTCCTTGAAGGCGCGGGCCGTGTTGATCGCGTCCTGGCCCTGCATGGCGTCGACCACGAACAGGGTTTCGACCGGGTCGAGCGCCGCGTGCAGCTGCTTGATCTCGGTCATCAGCACTTCGTCGATGGCCAGTCGGCCGGCCGTGTCGACCAGCAGCACGTCGAAGTAGTGGCGCTTGGCATGGTCGAGCGCGGCGCGCGCGATGTCCAGCGGCTTCTGGTCGGGGGTGCTCGGGAACCATTCGGCGCCGGCCTGCTTCGTGACGGTCTTGAGCTGCTCGATGGCCGCCGGCCGGTACACGTCGCCCGACACCGTGAGCACCTTCTTCTTGCGCTTCTCGATCAGGTGCTTGGCCAGCTTGGCCGTGGTGGTGGTCTTGCCGGCGCCTTGCAGGCCGGCCATGAGGATCACCGCCGGCGGCTGGGCCGCGAGGTTGATGTCCGAGATGCCCTCGCCCATGGTGGCGGCGAGTTCGCGGTTGACGATGCCCACCAGCGCCTGGCCCGGCTTGAGCGAGCCCAGCACTTCCTGGCCGAGCGACTTTTCCTTCACGCGGGCGACGAAGTCGCGCACCACGGGCAGCGCCACGTCGGCTTCCAGCAGCGCCATGCGCACTTCGCGCAGCATGTCCTGCACGTTGCTTTCGGTGATGCGGGCCTGGCCGCTCATCGTCTTGACGAGGCGGGAGAACTTTTCTGTGAGGGCGGTGGCCATGGAGGAAATACCTTGTTGTCCGCTGGAGCGAACCGATGGAAGTCGTGGAACCTGGAGCCAACAGCAGGCACTGCCTTTTTCGCGAAACACCGCGGAACCGGCTTTGCCGGGCCGCAGGTGTTGCCCCCCGCAGGGGATTGGCATAGCGACACGAAGTGCGCGAAGCCTGGGGGCGAGCCATTACACTCCGACCGATGATTTTAGCGATCCCCTCTCCACTCGGCGTGGCGCTGGGCATCGCCACCGCGGTTGCCTATGGTTTTGCCGCCGCTGCAGGCGCAAAACTGAGTCGCCAATCGACACAGTGGGCCTTGGGCATTGCATGGTTGTTGCACGCCGCCGTGCTGGCTCACGGCCTCATCGGCAGCGAGCCGCGCTTCGGTTTCGCGCCCGCCCTGTCGGTCACCGCGTGGCTGGTGCTCACCGTGTATGCCATTGAAAGCCGCATGTATCCCCAGCTGAAGGTGCGCCGCGCGCTCGCCTGGCTGGGCGCGGCGGCTGTGCTGCTGGCCATCCTGTTTCCCGGCACGCCGCTGCACGTCATGGCCTCGCCGTGGCTGCCGCTGCACCTGGCGCTGGGCATTGCCTCTTACGGCCTGTTCGGCGCGGCCGTCGTGCACGCCTGGCTGATCACCCGCGCCGAAAAGCAGATCCGCCTGGCCACCGCCGAGCCGCAGGGCGGCGTGCCGTTGCTCACGCTCGAACGCCTCACCTTCCGCTTCGTCACCGCCGGCTTCGTGCTGCTGTCGGCCACGCTGCTCGCCGGCCTGCTGTTCAGCGAGCAGCTCTACGGCGCCGCCGGCCGCGCGTGGAAATGGGACCACAAGACCACCTTCTCGGTGCTCGCCTGGATCACCTTCGCGATCCTGCTGATCGGCCGGGCCCGCTTCGGCTGGCGCGGCCGCACCGCGCGCCGCGTGCTGTACGCCGGCTCGGCCCTGCTGCTGCTGGCCTATGTGGGCTCGCGCTTCGTGCTCGAAGTGGTGCTGGCGCGTCCTCCCGTATGAAATACCTCCTCGTTCTCGCCGTCCTGTGGATCGCGATCTGGCTCTGGCGCAAGAACCGGCGCGAAGAAATGCGCGACGCGATGCGCGAACGCGCGGCCAAGGCACAGCAACGCGCGCCCACGCAGGTCGCGGCGCCGCAGGCCATGGTGCGCTGCGCCCACTGCGGGCTGCACCTGCCGGCGACCGACGCCATCGGCGGCCCGGGCGGCACGGTCTATTGCAGTACCGCGCACCGCGAAGCCGCCGCGGTGCGATGAACGCGCCCCTGCCGTCGCGCGGCGACCCCGTCACCGACTGGGACCTGCTCGACCTCGGCCCCGGCGAAAGCAGCGCGCTGACCCGCCTGTGGCGCGGCTTCATGGGCGCGCGCTGTTTCGTCGCGCTGGTGCTGGTGGTGCTGCAGGGCGTGGCCTTCGTGCTCGGACAGCCGATGCAGCCGGCGGCCATGGCCATCTCCGCGCTGTACGTGGTCGCCAGCTGGCTGGGCATGCGCTACACGCGCTTCCAGCCGCCGATCCGCGGCTTCACCGCGCTTTGGCTGCTGGCCATCGGCATCGACCTGGGCGCCTTCACCGCCTTGCAGGTGCTGCAGGGCGGCAACGTCAACTACACGCCGCTGTTCGCGCTGCCGGTGCTCATGAGCGCGGTGCTCGGCACCATGATCGTGAGCCTGGGCACCACGGCCGGCGTCACCTTGCTGTTGCTGGCCGACGCGGGCTGGCACTGGCTGCAGCAACCGGTCGACTCCTCGGGCCGCTTCGTGCAGGCCGCGCTCACCGGCACCGGCCTGTTCGTGGTGGCGCTGCTCGCGCACGAACTGGCCCGCCGGCTGGCGCGCGAAGAAACGGTGGCCCAGCGCAACCGCAGCAGCGCGCAGATGCAGGCGCAGGTCAACGTCCTGGTGATCGAGACGCTGAGCGAAGGCGTACTGGTGATCGACGCCGAAGGCCTGGTGCACGCGGCCAACCCGGCGGCCGACGCCATCCTGGGCCAGGGGCTGGCGAAGCTGACGCTGCCGTTCCCGCTGCATGCGCAACCCGCCTGGCACGCGCTGGCCGCGCTGGCGCGCCAGACCTTCGCGCGCCGGGCGCCGCAGACCGAGGAAATTCCGGTGGCGCAGGCGCGCGGCGCGGCGCGCGAGGTGCGCGTGCGCACGCGGCTCACGCCCACCAGCGAGCAGCGCGCCGACAGCCTGTGCGTGATGTTCCTGCAGGACCTGCGCGAACTCGAGGCGCGCATCCGCACCGAGAAACTCGCGGCCATGGGCCGCATGTCGGCCGCGGTGGCGCATGAAATCCGCAACCCGCTGGCCGCCATCACGCAGGCCAGCGCACTGCTTAACGAAGACCTGACCGACCCCGCGCACCGCAAGCTCACGAGCATGGTGCAGCACAACGCGCAGCGCCTGGCACGCATCGTGGACGACGTGCTCGACGTGTCGCGCGCCCGCCAGCAGCGCGTGCTGTCGCTCGGCGAGCAGGTGGTGCTCGACCCCGCGGTGCAGGTGCTGGCCGAGGAATGGGTGCGCCAGACGCAGCGCCAGGGCGTGCAGGTTTCGCTCGATGCGCCGGGCAGCGACGTGCGCTTCGATGCCGAGCACCTGCGCCGCCTGATCGTCAACCTGCTGGACAACGCGGCACGCTATGCCGGCAAGCGCGAAGGCTCGATCCAGGTGCTGACCAGCCTGCAGCGCGGCACCACCGCACGCCCCAGCCTGATGGTGTGGAGCGACGGCGCGCCGCTGGAGCCCGCGGTGCAGCGGCACCTGTTCGAGCCGTTCTTTTCTTCCGAGAGCCGTTCGAGCGGGCTCGGCCTGTTCCTGTGCCGCGAGCTGTGCCGCCGGCACGGCGCCACCATCGGCTACGAGCGGCGCGCACTGGTGCCGGGCGGGCCCGAGGGCAACGAATTCTTCGTCAGCTTCGCCGCGAGCGAAAACCGGCTGACACAATAGCGCCGTGAGCATTTCCCCCCCTTCCACCCCGCGGCCGGCGCAGATCCTGGTCATCGACGACGAACCCGACCTGCGCACGCTGTACGAGCTGACCCTGCTGCGCGAGGGCTACCGTGTCGAGGCGGCGGGCAGCGTGTCGGAGGCGTGGCAGTACCTGGAGGCCGGGCGCTTCGACGCGGTGATCACAGACATGCGGCTGCCCGACGGCCAGGGCATGGAGATCATCCACCGCATCCAGAAAGACCAGCGCAGCGAGCGCTGCGTGGTCATGACGGCCTACGGCTCGGCCGAGAACGCGGTCGAAGCGCTGAAGGCAGGCGCCTTCGACTACCTCACCAAGCCGGTCGACCTGAAGCAGTTCCGCGCCGTCGTCGCGTCCGCCGTGCAGGCGCGCCAGGCGATGCAGCCGCCTGCCCGCGCCGCGCAGGCGGCGCCCGCCGGCACCCTCGATGCGCCGGTGATGGCCTCGGGCACCGGCATCGCCGCGCTCGAGCGCCTCGTGGGCGATTCGGAACCCATGCGCCTCGTCAAGTCGCGCATCGCGAAAGTGGCACGAGGCATGGCGCCGGTGCTGGTGCGCGGCGAGTCGGGCACCGGCAAGGAACTGGTGGCGCGCGCGGTGCATGCCTGCAGCCAGCGCAGCGAAGGCCCGTTCGTGGCGGTGAACTGCGGCGCCATTCCGGAGAACCTGCTGGAGGCCGAATTCTTCGGCGCGCGCAAGGGCTCGTACACCGGCTCGTCGCAGGACCGCGACGGCTACTTCCAGGCCGCGCGCGGCGGCACGCTGTTTCTCGACGAAATCGGCGACCTGCCGCTGGCCATGCAATCGAAGCTGCTGCGCGCGATCCAGGAGCGCAGCGTGCGCTCGATCGGCTCGACGCAGGAAGACGCGGTCGACGTGCGCATCGTGAGCGCCACCCACAAGGACCTGCACGCCGAGGTGCAGGCCGGGCGGTTCCGGCAAGACCTGTTCTACCGCCTCAACGTGATCGAGATCGCGGTGCCCGCGCTGCGCGAGCGCCGCGAAGACCTGCCCGCGCTGTGCGCCGCGCTGCTCTCGCGCATCGCGCAGGACGGCGGCTTGCCGGTGCCGCACCTGTCGCACGACCTGCTGCGCCGGCTGTCGCTGCATCCGCTGGACGGCAACGTGCGCGAGCTCGAGAACCTGCTGCACCGCGCGGTGGCACTGAACGACGGCGACGAACTGCACCTGGACCTGATGGGCGGCTTCACGGCCGCCGCCGAGGCCGCGGCGTCCGCGCCGGCGCCGCTGCTGCCGGCTTTCGACGCGCCTTCGCCGGCTGCCCCCGTGGCTTCCGCCGCGCCGGCCGCATCCCCCAAGGCCGCGCCGCCGCCGCTGCCCTCCGACCTGCAGGCCTACCTCGACCAGCAGGAACGCGAGATCCTGGTGCGCGCGCTGCACGAGAGCGGCTTCAACCGCACCGCGGCCGCCGCGCGGCTGGGCATGAGCCTGCGGCAGATCCGCTACCGCATCGCGCGGCTGGGCATCACCACACCCAACGGCGACGATGGCACGAGCAGCCATGCCGACGACTGACGCCCCTGTGCAGGCCCCCGCCGACGACGGCCTCTGGCACGCCGGCTGGTACCGCTTCGCGAAGGCGCTGCGCTCGCCCAACTTCGGACCCCGCCCTGCGCTCGCGCAGACCGACCTCGTCGTGCTGCACTCGATCAGCCTGCCGCCCGGCGAGTACGGCGGCGACGCGGTGCAGCAACTCTTCACCAACCGGCTCGACTGGGACGCGCACCCCTACTTCCAGTCGATCCGCGGGCTCGCGGTGTCCTCGCATTTCTTCGTGCGGCGCAACGGCGAGCTCTGGCAATTCGTGAGCTGCGACGACCGCGCCTGGCATGCCGGCGTGTCGTCGTGGCGCGGGCGCGGCAACTGCAACGACGACTCCATCGGCATTGAGCTCGAAGGCCTGGAAGGCCAGCCGTTCGACGAGCCGCAATACGAAACGCTCGCGAGCCTGTGCGCCGCCATCGGGCAGCACTACGCCATCGCGTACATCGCCGGTCACGAGCACATCGCGCCGGGACGCAAACACGACCCGGGCACCGGCTTCGACTGGCGGCTGTTGCGCAAACAACTCGGCTGGAATCCACAGATGTTTCCGGCGCAGGTGGTGCAGCGCTAATTTTTCCAATCGCGCAACGCGACGCGATGCGCTGAGCCTGACGCGCATCGACGCGCGGATTGCAACTGCCGCACCCAGCAACCATGCGGGCTGCAAGCCCAAATCGGCCCGCAAGCCAAGCGCCATGCGGGTTGGGACACCATGGGCCAGTATCCACGCGGCACTGCTGGCGTTGTCGCTTGCCGGATGAAAATCGGGCCGTGCGTGTATCCGGAGGAAAACACTACCTGTAGTGGCTTGTAGGGTGCCGACACCCCAGATATAGTGTCCTCCGTCCGGTCATCCACACCGGCGCGACGCCGACCCAGGCATCGCCAACCAACAAGAATTGCCAACCGAGAGGAAGCGAATGCAAACAGCCCTGAACCCCCAATCGACCCCGCGCGCCGTTCCCTCGACGCCGCCACAGCAGCAACGCGACACCGCGGGCTCGCACACCGGCCAGAACCTCGCCCACTACCAGATCATTCGCCGCAACGGCGCGGTCGTGCCCTTCGAGCCGAACAAGATCGCCATCGCGATGATGAAAGCCTTCCTGGCCGTGCACGGCACCCAGGGCGCGGCTTCGGCCAGCGTGCGCGAAACGGTCGACACGCTCACCCAGGCCGTCATTCGCGCCATGGTGCGTTCGCGTCCGGGCGGCGGCACCTTCCACATCGAGGACGTGCAGGACCAGGTCGAGCTCGGCCTGATGCGCGGCGGCCACCACGAAATCGCGCGTGCCTACGTGCTCTACCGCGAACGCCGCACGCAGGAGCGTTCCAAGCAGGGCGAGCATGAAATGCCGGCCCAGCAGGCGCTGCACGTGCTGGACAATGGCGAACGCGTCGAACTCGACCTGAACCAGCTCAAGGGGCTGATCGAATCCGCCTGCGAAAACCTGGGCGACAGCATCACCGCCGCGCCGATCGTCGCCGAGACGATGCGCAACCTGTACGACGGCGTGCCGCTCGACGAGGTCTACAAGGCTTCCATCCTGGCCGCCCGCACGCTGATCGAGAAAGACCCCGACTACACCTTCGCCACCGCGCGCCTGCTGCTGCACACGATCTTCAAGGAGATCATCGGCCGCGAAGTGATGCCGGTCGACCGCGCCACCGCCTACGCCGACTACTTTCCGCAGTTCATCAAGAAGGGCGTCGACAACGAGCTGCTCGACGAAAAGCTGCTTCAGTACGACCTGCCCCGCCTGGGCGCCGCCCTGAAGGCCGAGCGCGACAACCAGTTCGACTACCTCGGCCTGCAGACGCTGTACGACCGCTACTTCCTGCACGTGCGCAAGTCGCGCATCGAGCTGCCGCAAGCCTTCTTCATGCGCGTGGCCATGGGCCTGTCGCTGAACGAGATCGACCGCGAAGCGCGCGCCATCGAGTTCTACGAAGTGCTGTCGTCGTTCGACTTCATGTCGAGCACGCCCACCCTGTTCAACGCCGGCACGCTGCGCTCGCAGCTCTCCAGCTGCTACCTGACCACCGTGCCCGACGATCTGGACGGCATCTACGAGTCGATCAAGGAAAACGCGCTGCTCTCGAAGTTCGCGGGCGGCCTGGGCAACGACTGGACCCGCGTGCGCGCGCTGGGCAGCCATATCAAGGGCACCAACGGCGAATCGCAGGGCGTGGTGCCGTTCCTGAAGGTGGTGAACGACACGGCCGTGGCCGTGAACCAGGGCGGCAAGCGCAAGGGCGCCGTCTGCACGTACCTGGAAACCTGGCACCTCGACATCGAGGAGTTCCTGGAGCTGCGCAAGAACACCGGCGACGACCGCCGCCGCACGCACGACATGAACACCGCCAACTGGATCCCCGACCTGTTCATGCGCCGCGTGATGGAAAAGGGCACCTGGACGCTGTTCTCGCCCTCCAACGTGCCCGACCTGCATGACCTGTTCGGCGCCGACTTCGAAAAGGCGTACGTCGCCTACGAAGAAAAGGCTGCCCGCGGCGAGATCAAGCCCGCGCGCACCATCCAGGCTTCGGACCTGTGGCGCAAGATGCTCACGATGCTGTTCGAGACCGGCCACCCCTGGATCACGTTCAAGGACGCCTGCAACGTGCGCTCGCCGCAGCAGCACGCCGGCGTGGTTCATTCGTCGAACCTGTGCACCGAGATCACGCTGAACACCAGCGACACCGAAACCGCCGTGTGCAACCTGGGTTCGGTGAACCTGCTGCAGCATCTGAAGGACGGCAAGGTCGACCAGGAAAAGCTGAAGAAGACGATCTCCACGGCGATGCGCATGCTCGACAACGTGATCGACATCAACTACTACGCCGTGAAGAAGGCGCGTGACTCCAACCTGCGCCACCGTCCGGTCGGCCTGGGCCTGATGGGCTTCCAGGACGCGCTGTACGAGCTGCGCATTCCGTACGCTTCGCAGGAAGCCGTGCAGTTCGCCGACGAGTCGATGGAAGCCATCTGCTACCACGCGTACTCGGCATCGGCCGACCTGGCGCGCGAACGCGGCAAGTACTCGAGCTACAAGGGCTCGCTGTGGGACAAGGGCATCCTGCCGATCGACACGCTCGACCTGCTCGAGAAGGCGCGCGGCGGCTACGTCGAGGTCGACCGTTCGTCCACGCTGGACTGGGACGCGCTGCGCCAGAAGATCAAGGCGCAGGGCATGCGCAACTCCAACTGCGTGGCCATCGCACCGACCGCGACCATCTCGAACATCATCGGCGTGGACGCCTCGATCGAACCCTGCTTCGGCAACCTGTCGGTCAAGTCGAACCTGTCGGGCGAGTTCACGGTGATCAACCACTACCTGGTGCGCGACCTGAAGCGCCTGGGCCTGTGGGACGACGTGATGGTCATGGACCTGAAGCACTTCGACGGCTCGCTGCGTCCGATCGACCGTGTGCCGCAAGACGTGAAGGCGCTCTACGCCACCGCGTTCGAAGTGGAAACCACCTGGCTGGTCGAAGCCGCCTCGCGTCGCCAGAAGTGGATCGACCAGGCGCAGTCGCTGAACATCTACATGGCCGGCGCATCGGGCAAGAAGCTCGACGACACGTACAAGCTCGCATGGCTGCGCGGCCTGAAGACCACGTACTACCTGCGCACGCAGAGCGCGACGCACGCTGAAAAATCGACGGTGCAATCGGGCCGTCTCAACGCGGTGTCGTCGGGCAACGACGCACCCTCGGGCATGAGCGCACTCGAAGCCGCTGCGGCTGCCGCGAAGGCACAGATGAGCGCGATGCCCGCCACCGACATCGCGTTCTGCGGTGTGGACGATCCGACCTGCGAAGCCTGCCAGTGATTTGCAAGTGAAGCGCCGCGCGATGCATTCGAAATGCACGCGCGGCGCTTCAGCGATTCAGCGAGATGCATGCGAAAGACACTCGACGTTCACTCAATGACGGCATTGACTGACATCGCGCGATGCATGCGAGCAACATAACAACCACATAAATGGCGTGCGATGTGAACGAGCACTTTGCAACTCACATCGTTACTCCGATAATTTGAGCATTGGATTTTTCTATGTTGACCTGGGACGAAGAAGTCAAGCCCTCCTTATCAAAGGATATGCAACAAGGATTGCAGCACCACAACGCATCGACCGTCGGTTCGCCCGCAGGTCGTTCGTTGGATGCTCCGACTTCGTCGATTGCACAACCTGCTCTTCGCACCGTCGGCACGTTCGATGACGGCGCCGCGCCGCTGCGTTCGGTTGCCCCCGCAGCCGCAGCAACACCCGCTGTCGCCCAACGCGTCAAGGCTTCCGACAAGCGCATCATCAACGGCCAGACCGACGTCAACCAGCTGGTGCCGTTCAAGTACAAGTGGGCCTGGGAAAAATACCTCGCCACCTGCGCCAACCACTGGATGCCGCAGGAAGTGAACATGACGCGCGACATCGCGTTGTGGAAAGACCCGAACGGCCTGACCGAAGACGAACGCCGCATCGTCAAGCGCAACCTCGGCTTCTTCGTGACCGCCGACTCGCTTGCCGCGAACAACATCGTGCTGGGCACCTACCGCCACATCACGGCCCCCGAATGCCGCCAGTTCCTGCTGCGCCAGGCGTTCGAGGAAGCGATCCACACGCACGCGTACCAGTACATCGTCGAGTCGCTCGGCCTGGACGAGAGCGAGATCTTCAACGCCTACAACGAAGTGCAGTCGATCCGCGAGAAGGACCAGTTCCTGCTCCCGTTCATCGACGCCATCAGCGACCCGCACTTCAAGACCGGCACGCACGAAACCGACCAGACGCTGCTCAAGTCGCTCATCGTGTTCGCCTGCCTGATGGAAGGCCTGTTCTTCTACGTCGGCTTCACGCAGATCCTGGCGCTGGGCCGCCAGAACAAGATGACCGGTGCCGCCGAGCAGTACCAGTACATCCTGCGCGACGAGTCGATGCACTGCAATTTCGGCATCGACCTGATCAACCAGCTCAAGCTCGAGAACCCCGGCCTCTGGACACCCGAGTTCAAGGCCGAGATCAAGGACCTCTTCATGAAGGCCGTCGAGCTCGAGTACAAATACGCCGAAGACACGATGCCGCGTGGCGTTCTCGGCATGAACGCCTCCATGTTCAAGGGCTACCTGCGCTACATCGCCAATCGGCGTGCACAGCAGATCGGCCTCGAAACGCTCTTCCCGAACGAGGAAAACCCGTTCCCCTGGATGAGCGAAATGATTGACCTGAAGAAGGAACGCAACTTTTTCGAGACGCGCGTGATCGAGTACCAATCGGGCGGCGCGCTCTCGTGGGATTGAATCTTTCGACAAGAATTGGTGAATTCAAGAATTGCCCTTGCCACCGACTGCGCCAAAGAGCGCGGCATGGATGAGGGCTCAGGTGTTCATGGTGCTGGAGCTCAGATTCCAACGCCATGAATCACTTCACGCTACCCAACGTGCGTGGAGTGCTTCAATAGGTTGATTTTTTTCAACTTGATCAAGGAGAAATAGAAATGGCAACTGCAAAGAAAGCGCCGGCCAAGAAGGTCGCTGCAAAGAAGGCTCCGGCAAAGAAGGTCGTGGCTGCTAAGAAGGCTCCGGCCAAGAAGGTAGCCGCCAAGAAGGCAGCACCGGCAAAGAAGGTCGCTGCCAAGAAGGTAGCCGCCAAGAAGGCAGCGCCGGCCAAGAAGGTTGCGGCCAAGAAGGCAGCACCGGCCAAGAAGGCCGCCGCCAAGAAGGCTCCGGCCAAGAAGGTAGCCGCCAAGAAGGCAGCACCGGCCAAGAAGGCCGCTGCCAAGAAGGCTCCGGCGAAGAAGGCCGCCGCCAAGAAGGCGCCTGCGAAGAAGGCTGCTGCCAAGAAGGCGCCTGCGAAAAAGGCTGCGGCCAAGAAAGCCGCGAAAAAGCCCGCTGCCGCCAAGCCTGCCGCTGCTGCCAAGAAGCCTGCTGCAAAGAAGGCTCCCAAGGCAGCAGCGCCTGCCAAGGCAGCTGCCGTAGCGCCCGCTCCTGCGGCGCAAACGACGCTGAACCCTCAGGCAGCCTGGCCGTTCCCCACGGCCAGCAAGCCCTGAGTTATCTCAGCAGCCTTGAAGGCGCAAAGCCCGGCACCTCACGGTGCCGGGCTTTTTTCATGAGCGCTCGATGAACGAGCGCAGGCCGGCGAACCGGCGCGGGAAGAAGACGCTCAGAGGCCCAGGGCCTTGCGGTCGATCTCGTAGTTCTGCGGGCCACGTTGCGCGATCTTGATCGCGCCGACCTTGTTGCCCAGCGCCGCGCACTGCGCCAGCGACCAGCCCTTTTCCAGACCGAACAGCAGCGCGCCGCGCCATGCGTCGCCGCAGCCCGTGGGCTCGACCACCTCGGTCGCCACCACGCCGGGCACATGCTCGCGCTCGCCGTCGACCCACACCTCGCAGCCCTCGCCCGCCAGCGTGACCACCAGGCCGCGCACGCGCTGCGAGATCTCGGCCAGGCTCCAGCCGGTGCGCTGCGAGAGCATCTTGCCTTCGTAGTCGTTCACCACCACCCAGCTCGCAAGCTCGACGAAGTGGCGCAGCGCCTCGCCGTCGAACATCGGCAGGCCCTGGCCCGGATCGAACACGAAGGGGATGTCCGCCGCGGCGAACTGCTCGGCATGCTGCAGCATCGCGTCGCGGCCGTCAGGCGCGATGATGCCCAGCTTGATGTCGTCGCGCGCGGCCACCTTGGTGATGTGCGCCTGCTGCATCGCGCCGGGGTGGAAGGCGGTGATCTGGTTGTTGTCGACGTCGCTCATGATCATCGCCTGCGCGGTGTAGGTGTCGTCGAGCTGGCGCACGAACTCGGTGTCGATGCCCAGCGTGCGCATGCGCTCCACGTACGGGGCACCATCGTTGCCGAGCGTGGCCATGGGCAGCGCTGTGCCGCCCAGCGCGTTGAGGCTGTAGGCGATGTTGCCGGCGCAGCCACCGAAGTCACGCCGCAGCGTCGGCACCAGGAACGACACATTGAGGATGTGCAGCTGGTCCGGCAGGATCTGGTCGGCGAACCGGCCCTCGAAAGTCATGATGGTGTCGAACGCGAGAGAACCGCAAATCACTGCTGCCATGGTTGAACCGTTGGTTGAAGTTGAAAGAATGAAGGAGGAAGAGCGGGATGCGTGAAGGCACCCCGCTCAGGGATAGAAAGCTTCGACGCGGTACCCCGCGATGGGCGGCAATGCCGCGGCCTCCGAGGCCGAAAGGCTCAGGGGCAGCGAGGCCGCGCGGTCGGTGCGCGCCTGCAGCACCGCCGGTGCGCCGTAGTCAGCGGGCATCAGCACGCGGCGCACCACGGCACGCTCCTGCGTGTCGAGCAGCGAGAGCTCGACAGCCGGCATCGCGAGCGGCACGGTGGCGCCGTTGCGCAGGGTGAAGCTCAGCCGGTAGTCGCTGGCGCCGGTCTTCTCGCGCGCGAAGGCCGCGCCTTCGATCACGATGTCGCCGATCTGGCGCAGGGCCGCAAGTTCGCAGCCGGTGTATTGGCACAGCATGGCAAGCGCGGGGCGCAGGTTGGGCTGGCGCGCGGCGATACCGTCGCGGTTGTGGCGCAGCACCTGTGCGGCAAGCAGCAGCACGGCAAGCAACGCCAGCACGACCAGCACCATGCGCACGCCCTTGCGATGCCAGAAGCGTGGGGAGGTGTCGGCGAGCTCGTCCTCGTCGGCAAGGGGGTGCCCTACCGGCAGCTCGAAAGCCGAGGACAGCGAATAGTCGGGCTCGCTGGCCACCTGCACCACCGCCCCTTCGGCGGCCCCGGCGGCCTTGGCGGCTGCGCGCTCGTCGCGTGCCTTGGCGCCCGCGATCTTGGCCGACTTGGCGCGGGCGCGGCGCAGCGCCTTCTGCATCTGCACCTGGTCGTGGTCTTTTTCCTCTTGCTCGCGCTCCCCTTCCCCGTCGTCGCTCGCGCGCTCGATGAGGGCGCGCACCTTGATGCGGGATGCAACCGGCAGCGGCGGGGCCGGCGGGCGTGCCGCGGGTGGCGGCGACGCGAGGTTCAGGTCGATGTTCGGGAACGGCGGCAACGTGCTCGGCGGCGGCTTCCACGCGGGCTCGGTGACATCGAGGTCGGACCAGGGCTCGTCCGCAGCAATGCCGTGGTCGGGCAACGCCAGCGAGAAAACAGGAGGCTTCGCGGGTTCGGCAGGTTCGGCAGGTTCGGCGGGTTCGGTAGCTGGCACAGGCGCCGGGGGCGCTGGCTCTGCGCGCGGCGGCAGTTCGAGTTCTTCGTCGAAGAAGTCCGCGTCCTCCGACTGCGGCACAGGCATCGCGGGCTCGGTCGGCGATGGCGGCGTGATCTCCGGTGTCGCAGGCACGAGGGCCTTGGGTTCACCCGAAGGCTCGACCAGCCCGGGCATGTAGCCACCCTGCACCGGCGGCAGCGCACCATCGGGTGCCTCGTGCAGGTCGAGCGTGGCGTCGAACACGTGGCTGCATCGGCCGCAACGCACCCACCCGTCGGAGATGCGAAGCTGGTCGCGCACCACCTTGAAGGTGGTGGTGCAGGCGGGGCAGCGCGTGACGAGACTCATGACCGGGCGATTGTAGGGTTGGGCCCTCGCCGCGTGAGGGATGCGAGGCGGCGCGAACCGCCGGCCGCGCGCACCATCGACAACTCAGCAGCGCGCAGTCATGAGGATCCAGCCGTCCTCGGTGTCGCTGACGTCGAGCGCGGCGTAAGGCGCGTAGGCTTCTTTCAGCTCGTCGGCCTGGCGCGCGAGGATGCCGGCCAGCACCAGCGATCCGCCGGCCTTCACATGGCTGCGCAGCAGCGGTGCAAGCACCTTGAGCGGCGTGGCCAGGATGTTGGCGAGCACGGTGTCGTACGCGCCCTTGGCGGCTTCAGGCAGCCCGGCCTTCAATTGCACCGCGTTGGCCTCGGCGTTGAGCACGGTCGAGGAAACCGCGGCTTCGTCGATGTCGACAGCGTCGATGTCGGTGGCGCCGAACTTGGCCGCGCCGATCGCGAGGATGCCGGAGCCGCAGCCGTAGTCGAGCACGCGCTGGTTGCCGAGCGCGCCCTCGCCCCGTGTGGCGATCCAGCGCAGGCACATGCGCGTGGTGGGATGCGTGCCGGTGCCGAAGGCCAGGCCCGGGTCGAGCCGGATCACCTGCTTCGCCTGCGCCGGCGGCTCATGCCAGGTGGGCACGATCCAGAACTCGGGCGTGATCTCGACCGGTGCGAACTGCGATTGCGTGAGCCGCACCCAGTCCTGTTCGGGCACCGACGCAATGCCGAGCACCTCGCAGCCTTCGAAGAAGTCCTGCAGCGCGAGCACCGATGCGGCCTCCTTCGCGAGCGCCTCGTCGGGGAACAGCGCGATCACGCGCGAACGCTGCCAGCCCTCCTTGGGCGGCGGCATGCCGGGCTCGCCGAACAGCGCCTGCTCGGCGTCGGTCTGCGCGTCGGCGTCTTCCACCGACACGCTCAGCGCGTCGAGGGCGTCGAGCGCATCGCTGAGCGTTTCGACCCGGTCTTCCGGCGCCATCAGGCGGAGTTCAAACATCGCTGCGTCCCGGGTCAGCGCTTGTGCGCCGCCAGCCACTCTTCGAGGTAGTGGATGTTGGTGCCGCCGGTCATGAACTTGGAATCGACCATCAGCTCGCGGTGCAGCGGGATGTTGGTCTGGATGCCTTCGATCACGGTCTCGTTCAGCGCCGTGCGCATGCGGGCCATGGCCTGCTCGCGCGTGTCGCCGTAGACGATGATCTTGCCGATCATCGAGTCGTAGTTCGGCGGCACGAAGTAGTTGGTGTACGCATGCGAATCGACGCGCACACCCGGGCCGCCCGGCGGATGCCACATGGTGATGCGGCCCGGCGACGGCGTGAACTTCCAGGCGTCCTCGGCGTTGATGCGCACCTCGATGGCATGGCCGCGCATCTGGATCTGGCGCTGCGTGAACGGCAGCTTTTCGCCGGCCGCGACCATGATCTGCGTCTTGACGATGTCGATGCCCGTGGTGAACTCCGTCACCGGATGCTCCACCTGCACGCGCGTGTTCATCTCGATGAAGTAGAACTCGCCGTTTTCGTAGAGGAACTCGAAGGTGCCGGCGCCGCGGTAGCCGATCTTCTTGCAGGCGGCCGCGCAGCGCTCGCCGATCTTCTCGATCAGCTTGCGCGGAATGCCCGGTGCGGGCGATTCCTCGATCACCTTCTGGTGGCGGCGCTGCATGGAGCAGTCGCGCTCGCCCAGGTAGACCGCATTCTTGTGCTTGTCCGCAAGGATCTGGATCTCGATGTGGCGCGGGTTCTGGAGATACTTCTCCATGTACACGGCCGGATTGCTGAAGGCCGCACCGGCTTCCGCCTTGGTCATCTGGATCGCGTTGACCAGTGCCGCCTCGGTGTGCACCACACGCATGCCGCGGCCACCGCCGCCGCCTGCCGCCTTGATGATGACCGGGTAGCCGATGGCACGCGCAATGCGCTTGTTGGTGGCTGCATCGTCCGAGAGCTCACCTTCCGAGCCCGGCACGCAAGGCACGCCAGCCTTGATCATGGCCTGCTTGGCCGACACCTTGTCGCCCATCGTGCGAATGTTGTCGGGCGTGGGGCCGATGAACTGGAAACCGCTCTGCTCCACGCGTTCGGCGAAGTTCGCGTTCTCGCTGAGGAAGCCGTAGCCCGGGTGAATGGCCTCGGCGTCCGTCACTTCGGCCGCCGAAATGATCGCCGGCATGTTGAGGTAGCTCAGCGCCGACGGGGCCGGGCCGATGCACACGGCCTCTTCGGCGAGCTTGATGTACTTGGCGTCGCGGTCGGCCTCGGAATACACCATCACGGCCTTGATGCCGAGTTCGCTGCAGGCGCGCTGGATCCGGAGGGCAATTTCCCCCCGGTTTGCAACCAGGATCTTCTTGAACATGGTCACTCGATGATGAACAGCGGCTGGCCGTATTCGACCGCCTGCCCGTTTTCGCCGAGGATCTGGGTGATCGTGCCGGACTTGTCGGCCTCGATTTCGTTGAGGATCTTCATCGCTTCGATGATGCAGATCGTGTCGCCCTCGTTCACCTTGCTGCCGACCTCCACGAACGCCGCGGCGCCCGGGCTCGACGAGCGGTAGAAGGTGCCGACCATCGGCGACTTCACGGCATGGCCGGCCGGTGCGGCTTCGACAGCGGGTGCTGCGGCCACGCCGGCTGCAGCGGGTGCTGCGGCGGCGGCCTGAGGCGCCGCCAGGGTTTGCACATATTGCACCGGTGCGGCGCCGCCGCCCTTGACGATGCGGACTTTGCCTTCGGTCTCAGTGATTTCCAGTTCGGAAATATTCGATTCGGACACCAGGTCGATCAGTGTCTTGAGTTTGCGCAGGTCCATGGGACTCCAGTGCCGGCTTGGCCGGTCTTCAGGATATAACTTGTTCGAAAATCGTTGATTTTCGGCGTTCGGCGTCTAACGCCAGCGGAAGGGGGCTGATTCTAACCATGAACAAGTTCACGCCGCCAAGTGTCCAGGTCGGAGGGTTCGAGCTTGCCCATTTTACGTGCCGCCACCGAACCGCCTCCATTCAGGACCAACGTGAAGGGCAACCCGCCTCCCGTGTTTCCCAGGTTCTTGACCAATTCCGTTCCCTGCAAGCCCGCCAATCCGGTCGGATAGGTGACGGGCGTGCGCTGAAGGAACTTGCGCACGGCGCTGGGCTGATCGATGGCCAATCCGACCACTTGCCAACCGTTGCCACCATGTTCACGGAAGAAGGCATCGATCATCGGCATTTCTTCGATGCAGGGCGGGCACCACGTGGCCCAGAAGTTGAGCAGCAGGGGCTTGCCGCGCAGGCTCGACATCGCAAGGTCGCCACCCTCGGGACGCTCGAAGCTTTGCGCCCAGAAAGCCGCATCGAGCATCTCGCCGCCCGCGCCGCTGCCACGTTCCTTCCACCAGGCACCACCAAGCCCGGCGGCCGCAGCCGCAGCCGCCACGCCGGCATAGAGCATGCCGCGACGGGTAGGCGAAGAAGTCATTCACTGGTCCTTTTCTTGTTCAATCAGTCGACGCAATGCGGGCAGGTCGCCGCGTGGTGCGCGTCCCTGGGCATCGGGCTTCAGGGCGCCGCGCAGGTCATCGAAGTCGTAGACCAGCAGGTGCACGCCGATTTCCTCGCCGAGCGCACGGCTCGGGGCGTGCACGCTCAAGGCCTCGACCTGCTCGCCATGGAAGCCGGTCACCATGCGCGGCTCGTAGTCCACATGGTGATCGATGAGGGCGATTTCGGCCGACTTGGAATCATCGCAGAACAATTGAATATAAATGTCTGACAGACGGGTGGCGGTGCCGTGCCATACCGCGCCGCCCACATGAGGGCGAAACACCGCCATGCGCTCCATCCATTCGAGCGCCAACAAGCGCAATGCGCGCAGCTCCTGCGGCTGGGTGTCGGCACAGAACAGCTCGATGTACTCGCGCACCTCGGCCTCGACTTCGTCGTTGTTCGGCAGCGCCGTGCGCGCCGACAGCCCCAGTTCACGCAGTGCCCGGCGCTTGGCCGGGCCGTATTCCAGTCCCTCCTCGACGACGAGGCGGGCTGCAGTGGCGGCAATTTCACGCTTGGACGTGTCCATCGGGGCATTTTGCCTGCTGGAGACATCCTCCACATCAACATCAGTACGAAGCACGGGACAAACGCGGGGCGGCCACGCGGGGCGCGCAGGTCGGCTCCCTAGAATCGACCGATGCACATTCATATTCTGGGTATCTGCGGCACGTTCATGGGCGGTGTGGCCGCCTTGGCGCGCGAGGCGGGCCACCGGGTCACGGGCTGCGACGCGGGCGTGTACCCGCCCATGAGCGACCAGCTGCGCGCCCTGGGCATCGACCTGATCGAGGGCTTCGGCGAAGACCAGCTTTCCCTTTCACCCGACATGTTCGTGGTCGGCAACGTGGTGTCGCGCGCGCGCCTGCCGGACGGCAGCCCCAAGTTCCCGCTGATGGAGGCCATCCTGGATGCCGGCAAGCCCTATACCAGCGGACCCCAGTGGCTCGCAGAGCATGTGCTATTCGGTCGCCACGTGCTGGCGGTGGCCGGCACGCACGGCAAGACGACGACCACCTCGATGCTGGCCTGGGTGCTGGAACAAGGCGGCAAGGCGCCGGGGTTCCTGGTGGGCGGCGTGCCGCTCGACTTCGGGGTGTCGGCCCGGCTGGGCGACGGCCCGGCCTTCGTCATCGAGGCGGACGAGTACGACACCGCCTTCTTCGACAAACGCAGCAAGTTCGTGCATTACCGGCCTCGCACCGCGGTGCTGAACAACCTCGAGTTCGATCACGCCGACATCTTCGACGATCTTGCCGCCATCGAACGCCAGTTTCATCACCTGGTGCGCACGGTGCCGAGCACCGGGCGGCTGGTGGTGAACGCGACCGAAGACAGCCTGCAGCGCGTGCTGGCACAGGGCTGCTGGAGCGAACTGGCGCGCTTCGGTGCCGGCGGAGCGAACACGCAGTGGCAGGCGCGCGGCACGCACGATGCCTTCGACGTGCTTCGGCGCGGCGAGGCGGTCGGCCGGGTCGAGTGGGAACTCTCTGGCCTGCACAACCAGATGAATGCATTGGCGGCCATCGCCGCGGCCGAGCATGTCGGCGTGGCGCCAGCCGAGGCGGCTCGGGCGCTGGGCAGCTTCCGCAACGTACGGCGCCGCATGGAACTGCGCGGTACAGTCGAGCGCACAGGCGGTGCGATCACGGTGTACGACGACTTCGCCCACCACCCGACCGCCATCCGCACCACGCTCGACGGGCTGCGCAGCAAGCTGGATGCAGCCGGCAAGAAAAGTGAGCGCATCCTCGCAGCCTTCGAGCCGCGCAGCAACACGATGAAGTTGGGCGTCATGGCCGCGCAACTGCCCTGGAGCCTGGAATCGGCCGACCTGTCGTTCTGCCACACGGCCGGGCTCGACTGGGATGCCGCCGCGGCGCTCGCGCCGATGGGCGATCGGGCGCAGGCGGCCGGTGCCATCGAGCCGCTGGTGCGGCAGATCGTGGCCGCGGCGCGGCTGGGCGATCACATCGTCTGCATGAGCAACGGCGGCTTCGGCGGCGTGCACGACAAACTGCTTGCGGCGCTGCGCGCGACGGCGGCATCATGAGCGTCATGCCCGTCCCACGCGCACGCGAGCTGATCGACACCCTGAAGCTGCAGCCCCATCCCGAGGGCGGCTGGTACAGCGAAGTGTTCCGTTCGGCCGCGAGCGTCACGCCCACCGATGGCCGCGCAACGCGCAGCGCCCTGACCAGCATCTACTTCCTGCTCGAAGCGGGCCAGCATTCGCGCTGGCACCGGGTGCTGTCCGACGAAGTCTGGGTCCATCTGGAAGGCGTGCCGCTGGCGCTGTGGACCTGCGACGCCGCAATGCGCACCGCGCCGGCCCATGTGCGGCTGGGCCCGGTCGACGTCCATGGCAACCGGCCCCAGCACGTGGTGCCCGCCGGCCAATGGCAGGCCGCCCGGCCGATCCAGGGCCACACCGCAGGCGACTACACGCTGGTCGCCTGCATGGTCGGGCCGGGATTCGACTTCGCCGATTTTTCCCTGGTGCCGTCCGGCAGCGACGAGGCTGCGTCGATGCGGCACCACTGGCCCGACCTGGCCGGGATGCTTTAGTAGAAGCCGGCCTCGGCACCGTTCAGCCCCGGCGCCGCTTGACGGCTTCCGACAGCGTGTCGAGCACCTGCACAGAATCGTCCCAGCCGATGCATGCATCGGTGATGCTCTTGCCGTACTCAAGGCCCGACAGCTGGTCCTTGCCCGGCGTGAACTTCTGGGCGCCGGCCTGCAGATGGCTTTCGACCATGACACCGAACACGCGCTTCGAGCCGCTGGCGATCTGCGCGGCGATGTCCGCGGCCACCTCGATCTGCTTGTGGTGCTGCTTGGAACTGTTGGCGTGGCTGCAGTCGACCATCAGCGTAGGCGGCAGCTTGGCGGCTTCGAGGTCCTTGCAGGCGGTCTCGACGCTGGCGGCGTCGTAGTTGGGCGCCTTGCCGCCGCGCAGGATCACGTGGCAGTCGGGGTTGCCGTTGGTCTGCACGATCGCGACCTGGCCGTTCTTGTGCACCGACAGGAAGTGATGGCCGCGCGCCGCCGCCTGGATGGCGTCGGTGGCAATGCGGATATTGCCGTCCGTGCCGTTCTTGAAGCCGATGGGGGCCGACAGGCCCGACGCCAGCTCGCGGTGCACCTGGCTTTCGGTGGTGCGCGCGCCGATGGCGCCCCAGGCGATCAGGTCGCCGATGTACTGCGGCGAGATCACGTCGAGGAACTCGCTGCCCGCCGGCAGGCCCAGGCGGTTGATGTCGATCAGCAACTGGCGCGCGATGCGCAGGCCTTCGTCGATGCGGAAGCTCTCGTCGAGGTACGGGTCGTTGATGAGCCCCTTCCATCCGACCGTGGTGCGCGGCTTCTCGAAGTACACGCGCATCACGATTTCCAGCGTGCCGGCGTACTTCTCGCGCTCGACCTTCAGGCGGCGGGCGTATTCGAGCGCCGCGGCCGGGTCGTGGATGGAGCACGGCCCCATGATCACCAGCAGCCGATCGTCCTTGCCCGCCATGATGTTGTGGATGCTGCGGCGCGTGCCTTCGATCAGCGTCTCGACGGGCGTGCCGCGAATCGGGAAGAAGCGGATCAGATGTTCAGGAGGGGGGAGCACGTTGATGTCCTTGATGCGTTCGTCGTCGGTCTTGCTGGTTTTCTCGACGCTCGCATACCAGCTGTCGCCGGCGGGGGCAGTGTTCGTGCTCATGGGTGCTTCCTTGTTGGAGTGAATATCGTCAGGGCATAAAAAAACCGCCGGGGGCTTGAGGCCACCGGCGGTTCTGGGAGGGTGTTCGTGTGCTTTACGCGCTCGCCTCTCGTCCGCCGGAAACCGGGAACCAAAAGTAGGCAAAGAAATAAGAGCGCAGGGCGGACATGTGGGCGGAATGTAGCACGGAAAAAGAAAGCCCGGCCCAGGGGCCGGGCGATCGTTGTTTTTACCGGTAACCCGATTCGTTGGGGTTGTGGATGATCCAGATGAGGTTGCCGCCGGAATAGTCACCCATCCCGCCGCCCGCGAAGATGAGACGGCCCTGGCCCTTGTACGTCATCTCGAAACGATGGCGGTCGCTGCCGAAATAGAACGGAATGAAGGCCTTGCCGGTCACGTAGGCGCCCTGGTCGGTCGGCTGGCCGGCAAGATCGGTGACCTGCTTGGCGCTCATGCCGATCTGCAGCCGCGTGAACTTGCTGTTGCGCGCCGGGTTGCCGGTGATCTCGCCTTCGTAGCCGTTCAGGCCCTTGACGGTGCGGCCGCTGCCGGCCTCGACCTTCGACGAGTCGACCACGTTGCCCTGGGCGTCCATGCCGGCCTTGGCGCCGCCACGTGCCGGCGCCGTGGGCGCTGCTGCGGGCGCCGCGGCGGTCTGGCTGCCAGCGGAACCGCCGCGCGACGCGCAACCCGCACCCGCCAGTGCCACGACGACAGTCGCGGCCAGCAGAGCCGCGGACGAATTGATCCTGATCCTCATCGATACGCTCCTTGTTTGAAAAACGACGGAGCGCAGCTTAACAAGCCTTAACAATCCGTCAGGCCGTGCCGCCCACGGTCAACCCATCGATGCGCAGGGTGGGCTGGCCCACGCCCACGGGCACGCTCTGGCCCTCCTTGCCGCAGGTGCCCACGCCGGAGTCGAGCGCCATGTCGTCGCCGATCATGGTCACGCGGGTCAGCGCGTCGGGGCCGTTGCCCACGATGGTCGCGCCCTTCACCGGGTATTGGATCTTGCCGTTCTCCACCCAATACGCTTCGCTGGCCGAGAACACGAACTTGCCGCTGGTGATGTCGACCTGCCCGCCGCCGAAGTTGGTGGCGTACAGGCCCTTCTTGATGCTGGCGACGATTTCCTTGGGGTCCTTGTCGCCGCCGAGCATGTAGGTGTTGGTCATGCGCGGCATCGGCACGTGCGCATAGCTCTCGCGGCGGCCGTTGCCGGTGGGCTTGACCTTCATGAGGCGCGCGTTCATCGAGTCCTGGATGTAGCCCTTCAGAATGCCGTCTTCGATGAGCACGTTGCGCTGGCTGGCATTGCCCTCGTCGTCGACGTTGAGCGAGCCGCGGCGGTCGGCGATGGTGCCGTCGTCGAGCACGGTGACGCCCTTGGCCGCCACGCGCTGGCCGATGCGGCCCGAGAAAGCGCTCGAACCCTTGCGGTTGAAATCGCCCTCCAGCCCGTGGCCGATGGCCTCGTGCAGCAGGATGCCGGGCCATCCGGAGCCGAGCACCACGGTCATTTCGCCGGCCGGCGCCGGGCGGGCGTCGAGGTTGGTCAGGGCCGCCTTGACGGCATGGTCGACGTACTCCGCGATCTGCTCGTCGGTGAAATAGGCCAGGCCGAAACGCCCGCCGCCACCGCCAGAGCCGACTTCGCGGCGGCCGTTCTGCTCGGCAATGACGGTGACCGACAGGCGCACCAGCGGGCGCACGTCGGCGGCCAGCGTGCCGTCGGCGCGCGCCACGAGCACCACGTCGTACTCGCTCGCCAGGCCGGCCATGACCTGCGCGACGCGCGGGTCGCGCGAGCGGGCGAGTTTTTCGACCTTTTCGAGCAGCTTGACCTTGGCCGTGCTGTCGAGCGTGGAGATGGGGTCGACGCCGTCGTAGAGCGACCGGCTCGAAGCGATCTTGCGGGCCGGTGTCTTCACGCGGCCGGTGCGGCCTGCGGAGGAAATGGAGCGCACCGTGCGGGCCGCATCGAGCAGCGAAGCTTCGGAAATGTCGTCCGAATAGGCGAAGGCGGTTTTCTCGCCGCTGACCGCGCGCACACCGACGCCCTGGTCGATGCTGAAGCTGCCGGTCTTGACGATGCCTTCCTCGAGGCTCCAGCCCTCGCTGCGCGTGTACTGGAAGTACAGGTCGGCATCGTCCACCTTGTGGGCGGTGATCTCGGCCAGGGCCTTGCTCAGGTGCGATTCGTCGAGTCCGAACGGCGTGAGGAGCAGTTGTTGCGCCGTGGCGAGGCGCTCGATGGTGGGTTCGCGAGAGATCATTCCGACATTCTAGGCAGCCACCCTCCTCCGCGCCGCCCCAAAGGACACTCGGCGCGCCAGCGCTAGTTCTGCGCCAGCTTCCTCGCCCGGGCGATCGACATCAGGATGCCCAGCCCGAGCCCCAGCGTCACCATGGCCGTGCCGCCGTAGCTGATGAATGGCAGCGGCACGCCCACCACCGGCAGGATGCCGCTCACCATGCCCATGTTCACGAAGGCGTAGGTGAAGAAGATCATGGTCACGGCGCCCGCCAGCAGGCGCGAGAACAGCGTCGTCGCGTTGGCCGCGATGGTCAGCCCGCGGAAGATCAGCAGGATGAAGGATGCGATCAGCGCCAGGTTGCCCACCAGCCCGAACTCCTCGGAATAGGCGGCGAAGATGAAGTCGGTGGTGCGCTCGGGAATGAACTCGAGGTGCGTCTGCGTGCCCTGCATGAAGCCCTTGCCGCCCACGCCGCCCGAACCAATGGCGATCATTCCCTGGATGATGTGGAAACCCTTGCCCAGCGGGTCCTTGCTCGGGTCGAGCAGCGTGCACACGCGCTGCTTCTGGTAGTCGTGCAGCACCCGCCAGTCGACGCCATCGGCGCACAGCTGGGGCTCGAACCCCACGATCAGCGCGACGGCCACCGCGCCGAGCACCACCGGCGGCACGATCAGCTTCCAGGGCAGCCCGGCAAAGAAGATCACCGCCATCCCGGCCGCCAGCACCAGCAGCGAGGTGCCCAGGTCGGGCTGCTTCATGATGAGACCGACCGGCACCGCCAGCAGCACCGTGGCGACCACGAAGTCGAGCGGGCGCAGCTGGCCTTCGCGACGCTGGAACCACCACGCCAGCATCAGCGGCATGGCGATCTTCAGGATTTCGCTGGGCTGGATCACCACGCCCAGGTTGATCCAGCGCTGCGCGCCCTTCTTGGTAATGCCGAACAGCGCCACCGCCACCAGCAGCGCCACGCCCATCGAATAGAGCGGCACGGCGGCCACCATCAGGCGCTGCGGCGGCACCTGCGCCACCACGAACATGATGAAGCCGGCCAGCAGCATGTTGCGGCCGTGGTCGATGAAACGGGAGCCGTGGTCGTACCCCGAGGAATACATGGTCAGCAAGCCGGCAAAGGCGAGCAGCAGCACGGCGAAGGCCAGAAAGCCGTCGAAGCCCTGGAAGATGGGCGCGATGCGACGCGCCAGGGAGGGCTGATTGAACACGGCAGACATGGGGGCGGATTATCCGCGCCCTGCCGGCCGACTCAATCGAAAGTGAGTTGAACGACCGTGCGCCCCGGTCGGCTTTCGACCGCCAGCCGGGCGCCGATGGCCCCCGCGCGCTCCGATAGCGCCCGCGGCGCGAGCGCTGCGTCGAAGCCCTTGCCGTTGTCGATCACGCGCAACAGCAGCGTTGCGCCCTGCATGCCGGCCTCGATGCGCAGCACGCTGGCCTGGGCGTGCTGCAGTACGTTCGAGATCGCCTCGAACAGCAGGAACTGCAGCTGTCGCATGGCCTGCGCGTCGAGCCGCGCCACCGGCGCCAGCTCGTCCACCGCCCATTCGAGCGCGATGCCCGCCCCCGCCAGCCGGGGTTCCAGCCGGTAGCGCGCCGCCGCCAGCAGGGCGCCCACGTCGCCCGGGGGCAGGTGGATGGAGTCGATCGACAGCTTGAGCTGGTCGAGCGAATCGCGCAGCGTGCGCAGCAGGTCGCCCGAACTGGTCTGGCCCGACTGCAATTGCCGGATGGCCGAACTGATGTGCGAACCCACGCCGTCGTGCATGTCGCGCAGGATGCGTTCGCGCTCGTGGGTGCGCGCCTGGTCACGCGCCACCGCCTCGAGCTCCGCATAGGTGGCCGCCAGTTCACGCTCGCGCTGTGCCACGCGGTCGCCCAGCGCGGTGACCCAGCCGCGCGTCTGGACCGTTGCGGCGTGGAAGCGCCGCAGCACGATGAGCAGCAGCGCCACACCGAAGAACACCGACGAATAGCGCACCCACGTGGTTTCGCCATAGGCGTCGCTCAGCCGGATCACCAGCCAGTCGCGCACGCCGAAAGCCACCGACACCAGCGCCGCGCCGGCCACCAGCCATTGCTCGGTGCCCGGCCGGCGCACCGTGGCCACCAGGAACGCACCCACGAAGCCTGCGACGAACACGATCTCCACGGCGAGCCAGCCGGTGAGCCAAAGCGGCTCTTCGCGCCGCAACGCCAGCGAACTCGCCGCCACGGTGCCGGCCACCAGCGCGGACAGGGGCCAGCGCAGCCATTGCAGGCGCGGCTCGCGGGCCCATCCCGAGAGGTGAAAACAGAACATCATGGCCGAGGCGGTCCAGCCTGCATAACAGGCCGCCATGAGCACGCCCCAGACGCCCCAGGGCAGCGGCGGCTCTGCGATCACGCCGTCGGCCACGCGCACCGCCCAGCAGAACTCGGCCAGCGCGGCCCAAAGGTAGATGCCGTCGCGCCGGCTTGCGCCGTTGCCCTGGGCGTCGACCTGCGTGAGCCACAGCCCCAGCGCGATACCGCCCACGACCAGGCTGAAGGCGGTCAGCAGCACCGAGCCGGTGAAGCGCCACGCATACGCGCTCTCGAAAAGTTCGGTTCGCACCGGCGCCGCCGGGCCGATCACCACGCGCGACAGGCCGGCGCGCCGCGCGGTGTCGGCGCGCAGGCGGATCTGCAGGAGGTTGTCGCCCTGCTTGAGCAACCGCCCGGGCACGGGCACATAGATCGGCGCCTTGGCATAGTCGGCGTCGTTGCCGCGTTCCGGGTCGCCGTAGACCTGCAACAGCGCCCCGTTGAGCTGCACCTCGAAGACATTGCCGACGCGCGGAATGAAGATGCCCCACGGCGTCTCGGGCGCGGCATCGAGCCTGAACGGCAGGTCGAATCGCGCAAACCCGGGGCGCCCGTGGTGTCGGCGGTCCCAGTGGTAGGACAGATCGACCGGCTCGGTGCGGATGACGCCGTCGACCACGGTGGTCACGGTACCGCGGCGCAACTCGACAGGCGTTTCCGCCGCAGTCGCGACGCCCGGACAGCCGGCCACGAGCAGCGCCAGCCACAGCACCAGCAGCGACACCAGCCTCGGCCGCATCTGGCCTCAGCCCGGATGGGACAGCAGGCCGAGCCGCGTCGCTTCGAACACCGCCTCGCTCTTGGAGTGCACCGCGAGCTTGCCGTAGAGGTTCTTGATGTGGGTCTGCACCGTGTGCACGCTCAGACCCTTGAGCCGCGCGATTTCCGCATAGGAGAAGCCGCGAGCGATGAGCGTGAGCACCTCGTGCTCGCGCGCCGAAAGCAACCCGCGGTCGGACTCCTCGGAAGCCGCCTCGAGGGCGGCGCCCGCCACGGCGGCGGATGCGCCAGGCAAGGCGGCCGACTGCAGGCTGCGGTACTTGGCCAGCACGCGGCGCGCGATCATGGGCGAGATCGGCGAGGCGCCGGCCTTCATCTCCACGATGGTCTGCGCGATGTCCTCCGGCGCGGCGTCCTTGTGGATGTAGCCGACAGCACCGGCCTCGATGCTCGCGAGCACGTTCTCCTCGTCGCCAAAGACCGACACCACCAGCGGCTCGCAGCCTGGAAAACGCGTCACGGCGTCGCGGATCACGTCCAGCCCGGTGCCGTCGGGCATGCCGAGGTCGACCAGCAGCACATCGGGAATCGTGGCCGTATGGGCCAACCAGGCCAGCGCCTCCTGCACCGTTCCGGCGCTGCCGAGCCAGTAAAGCCGCGGGCTGCGCTGCACACTGGCTTCGAAGAATGCGCGCGCGCGGCTGTCGTCTTCGACAACGAGCACGCCCCAGCGGCGTGGCGTGGCGTCGTGCTGGGTCTCGGTGTTCATGGGTGCAAGCATAAGCCGCGCTGTACACCGCACATCCCGGCGAGCCTCACCCGTTCATGGGATGCGCACAGCCAGCCTCGCCACGACACTTGCGCCGCTTTCAGCAGCCTGAGCAGCGCAATGGCACACCCGCACATGCCGGGCTCTGCGCAGACGAAGTAGTCCGAACGTAGACCATTCGTAGCTTCCATGGCTGTGCTCTGAATACTTTTGAATTCCTCGCATGCAAAACACCTGACAAGGGTGCATGCAGGACGCCCAAGCACCCCTGGCAACGGTAAGCTGTGTCTTTACCGAAGAACCCCGCACAGCGGGGTTTTTGTACGTTGGAAGCGGCCTCGCGAGAACAGACCTCATGCAAAATTACCCGCTTCCCGCAAGTGAGGAGCTACGTCGGCACCCACCCTTTTTTCCTCGCATGGATCCGCAAACCACTCACCTGTTGTACCTGCACGGCTTTCGCTCTTCGCCCCGTTCGACCAAGGCTCGAATCATGGCCGAGCGGGTGGCGCAGCGCCACCCGGATCTGCATTGGTGGTGCCCCCAACTGCCGCCGTCGCCGCACGACGCGATCGACCTGGTGATGAAGGGCATCGCGCACTGGCCGCGCAAGTCGATGGCGGTGGTCGGCTCGTCGCTCGGCGGCTTCTACGCCACCTACGTGGCCGGCATGACGCGCTGCCGCGCCGTGCTGCTCAACCCCGCGGTGCATCCAGCGCGCGACCTCACACGCTACATCGGCGACCAGACCGTGTGGCACGACCCGTCCGAGCACTTCTACTTCCGTCCCGAGTACATCCACGAGCTGCGCGCGATGGAAGTCGGCCAGCTCACGCGGCCCGAGCGCGTCTTCGCGATCATCGCCAAGGGCGACGAGGCGCTCGACTGGCACGAAATGTCCGCGCGCTATCCCGACAGCAACATCAAGCTGCTCGAAGGCAGCGACCACGCCCTGTCGGATTTCGAGAAAGCCCATCTCGACGACGTGATGGCGTTCATCAACCCCGTCTGAACACGGCGGGGGCGGGCGGCCTCCCTCCTGCGTGGGAGAATCCCGCCCATGTTTGTATTGTTTGAAGAAGCCGGCAAGTACCTCGGCGGCCGCGTACTGTCGGAGGCCGAAGCGTCGGCGCAGGTCGAGCTCGACACGGGCAAGCGCGTCAAGGTCAAGAGCGCCAACATCGTGCTTCGGTTCGAAAAACCGTCGCCCGCCGAGCTGATCGCCGAGGCGCGCACGCTCGCCGCCACCATGGACCTGGACCTCGCCTGGGAATTCGCAGCCGAGGGGGAATTCGGCTTTGCCGATCTCGCGGCCGACTATTTCAGCGACAAGCCGTCGCTCGCACAGCAGGCCGCGGCATTGTTCGCGCTGTTCGAGGCGCCGCATTACTTCCGCCGCGCGGGCAAGGGGCGTTTCAAGAAAGCGCCGGCCGAGATCGTGCAGCAGGCGCTGGCCGCCATCGAGAAAAAAAAGGCCGTGCAGGCGCAGATCGTCGAATGGGCCGGGCAGCTGGCCGAGGGCGTGTGCCCGCCGCAGATCCGCGAGCAGCTCTTCAAGATCCTGTTCAAGCCCGACAAGAACGCCCCCGAATACAAGGCCGTGGTCGACGCCTCGCGCGCCACGCAGCGCGCCCCGCTCGACCTGCTGGAACGCGCCGGCGCCATCGACTCGCCCTACCAGTTCCACTGGCGCCGCTTCCTGTTCGAGAACTTCCCCAAGGGCACCGGCTTTCCCGCGCTCGCGGCACCGGCCATCGTGGACGAACTGCCCGTCGCCACCGGCGTCGAGGCCTTCTCGATCGACGATTCGCAGACCACCGAAATCGACGATGCGCTGTCCGTGCAGGGCCTGGGCACAGGCACCGTCACCGTCGGCATCCACATCGCGGCGCCGGCCCTGGCGCTCACGCCCGGCAGCGCCATCGACAACGTGGCGCGTGCGCGCATGTCGACGGTCTACATGCCCGGCTACAAGATCACGATGCTGCCCGACGAGGTGGTCGACACCTACACGCTGCTCGAAGGCGGCGACCGCCCGGCCGTGTCGCTCTATGCGCGTTTCGACGAAGCCACGCTCGAGTTGCAGGGCACCGAAACCAAGCTGGAGCGCGTGCCGATCGTGGCCAACCTGCGCCACGACCAGCTCGATGCCGTCGTCACGCAGCCCTGGCTCGAAGACGCCTCCTTCCAGAGCGACAACACGCCCGACGCCGCGGCCAAGCTGCGCGCCCCGCTCTCCTTCCTGTTCCGCCTGGCGAAGCAGCTGAAGGCGCAGCGCGAAGTGGCGCGCGGCAAGCCCGAGAACTTCAACCGGCCCGACTACAACTTCCGCCTCGTGGGCAACGACGGCAAGGAGCCGGTCGGCAACGAGCAGGTGCAGATCGGCACGCGCCAGCGCGGCGCGCCGCTCGACCTGATCGTGTCCGAGGCCATGATCCTGGCCAACAGCACCTGGGGCAGCTGGCTGGGCGAACTCGGCGTGCCCGGCCTCTACCGCAGCCAGGCCAGCCTGGCGCCCGGCATCAAGGTGCGCATGGGCACGCGCGCGCTGCCGCATGCGGGCCTGGGCGTGAAGAGCTACGCCTGGAGCACCTCGCCCCTGCGCCGCTACACCGACCTGGTGAACCAGTGGCAGATCATCGCGGCTGCGCGCCACGGCAAGACCGCCGCGCTGGCCGCGCCGTTCAAGCCGAAGGACGCCGACCTGTTCTCGATCCTCTCGGGCTTCGATGCGGCCTACGCGACCTACAACGCCTACCAGGGCGGCATGGAGCGCTTCTGGACGCTGAAGTACCTGCAGCAGCAGGGCATCACCGAGCTGGAAGCCACCGTCATCAAGGACCTGCCCAACGGCGCGCTGGTGCGCGCCGAGACGCTGCCGCTGGTGTTCCCCGTGGCCGGCCAGCAGGAGCGCGGCGCGCGCCTGCGCGTGAAGCTCGGCGAGATCGACGAGATCGCGCTCGACGTGTCCGGCATGGTGCTCGAACGCCTCGACGCGCCTCAAACCGACGCGGCCGATGCGGCTGCCGACGAAGAGGGTGACGACGACGAAGTGGTCGCAGGCCCGATCGCCATTGCCGTCGATCTGACGGACAACGAGGCCGCGCCCGAAAACACGCCCGCATGAACGCCGGCGGTTCGTCCGGAGAAATGCGCCCCTGGAGGAGTTTCTAGCAATGAACTTCAAGGACCTCAGCACGCTGCAGATCGCTCTGGGCGTGTCGGTCATTGCGCACGCCGCGCTGCTCGCGGTGCGCTTCGTCGACCCCGAGTCGTTCAACAAGGTCTTCAGCGAAACGCCGCTCGAAGTGATCCTGGTCAACAGCAAGACCAACGACAAGCCCGATGCGAACGCGCGCGTGATGGCGCAGACCTCGCTCGCGGGCGGCGGCGACCTCGACAGGGGCCGCGCGACCAGCCCGCTGCCGCCGTCGAGCTTCACCGCCATGGGCGATTCGTTCGAGGATTCGCGCCGCCAGGTCGAGGCGCTGCAGGCCCAGCAGATGCAGATGCTCGCGCAGATCAAGCGCGAACTGGCCGCCATGCCGGTGCCCGATCCGCGCAGCGCGGGCGAGCCGACCGAGGCCGCAGCGCGCGAGGAAAAGCGTCGCCAGATGGTCGAGCTGGTCGCCGAGATCGAGCGCCGCGTGAACGAGGAAAACGCGCGCCCCAAGAAACGCTACCTGAGCCCCGCCACGCGGGAAGCGGCTTACGCGATCTACGTGGACACGCTGCGCCGCCGCATCGAGCTGAAGGGCACCGAGAACTTTCCTTCGGCCGCCGGCAAGAAGCTCTACGGCGAGCTGAAGATGACCATCACCGTCAACTTCGACGGCAAGGTGCTCGACACCGCCGTCGACGAAAGCTCCGGCGACGTCACGCTCGACCGACGCGCGCAGGCCATCGTGCGCAGCGTGGGCAACTTCGGCAAGTTCACCGACGCCATGCGCAAGCAGAGCGACCAGATCGTGCTGCAGTCGCGCTTCAAGTTCACGCGCGACGAGACCATCGAGCTCTCGTCCCAGTAACCCCGTCAACACAACAAGACAACGCCACCGGCGGCAGCGGAGACAAGGCCATGGACCTGTACTGTGTAGTGGGCAACCCGGTCGAGCACAGCCGCTCGCCGCGCATCCACGCGCGCTTTGCCGAACTCTGCGGCCAGCAGATGGACTACGGGCGGCGGCTGGTGCCCCTCGGCGCCTTCGCCGAAGGCATCGCGGCCTTCCGCCGGGAGGCCGCCGAGCGCGGCGACACCGCGCGCGGCTGCAACGTCACCGTGCCCTTCAAGTTCGACGCCGCCGCGCTCGCGCAGCACGTCAGCGAACGCGCCTCGCTCGCGCAGGCGGTGAACACGCTGCGCTTCGCGGACGACGGCAGCATCCACGCGGACAACACCGACGGCATCGGCCTGGTCAACGACATCGTGCACAACGCCGCGGTGCCGCTGAAGGGCAAGTCGCTGCTGCTGATCGGCGCAGGCGGCGCGGCCGCCGGCGTGCTGGGCCCGCTGCTTGACGCCGGCGCGTCGCGCGTCGTGGTGGCCAACCGCACGGTCGGCAAGGCCGTGGCGCTGGTGCGCCGTCATGCGGCCATCGCGCTGCGCCACGGCGCCGCGCTGGAAGCCTGGGCGCTCGACGAGGTGCCGGGCAGCTTCGACGTGGTGGTCAACGCCACGGCCTCCAGCCTCGCGGGCGATGCGGTGCCGGTGAACGCACGCGTGCTGCGTGCCGGCGGGCTCGCGGTCGACATGATGTACGGCCCGGCGGCCGCGGGCTTCATGGCGTGGGCCGAGACGCACGGTGCGGTCGCGCGCGACGGGCTCGGCATGCTGGTCGAGCAGGCGGCCGAGGCCTTCGAGATCTGGCGCGGCGTGCGCCCGCCGTCGGCGCAGGTGCTGGCGGAAGTGCGCGCATCGCTCACACCCGTCCAGGCGAAACCATGAAGGCCGTGCTGCGCCTGATCGCCTGCCTCGTGGTGGCGGGCGTGGCGCTCGAGCTGTTCTTCGTGGTGCGCATCGCCACGATGGCCGTGGTCGATCCGCAGAGCACCGCCTTCCAGCGTTCCGAGGCCTGGCAGATCGCCATTCACCAGGGCCGCGGCGCGGGCTGGCGGCAGGAGTGGGTGCCCTACGCGCAGATCAACGACACGCTCAAGCGCGCCATCATCGCGAGCGAGGATGCCGGTTTCGTCGACCACAACGGCGTGGAGTGGGAGGCCATCGAGCGCGCGCGCCAGCGCAACGCCAAGGCCGAGGAGCTGGCCGCCAAGCGCACCGCGCGCGGGCTGGCGCGCGGCAGGCCGGTGCAGCCGGTGCGCCTGCGCGGCGGCTCCACCATCACGCAGCAGCTCGCCAAGAACCTGCTGCTGTCGGGCGAGCGCACCATGCTGCGCAAGGGGCAGGAGCTGGTGCTCGCCACGCTGCTCGAGGTGTTTCTCGGCAAGCAGCGCATCCTGGAGCTGTACCTCAACAACGTCGAGTGGGGCGAAGGCGTGTTCGGCGCCGAAGCGGCGTCGCAGTACTACTTCAGGAAGCCCGCGTCGCGCCTGAGCGCCAACGAGGCCGCGCGCCTCGCGGTGATGCTGCCGAGCCCCAAGTTCTTCGAGCGCCGGCCAGGTTCGCCCTACCTGAGCGCTCGGGCGTCGACCGTCATGGCGCGGATGTCCTCGGCCGAGCTGCCCTGATCAAATCGCGCAGGCCTTCGAGCGCCAGCACCGCCGCAAAGCCGATCACGTAGGCCGCCACGTCCCACCAGTCGGCCGTGCTGCCGAGCACGATGCGCAGCGCGCGGTTCGAAATGCGCAGGTGCCACACCGATGCCAGGTACTGCCCGAGTTCGACGGCGCAACCCACGCCCAGCGCGGCCAGCGCCAGTGGCCACACGCGCGCGCCGATTGCCGTCTTGAACACGAAGTAGACCCACACCACGGCCAGCACGTCGCCGAAGAAGCTGCGCACCCAGCCCCATCGCGCGCCGACGGTGGCCAGCAGCACGAGCAAGATGAAAAGGGCCACCGCCCATGCCAGAGAAAGAGGATCGAAACGCCATCGCATGGCCCGTATCATCGCGCCCATATGCTGGCTAAGCTCACAGGTTGGTTGTTGCTGGGAATCGTCCGGTTGCTCACAGGCGCGCAAGCGCGCTGGTACGGGTGTCCACCGAAGGCCGAGCAACGCATCTATTTCGCCAACCACCAGAGCCACGCCGACCTCGTGATGATCTGGGCGGCACTGCCCGAGGAACTGCGCAGCATCACGCGGCCGATCGCGGCACGCGACTACTGGGCCAACACGCCGTTCAAGCGCTGGATCACCACGGAAGTGTTCAACGCGGTGTATGTGGAGCGCGCCGCAACGGCGCCAGCGGCTCCCGCTGCAGCGGCAGCGGCAGAAGTCCCACCGCCACCACCGCCACCCCCCCCGCCACGTGCCGTCGCGGCGCCGCCCGCCGAGCGCATCGAGCCGTCGATGGAGCCGCTGCTTCCGATGTCGCTGCCCTTCGCGGACACGCCCATGGAAGTCGTGAACGACGTGCAGGGCCGGCTCGACCTTCCCGCCCCGCCACCTCCGCCACCGCGCGCGCCTGAACCACCGGCCATGCCAGCGCAGCCCGAGCCGCCAGCGGCCGAGGCACCGCCCGCCCCCGACCCCTTGGCCCCGCTCATCGAAGCGTTGCGCAGCGGCGACTCGATCATCATCTTTCCCGAAGGCACGCGCGGCCACACCGGCGAGCCGCAGAAGTTCAAGTCGGGCCTCTACGCGCTCGCGACGATGTTCCCCGACGTGGTGCTGGTGCCGGCCTGGATCGACAACGTGCAGCGCGTCATGCCCAAGGGCGAGATCGTGCCGGTGCCCATTCTTTGCTCCGTGACCTTCGGCGCGCCGCTTCGCGTGGAAGACGGCGAAGAGCGCCGACCCTTCCTCGATCGCGCGCGTGCAGCCGTGATCGCATTGCGCGACGTCTGACATGAACCAGTTTTTGCGCAACCTCACCCCGACCCAGCAGGTCGCGGCCCTTTTCCTCATCGTCTTCGGCGTGCTCGTGATCGTGAGCACCACGGCCTTCTTCCTGACCTTCAGGGAGCGCCGCAACCCCGTGCACGACGCCACCTGGCAAGCCGAGCTGGCGCACTTCCGCGCCCTGCTGGGCACGACGTGGTTCATGGTGATCATCTTCTGGGTCGGCTGGGCGCTCGGCGAGACCGTGGCCACGGTGCTGTTCGCGCTGATTTCCTTCTTCGCGCTGCGCGAGTTCATCACGCTCTCGCCCACGCGGCGCGGCGACCACCGCAGCCTGATCCTCGCGTTCTTCGTGGTGCTGCCGATCCAGTTCTGGCTGGTGGCCACGGCACGCTTCGACCTGTTCACCGTGTTCATTCCGGTCTACGTGTTCCTGGCCATTCCGGTGGCCAGCGCGCTGTCGAACGATGCCAGCCATTTCCTCGAGCGCAACGCCAAGCTGCAGTGGGGCATCATGGTCTGCGTCTACGGCATGAGCCATGTGCCGGCGCTGCTGCTGCTGAGCTTTCCGGGCTACGAGGGCAAGAGCGCGTTCCTCGTGTTCTTCCTGGTGTTCGTGGTGCAGACCTCGGTGCTGGTGCAGCACCTGATCTCGCGCCGCACGCAGCGCGCGCCCTTCGCGCCCAACGTGAGCCGCAGCTTCAACTGGACCAGCTGGGGCATCGGCATCGTGGTGGCCAGCCTAGTGGGCGCGCTGTTCTCGTTCATCACGCCGTTCAAGTTCGGCCAGGCGCTCGCGGTATCGGTCATCGCCTGCATCGCGGGGTCGATGGGGCACCTGGTGATGAAGGCCCTCAAGCGCGACCGGGGCATTCCCAACTGGGGCAAGAAGGGCGTGGGCGTGACCGGTGCGAACGGCCTGCTCGACCGGGTCGACGCGCTGTGCTTCGCCGCACCCATCTTCTTCCACTCCATTCGCTGGTACTTCAACGCGTAGACGGCCCCCACCTTGCAGCTTGCAGGGGGCAATACCTGCGGCCCGGCAAGGCCGGTTCCGCGGCATTCAGCAGAAGACGACTTGATCGTCTGCGCCGAAGCTCAGGCCTTGCGGCGCACCACACGGTCGAAGGCCTGCTTCGCCATGCGGCCCAGGGCCTTGGCCTTCACGGCCTGCAGTTCGCGCGACATGCGCGTGCGCTGCTCCGCGGACAAGGCCGTGCCGAAGCGGCCCAAGGCCAGCTGGAGCGCCGTGCGCTGCGCCTCCACCCGCCCCTGTTGCCCTTCCGCCTCGGCCAGCCATTCGCAGGCGTTGACCACGCGCTCGCGCAGCGCCGCATCGCCCGACTCGCCGAAGCGCGCGATGAGCACGCGGTAGGCCTTGGCCTGCCCCGCCGGGTCGCCGAGCTTCTTCAGCACCTTGGCCTTGTTGATCATCGACTTGGCCGCCCACAACTGCAGCGCGCCCTCGCGGGCCACGGCGGTGCGCGTGACCACCTCGTCGTAGCAGGCGACGGCTTCGGCGAGCCGCCCGGCCTGGCGCAAGGCGGCGCCCTTGCGGAACAGCGCACCGGCCACGCGCGCGCGCAGGTCGGGCAGCTCGGAGTTGCCCCAGCGCGCGACGATCTGGTCGTGCACCCGCATCTCTTCGTCGCGCTGGCCCAGGCGGTCCAGCGCCGTGCTCTTGTACTGCAGGCACAGCGCCACCTGCTCCTGCATGGCCGCCGAGGCATCGGCGCCGTAGCTGGCGTCCATGGCGTCGGCGGCGGCCACGACCTCGGCGAAGCGCTCGAGTGCGATCAGGCAGAACGCCTTGTGCACCAGCGCCCGCGCGCATTGACGGCGCAACTCGGGGTGGCTCGATGCGCCATGCGCGGCAATCACCTCGTCGAAGCGCGCGACAGCCTCCAGCGACTCGCCCGCATCGCCGTGCTTGCGGCCCTGCCTCACCTTGTCACGGACCTCGTCGCGCAGCTCGGCGGACAGCTCGCCGGCATCGGCCGGGCCCGTGCGGCGCAGCCGCCTCAGGCACGCCGCTCGGCCCGACGTGGCCTTGCCCAGCATGTCCTGCAGCTCGGAGGTGCCGGCATTGCGCAGGTCGATCATGAGCTGCTCGTACGCCGCAAGCGCATCGTCTGCCCGGCCCAGCAGCTCGAGCAGCACGAAACCCTTGTTGAGCGCCGCGCTCGCCAGCGTGCGCCGCACCGCGGCATCGGTGTCGCCGGCGAAGGTGGCGAGCAACCGGTCGCATGCGTCCAGCGCCGCCGCGCCGTCGCCCTGGTCGCGCAGCCCCACGGCCCAGTCGTAGGCGCGCACGGCCGCCATGCGGCGCACCTGCGACGACGCATCGCGGCCATAACGCTCGAGCAGCCAGCCGACGAGCTCGGCACGCCGCGCCTGCTCGTCGAGGCCCAGCCCGTCGAAGAACAGGGTCAATGCACGCACGCCCTCGGCGCGCAGTTCGGGCGCCGCATCGGCAAGCCCGGCCTCGATCTGGTCGGCCACCTGCAGGCACACCACCTGGGCCTGGGTGTGCTGCGCCAGCTCGCGCAGGTTCAGCACCGAGGCCAGGCGCGCCCGCGCCACGCGCAGCACCACGCCAGGGTCGGTGCTGGCGTCGAAGCGCTCGATGGCGGCGTCCAGCGTGGCCAGTGCGTCCTGCGGCATGCCGCGGTGGTGTTCGGTGTCGGCCTTCAGCAACCGGGCTTCCACGCGCCACGCGTCGAGCACGGTGTCGGGCTGCGCGTCGAGCAGCTCGCCCATGGCATCGCACGCCGCGCAGCGGGCCGCGGGCTCGTCGATGAGCCAGGTGCGCTGGAACAGCGCGTCGGCGATGTGCGCGCGGATCTCGGGTTCGCTGCGGTGCCCGTGCGCGGCCACCAGGCGGTCGAGCGTGGTCAGCGCATCGGCGGGGCGGTGCATCTGGCGCAGCATGTGCGCCAGCAGGCGCAACGCCTGGCAGCACGGCACCACCACGCCATGCGCGGGCTGGCCTGCGAACTCCTCGAGCAGCCGGCTGCAGGCGGCCAGCGCCTCGCCGCGACGGCCCAGTTCATCGAGCAATTCGGCTTGCCTGAAGTGGGCGGCGGCGCGTTCGGCGGGGTCGTGCGCGCGTTCGAGAAGGGCCCGGGCTTCGTCCAGTTGCCGCTGCGCGGAGGACTCGACTACATTCACATTCGCTTCCTTGTGTGGCGCGCCCTGCGAGAAGCGGGGCGGACGGTCCGAATCGGCTCGGATTCTGCCCGCGATCGCACGACTTTCCCGCGTGGCTTCGCACCTCTTTGGCCTCTCTTTACCCGGGCTTAGGCCTTTACGTTTCCTTTCATGCGCATTCTTGGCATCGACCCCGGCTTGCAGACCACCGGCTTCGGCGTGGTCGACGCGGACGGCCATGCGCTGCGCTACGTGGCCAGCGGCACCATCAGCACCCGTCACCTGGGCAGCGGCAACCTTCCGGCACGCCTGAAGGTGCTGTTCGACGGCATCGCGGAGATCACCGCGCGCTACCAGCCCGATGCGTCGGCGGTGGAGATCATCTTCGTGAACGTCAACCCGCAGTCGACGCTGTTGCTGGGGCAGGCACGCGGCGCCTGCGTGACGGCACTGGTCACGAACAACCTGTCGGTGGCCGAGTACACCGCGCTGCAGATGAAGAAGGCCGTGGCCGGCCACGGCGGCGCCGCCAAGGCGCAGGTGCAGGAGATGGTGCGGCGCCTGCTCGACCTGCCCGGGGTTCCAGGCGCCGACGCGGCGGACGCGCTGGGCATCGCCATCACGCATGCGCAGGTGGGCCGTTCGATGGCGCGGCTCGCGCAGGCAGCTGAATTGTCGAAGACGCATGCCGGCACCTACCGGCAAGGGCGTTCGCGCTGAGCGGTCGCGTCGCGCGAGGCCCGAAAACCTTCAGGCCACGCGTTCGGCGATCAGCACCGCGAAGAAGCCGAACGCGGCCAGCAGCGTCCACTTGAGCACGATCCAGCCGAAGCGCCCGTACTTGACCTGCCCCGTGCCCGCGTAGAACGCGAACGACACGCCCGCCACCAGCAAAAGGAACAGGATGGCCCAGCGGAAAAGAAGCATGGGGGAAGCGCGCCCTACCAGGCGCGAGCGACTTCGTTGAAGCCGCGCGGTGCGCGCTTCTCGTCGTCGAAGGTCACGACTTCGTAGGCGTCGCTGTGCGAGAGCAGTTCGCGCAGCAGCTTGTTGTTCAGCGCATGGCCCGAGCGGAACGCGGTGTAGGCCGCCAGCAGCGGCTTGCCGACCACGTACAGGTCACCCATGGCGTCGAGGATCTTGTGCTTCACGAACTCGTCGTCGTAGCGCAGGCCGCCGGCATTGAGCACCTTGGTGTCGTCCATCACGATGGCGTTGTCCAGCCCGCCGCCGAGCGCGAGGCCCTTGCTGCGCATGTACTCGACTTCCTTGGTGAAGCCAAAGGTGCGCGCGCGTGCGATGTCGCGGCTGTACGAATCGGTGCCCAGGTCGAACTCCACACGCTGGCCGGTCGAATTGACCACGCGGTGGTCGAAGTCGATCTCGAAGGCCAGCTTGAAGCCGTGGTACGGCTCCAGGCTCGCCCACTTCGCGTTGGCGCCTTCGCCTTCGCGCACCTCGACCTTGCGGGTCACGCGGATGAAGCGGCGCGGCGCCTTCTGCAGCGCGATGCCCGCGCTTTGCAGCAGGAACACGAAGGACGAAGCCGACCCGTCGAGGATCGGCACTTCGTCGGCCGTGATGTCGATGTAGAGGTTGTCGATGCCCAGGCCCGCGCAGGCGGACATTAGGTGTTCGACCGTTTGCACCTTGGCGCCGCCCTCGGAGACGGTGGACGCCAGGCGCGTGTCGGTGACCGCCTCGGCGGTCATGCGGATCTCGACCGGTTCGGGCAGGTCGACGCGGCGGAACACGATGCCGGTGTCGGCCGGGGCCGGACGCAGGGTCAGTTCCACGCGTTGCCCGCTGTGAAGCCCCACGCCGACGGCGCGGCTGATCGACTTGAGGGTTCGTTGTTGCAGCACGCCGGGGATTTTAGGCGCGCCACCGGCGTGGCGCCCTATGCCCCTGGCTATGGCACCGATAGACATGGGTTCTATGCAATCCAGGCAAATGGACGCAAAGGGCACGAGATGAACGCAGCGCCTAGAGCCGGCAGACGTCCCTTTCAGGTCGTCCCCGCACCCCTTGCGATCCCTCGTGCCCTCTGCGTCAGGTAGGCCGCTTCGCGCATCCCCGGCAGGGGGTGGCGAAGCGGCACGAAGTAAACGCAGCCTGGGGGCGAGCCAGGCTCAGTCGGCCTGGCGGCGCAGGAACGCCGGAATCTCGAAGTCGTCCATGCCGCCCGAAGACAGCGCGTCGACCTTGGCTGCGGCCATCGTGCGGTTGGTGCGCCACACGCTGGGAACGGCCATGCCGTCGTAGTTCGGCTGGTGGCCGCCGTTGCCGCCGCTGCCGGCGTGACCCATGCCACCGAGCGTGGGCACGGTGAACGGGATGTTGTCGGTGCCGGTGCGGATCACTTCCAGCGTCGGGGCCTGGCGGCGGGCTTCCGCGCGCGAGAGGCCCGTGGCCACCACGGTCACGCGCATTTCGTCGCCCAGGCTCTCGTCGTAGGCGGCGCCGTAGATCACGTGCGCATCGGGCGAAGCGTAGGCGCGGATGGTGTTCATCGCCAGCTTCGACTCGTTCAGCTTCAGCGAGCCCTTCGATGCCGTCACCAGCACCAGCACGCCCTTGGCGCCCGACAGGTCGATGCCTTCCAGCAGCGGGCAGGCCACGGCCTGTTCGGCAGCGATGCGCGCGCGGTCCGGACCGGCTGCGGCGGCCGTGCCCATCATGGCCTTGCCGGGTTCGCCCATCACGGTGCGCACGTCTTCGAAGTCGACGTTCACGCCGCCGTACTCGTTGATGATTTCCGAGATGCCGCCCACGGCGTTCTTCAGCACGTCGTTGGCATGCGCGAAGGCTTCGTCCTGCGTGATGTCTTCACCCAGCACGTCGAGCAGCTTCTCGTTGAGCACCACGATCAGCGAGTCGACATTGGCTTCGAGCTCGGTCAGGCCGGCGTCGGCGTTGGTCATGCGGCGGCCGCCTTCCCAGTCGAAGGGCTTGGTCACCACACCCACGGTGAGGATGCCCATTTCCTTGGCGACGCGTGCGATCACGGGCGCCGCGCCGGTGCCGGTGCCGCCGCCCATGCCGGCGGTGATGAACAGCATGTGCGCGCCGTCGATGGCCGCGCGAATGTCGTCCACCGCGAGCTCGGCCGCTTCACGGCCCTTGTCGGGCTTGCTGCCGGCGCCCAGGCCGCTGGTGCCGAGCTGGATGATCTTGTGCGCGTTGCTGCGTTGCAGTGCCTGCGCGTCGGTGTTCGCGCAGACGAACTGAACGCCCTGCACGCCACGCTCCATCATGTGGGCGACCGCATTGCCGCCGCCACCGCCAACACCGATCACCTTGATCTGCGTGCCTTGATTGAACTCTTCGACTTCGATCATTTCGATGGTCATTTTTAACTCCTTGAATCTTGCAGTTGCCGTTATGTATCTGTGAATATTCTTGTGCCGTGACGAGATCAACGTGCGAGCGTCACGATGGTGGACCTGTGCGTCGCCATCGCTCATTGAAATGCAAAGGGGGGCTTCCGCGTGCGAGCCACAGTGGAGACTTGATCATGGCTAGAAATTCCCCACGATGAAGTCTTTGAAACGTCCGAATGCAGTCTTTACCGACCCATTCTTCTGCGCGACCTTGAAGCCGCGCATGCGTGCGAAACGTGCCTCTTCCAGAAGGCCCATGACTGTAGCGGCGCGAGGCTGCGCCACCATGTCGGACAACGCGCTGGAATACTTCGGGATGCCCCTGCGCACAGGTTTCAAGAAGATGTCTTCACCGAGCTCGACCATGCCCGGCATCACCGCGCTGCCGCCCGTGAGCACCACGCCCGACGACAGCACTTCTTCGTAGCCCGACTCGCGCACCACCTGCTGCACGAGCGAGAAAATTTCTTCGATGCGCGGCTCGATCACACCGGCCAGCGCCTGCTTGCTCAGCATGCGCGGGCCGCGGTCGCCCAGGCCCGGCACTTCGACCTGCTGGTCGGGGTCGGCCAGCAGCTGCTTGGCATAGCCGCTCTCGACCTTGATGTCCTCCGCGTCCTTGGTCGGCGTGCGCAGCGCCATCGCGATGTCGCTCGTGATCAGGTCGCCCGCGATCGGAATCACGGCCGTGTGGCGGATCGCGCCGTTGGTGAAGATCGCCACGTCGGTGGTGCCTGCGCCGATGTCCACCAGCACCACGCCCAGTTCGCGCTCGTCCTCCGTCAGCACCGCCTGGCTCGAGGCCAGCGGGTTCAGCATCAGCTGGTCGACTTCGAGGCCGCAGCGGCGCACGCACTTGATGATGTTCTCTGCCGCGCTCTGCGCGCCGGTCACGATGTGCACCTTGGCCTCCAGGCGCATGCCGCTCATGCCGATCGGCTCCTTCACGTCCTGCCCGTCGATCACGAACTCCTGCGGCTCCACCAGCAGCAGGCGCTGGTCGCTCGAGATGTTGATGGCGCGCGCCGTCTCCACCACGCGGGCCACGTCGGCGGGCGTCACTTCCTTGTCCTTCACCGCCACCATGCCGCTGGAGTTGATGCCGCGGATGTGGCTGCCGGTGATGCCCGTGTAGACGCGGCTGATCTTGCAGTCGGCCATCAGCTCGGCCTCCTTCAAGGCCTGCTGGATGCTCTGCACCGTGGCGTCGATGTTCACCACCACGCCCCGCTTCAGGCCGTTGCTCGGCGCAATGCCCAGGCCGGCCAGCTTGAGCTCGCCACCGGGCAGCACCTCGGCCACCACCACCATGACCTTGGCGGTGCCGATGTCCAGTCCTACGACCAGGTCTTTGTATTCTTTGGGCATTGATATGTCCTCGATTCCTCGGTGTTCGCTACTTGATTTTTCTTGGGGCCTCTGCCGAGACCGTGGTGACGCCGCGCAGCCGCAATGCATACGCGTCGTTGTGGCGCAGATCGGCGCCTTCGACATCGACCATCGTGCGGCGGTACTGCGCCGCGACCTGGGTCACGGTCTTCAGGAACCGCTGCAGCCTGGCCGTCACCTCCTCGCTCTGGCCCCGGCCGAGCTCGAGCTCGGCACCGCTGTCCAGCACCACCTTCCAGCTGCCCCGGCTCGACAGCGTGAGCTCGTCGATGGCGAGGTCATAGGGCTGGAACTGCGGTTGCAGCACGCGGTACATGCCCAGCACCTGGCCGGCCTGTTCGACAGGGCCGTCCAGGCGCGGCAGGTTGTCGTCCACCTCGGCCACGTTGGCCTCGAACACGTCGCCGAAGCCGTTGATGAGCTTGGAGCCCGCGTCGTCGCCCCACGTGGCCACCGGCACCTGCTCGGTCAGCGTCACGTGCAGCTTGTTAGGGAACTCGCGGCGCACCACCGCGCTGCGCACCCAGGGCACCGACTCGAAGGCGGTGCGCGCACGCGCCAGGTCGATGGTGAAGAAGTTGCCGTTCAGCTGCGGTGCCACGTTGGCACGCAAGGTCACCGCGTTGTTGTGCGTGACCTCGCCGTCCACCTTGATGCCGGCCAGCGGGAAGAACGGTTGGCGCAGCACCCACCAGGCGCCCGCCGCCAGCAGCATGAGCGTCACCATCACGAACGCAATGTTCGCGACGATGTTCATGAGCTTGACGTCGAAGGGCGCGGGACTGCTGTCGGCCATGGCTATTGCGAGCCTCCCGTTGCGTCGAGCGCGGCCGATGCCAGCACGCGCAGGCACAGGTCTTCGTAGGCGATGCCCGCGGCGCGCGCGGACATCGGCACCAGCGAATGGCTGGTCATGCCGGGCGAGGTGTTCATCTCCAGCAGGAACGGCTTGCGGTCGCTGGCGCGGATCATCACGTCGGCGCGGCCCCAGCCGCGGCAGCCGAGCGTGCGGTACGCGGCCAGCGTGATGCGCTGGATCTCGTGCTCCTCGGCGTCGGACAGGCCGCTCGGGCACTGGTACTGCACGACGTCGGTGAAGTACTTGTTCTGGTAGTCGTAGGCGCCTTCGGGCGCGGCGATGCGCACCACCGGCAACGCGCGCGCGTCCAGCCCGTGGCCGAGCACGGCGCAGGTCACTTCCTCGCCGTCGATGAATTCCTCGCAAAGCACGTCGGCGTCGTACCTGGCGGACAGCGTGACCGCGTCCTGCATCTGCGAGTAGCCCTCGACCTTGGTCACGCCGATGGACGAGCCCTCGCGCGGCGGCTTCACGATCAGCGGCAGTCCCAGCACGTCGGGCACGGCCATCACCTGCTCGCGGCTTTGCTGGTCGAAGGCCAGGCGCACGTACTTGGGCGTCGGCAGGCCGTCGGCCTGCCAGATGCGCTTGGTCATGACCTTGTCCATGGCCACGCTGGAGGCCATCACGCCCGAGCCGGTGTAGGGAATGCCGAGCAGCTCCAGCGCGCCCTGCACGGTGCCGTCTTCGCCGTGGCGGCCGTGCAGTGCGACGAAGCAGCGCGCGAAGCCTTCGCGCTTGAGCTCGGTCAACTCGCGCTGCGACGGGTCGAAGGCATGCGCGTCTACACCGCGCGAACGCAGGGCTTCGAGCACGCCGGTGCCCGACATCAATGAAACTTCGCGTTCGGCGGAACTGCCGCCGAACAGAACGGCAACCTTGCCGAAGCGTGCGGGATCCTGAAGGCTCATGCGCCCCCCTCTTTGCGCGTGTCGCGCTGCAATGTGGAAGCCGTGGCGGACAGCGCCGCGGCGAGTTCGACGACCTTGCCCGGCACCGCGCCGATGGAGCCGGCGCCCATGGAGAGCACCACGTCGCCCGGGCGGGCGTTGTCGAGAATGGCGCGCGGCATGTCGGCGATGTCGTCGACGAACACCGGCTCGACCTTGCCGGCCACGCGCAGGGCGCGCGCCAGCGTGCGGCCGTCGGCCGCCACGATGGGCGCCTCGCCGGCGGCATAGACCTCGCCGAGCAGCACCGAGTCGGCCGCGCCGATGACCTTCACGAAGTCTTCGAAGCAGTCGCGCGTGCGGGTGTAGCGGTGCGGCTGGAACGCCAGCACCAGCCGGCGGCCCGGGAACGCGCCACGCGCGGCGGCGATGGTCGCGGCCATTTCGACCGGGTGGTGACCGTAGTCGTCGATCACGGTGAAGGTGCCCGCGGCACCCTCTTCATGACCCTGCACCGCCACGTCGCCGTAGCTCTGGAAGCGGCGGCCCACGCCCTTGAAGCCGGCCAGCCCGCGCTGCACCGCCTCGTCGGCAATGCCGAGCTCGACCGCCACGGCGATCACCGACAGCGCGTTGCGCACGTTGTGCTCGCCCGGCAGGTTCAGCACGATGGGCAGGTCGGGCAGCGTCACGCCGTTGCGGCGTTGCGCGGTGAAGTGCATCTGGCCGCCGACGGCGCGCACGTCGATGGCGCGCACCTGGGCGTCCTCGCCGAAGCCGTAGCTGGTGACCGGGCAGGTCACGTCGGCCACGATGTCGCGCACCGCCGGGTCGTCGGTGCACAGAATGGCCACGCCGTAGAACGGCATGCGGTGCAGGAAGTCGACGAAGGCCTTCTTCAGCTTCGCGAAGTCGTGCCCGTAGGTTTCCATGTGGTCGGCGTCGATGTTCGTGACCACCGCCATCACGGGCAGCAGGTTCAGGAACGACGCGTCCGACTCGTCGGCCTCGACCACGATGTAGTCGCCGCTGCCGAGCTGCGCGTTGGCGCCGGCGCTGTTCAGGCGCCCGCCGATCACGAAGGTCGGGTCCAGGCCGGCGGCGTCGAGCACGCTCGCCACCAGGCTGGTGGTGGTGGTCTTGCCGTGCGTACCGGCAATGGCGATGCCCTGCTTCAGGCGCATCAGCTCGGCCAGCATCAGCGCGCGCGGCACCACCGGAATGCGCTTCTCGCGCGCGGCCAGCACCTCGGGGTTGTCCGCCTGCACGGCGGTGGAGGTGACGACCGCGTCGGCCCCTGCGATGTGCGCGGCCGCATGGCCCACGAAGGTGCCGATGCCCAGGCCCGCAAGCCGGCGCAGCGTGACGCTGTCGGACAGGTCGGAGCCGGTGATCTTGTAGCCCAGGTTCAGCAGCACTTCGGCAATGCCGCTCATGCCCGAGCCGCCGACGCCCACGAAGTGAATATGACGGATCGCGTGCTTCATGAGCTGCCTCCATTCATCCACGATGCGAATGGCGCGGCGAGCAAAGCGACGCCCGTTCGCGAGACACCGCGGAACCGGCTTTGCCGGGCCGCAGGTGTCGCCCCCGGCGAGGGGGTTGGCGAAGCGACACGAAGTGCGCGAAGACTGGGGGAGTACGTCATCTTGCAAGCTCCTCGCAGGCGCGGACGACCGCTTCCACGGCTTCGGTCTTCTGCATGGTCTTGGCCTTGGCGGCCCTGTCGATCAGCGCGGTGCGCTCGGTTGTCTGTAGCAAATCAGCCAGCAATTCAGGAGTGAGGTCGGCCTGCTGCACGAGCCACCCGCCGCCCGCGTCCACGAGGAAGCGCGCGTTGGTAGTCTGGTGGTCGTCGACCGCCGAGGGAAAAGGCACGAACAGCGCTGCTGCGCCGACGGCCGCGATTTCTGTGACGGTGCTGGCGCCGGCCCGCGCGACGATGATGTCGGCGTCCGCATAGGCCTGCGCGGTGTCTTCGATGAAAGGCGTGAGTTCGCCCTCGACGCCGGCGGCCGTGTAGTTGGCACGCAGCTCGTCGATCTGCTTGGCGCCGCTCTGGTGCAGCACCTGCGGGCGCGTCTCGGGCGCGATGCGGGCCAGCGCCTGCGGCACCACGGTGTTGAGGCCGCGCGCACCCAGGCTGCCGCCGACCACCAGCAATTTCAGCGGACCTGTGCGGCCCGCGAAACGCGCAGCCGGATCGGGCTGCGACGTGAATGCCGCGCGCAACGGGTTGCCCACCCACTGCGCCTTCTTCAGCACATTCGGGAAGGCCGTGAACACACGGTCGGCCACGCCCGCCAGCACCTTGTTGGCGAGACCGGCGACCGAATTCTGTTCGTGCAGCACCAGCGGCTTGCCGAGCAGCACGCCCATCATCCCGCCCGGAAAGGTGATGTAACCGCCAAGGCCCACCAGCACGTCTGGCTTCACCCGGCGCACCACGCCCAGGCTCTGCCAGAAGGCGCGCAGCAGGCGCAGCGGCAGCAGGAACAGCGTGAGCGGGCCCTTGCCGCGCACGCCGCCGAACTGCACCGGCTCGAAGGCGAAGCCGCGCGGCGGCACCAGTTTTTCTTCCATGCTGCCGGGCGCGCCCAGCCAGTGCACGCGCCAGCCGCGCTCGCGCAGGGCCTCGGCCACGGCAAGGCCCGGGAAGATGTGGCCGCCCGTGCCGCCCGCCATGACGAGTGCGGTCTTGCCGGTCATACGCGCCCCCCCCGCATGAGCACACGATTCTCGTAGTCGATGCGCAGCACGATGGCCAGCGCCACCAGGTTCATCAGGATGGCCGAGCCGCCGAAGCTCATCAGCGGCAGCGTCAGGCCCTTGGTCGGCAGCGCGCCCAGGTTCACACCCATGTTGATGAAGGTCTGGAAGCCGATCCACACCCCCACGCCCTGGGCCACGAGGCCCGAGAACACGCGGTCGAGCGCGATGGCCTGGCGGCCGATGTGCATGATGCGGCGCGTGAGCCAGAGGAACAGGCCGATGATCAGCAGCACGCCGACCAGGCCGAACTCCTCGCCGATCACCGCGAGCAAAAAGTCGGTGTGCGCCTCGGGCAGCCAGTGCAGCTTCTCGACGCTGCCGCCCAGGCCCACGCCGAAGATCTCGCCGCGCCCGATGGCGATCAGCGAGTGCGACAGCTGGTAGCCCTTGCCCAGCGCATGCTCTTCGCTCCACGGATCGAGGTACGCAAAGATGCGCTCGCGGCGCCACGGGCTGCTCGCGACGATGCTGCCGAAGGCCACCACCACCAGCGCGGCAATCACGAAGAACATGCGCGCGTTCACCCCGCCCAGGAACAGGATGCCCATGGCAATCACGGCGATCACCATGAACGCACCCATGTCGGGCTCGGCCATCACCAGCATGCCCACCACCACCACCGCGATGCCCATCGGCAGCACGGCGCGGAAGAAGCGCTCCTTGATCTCCATCTTGCGCACCATGTAGCTGGCGGCGTAGAGCACCATCGCGAGCTTGGCGAGCTCCGACGGCTGGAAGCGCATGAAGCCCATCGGCAGCCAGCGGCGCGCGCCGTTCACGTTGATGCCGATGTGCGGAATGAGCACCGCCACCAGCAGCAGCAGCGACGCCACGAAGAGCCAGGGCGCGGCGCGCTCCCAGGTCTTCATGGGGATCTGGAAGGTCAGCAGCGCCGCGACGAACGCGACGGCCACCGACGCGGCATGCCGCGTGAGGAAGAACGAGGCGCTGTAGCCGGCACGCGCGAAACGCGGGTTGTCCGGCAGCGCGATGGAGGCCGAATACACCATGATCAGGCCCCAGGTCAGCAGCGCGACCGTGACCCAGACCAGCGCCTGGTCGAAACCCAGCACGCGCATCGGCGTGGCCTTGGTCTGCGCGATGCCGGCGCCGCCCAGCCGCACGGGCAGGTGCACGGGCAGCGCGTCGATGCCGCTGCGGGCGCGCCTGAACCAGCCGCTGAACCGGCTGGTGCGGGTGTTGGGCGTGGCGCCTGCGGCAGCGGGGTTCACAGCGGTTCCTCCGTCGAATCGGAAGCAAGTCCTTCCACCAGCCCGCGCGGGCTGTCCTCGTAGGCCTGCACGGCCTCGCGGAACACCTCGGCGCGGTGCGCGTAGTCCTTGAACATGTCGAAGCTCGCGCAGGCCGGCGACAGCAGCACGGCGTCGCCCGGGTTGGCGCGCGCGCCGGCGAGCTTGACTGCGTCGTGCATCGAGGCGGCGTGCAGCAGCGAGACGCCGGTGGCGGCCAGCGCGGCCTCGATGACCGGCGCGTCGCGGCCGATGAGGACCACGGCGCGTGCGTACTGGCGCACGGGTTCGGCCAGCGGCTCGAAGTCCTGGCCCTTGCCTTCGCCGCCGAGGATCACGACCACGCGGCGCTCTTCGCCGAGGCCGACCAGCGCGGCGGCGGTGGCGCCCACGTTGGTGCCCTTGCTGTCGTCGAAGAACTCGACCTGGTCCACGATGGCGACGGACTCCACGCGGTGCGGCTCGCCGCGGTATTCGCGCAGGCCGTAGAGCATCGGGCCGAGCGCGCAGCCGGCGGCACTCGCGAGGGCCAGCGCGGCCAGCGCGTTCATCGCGTTGTGGCGCCCGCGGATGCGCAGCGCGTCGGCCGGCATCAGTCGCTGCAGGAAGATTTCTTCTTCCACCACCGCGCCGCGCTTGCGCTTCTGCGTTTCGTCCGCTTCCAGCGCGCGCACCAGCCAGGTCATGCCGTTGACGCGCTCGATGCCGTAGTCGCCCGGGCGCAGCGGCATCGCCGCGCCGAAGGTGACGTGGGTGCGGATCTGCGGGCGCTGCAGCTTGACGCGCAAGGGCGGGGGCAGCATGGCCATCACGCCGGCGTCGTCGCGGTTCAGGATCATGAGCCCGCGCGCGCCGAAGATGCGCGCCTTGGCCGCGGCATACGACTTCATGTCGCCGTGCCAGTCGAGGTGGTCCTGCGTGAGGTTGAGCACGGTGGCGGCGGTGGGCTCGAAGCCCTGCACGCCGTCGAGCTGGAAGCTGGAGAGCTCCAGCACCCACACGTCGGGCAGCGTGCCGGCGTCGATGTGCGCGCTGAGCGTGTCCAGCAGCGTCGGGCCGATGTTGCCGGCCACGGCCACCGTCTTTCCGGCGCGCTCGACCAACTGCCCGGTGAGCGAGGTGACGGTGGTCTTGCCGTTGGTGCCGGTGATGGCGAGCACGGCGGGCGTGTAGCCCTTGGGGGCTTCGGGCTCGACGGGGGGCGCCAGTTCGAGCTGGGGTGTTTCTTCTTCAGCCACGGCCGAGGCCGGGTTGGTGGCGGCGAGTTCGGCGATCTTGGCGACGAACTCCGCGGCTTCGCGGGCGGCCGTGGGGACGTAGGGCTTGCCGGTGCTGGGCAGGCGGGAGACGGTGGCGGCTGCGGGCGCTTCCAGCGCTTCCGATGCGGGCGCCTGCGAATCGGCGGCGTCCGGTGCAGTGGCTTCGCCGGTTGCGTCTTGCACCGCGGCTTCTGGCTGCGTGCCCGCAGGAGCAACGGCCGGCTCCGGCGTTTCTTCTGCTGTCACAGGCTCGACCGGTGCTTCGTGCGCTTCCGGCGGCACAGGCACGGCCACGCTGGTCGAAGGATCGCGCGGCATGGCTTCGGCCATGGCGGGCGCGGTCGGCTCGGGCGGGGCTTCGGCGGGTTCGATCGACCCGGTCACCGGTTCGGCTTCCGGCGTCGATTCAGTTTCAGGTTCGACCGCTTCGACCGATGCCGCGGTCTCGAGCGGCAGCTCGGCCTGCGCTTCGGCCTGCTCAGGCTCGGCGACCGCGTCCTGTGCGGCCTCCGGGTCGGCTTCGGCTTCGGGTTCGGCCACCGGCACTTCGACGGTGCGCAGGTCCAGCAGCGCGCGCGCGAACAGGTCCAGCTCGCCACCGACCGGCAGCCCCATGGCCCGCGCCGCATCGGCCACCGGCGCGATGGTTTCGGGCGACAGGCCCGGCGAGCGGTACACCGCGCGAATCGGCGTGCCTTCGACCAGCGCAGCCGAGAACGGCCCGCCGACGAAGCGCACGTCGGGCAGCTCCGCCTTCAGCGTGGCCAGCGACGCCGGCGCCTCGCGCGTGTCGGCCACGGTCACGACCGCACCGTGGCGCGCGCACCAGCGCGCCATCGCCAGCCCGGACGCGCCGAGGCCGAGGATGAGAACGGGGAGGTCTTTCAGGTGCCGCATGGTGTATTCAGCGCAGCTTCAGCGTCGACAGGCCCACGAGGCACAGCAGCATCGTGATGATCCAGAAACGCACCACGACCTGCGTCTCGCGCCAGCCGCTCTTCTCGAAGTGGTGGTGCAGCGGCGCCATCTTGAGCACGCGGCGGCCTTCGCCGTAGCGCTTCTTGGTGTACTTGAAGTACATCACCTGCGCCATCACCGAGATCGCCTCGACCACGAAGATGCCGCCCATGATGAAGAACACGATCTCCTGGCGCACGATCACCGCGATGGTGCCCAGCGCGCCGCCCAGCGCCAGCGCGCCCACGTCGCCCATGAACACCTGCGCCGGGTGCGTGTTGAACCACAGGAACGCCAGCCCCGCGCCGGCCATGGCCGAGCAGAACACCAGCAGCTCGCCCGAGCCCGGGATGTTGGGGAACAGCAGGTACTTGGAGTACACCGCGCTGCCCGTCACGTAGGCGAACACGCCCAGCGCCGAGCCCACCATCACCACCGGCATGATCGCCAGGCCATCCAGCCCGTCGGTCAGGTTCACGGCGTTGCTCGCGCCCACGATCACCAGGTACGTGAGGATGACGAAGCCGATGCCGCCGAGCGGGTAGCTCACTTCCTTGAAGAAGGGCACCAGCAGGTTGATCTTGGGCGGAAAGTCGAGGTCGAACCCCGACTGCACCCAGGCGAAGAACAGCTGCAGCACGCGCCAGTTGGAGCTTTCCGAAATGCTGAACAGCAGGTAGAAGCCCGCCAGCAGGCCCACCACCGATTGCCAGAAGTACTTTTCGCGCGAGCGCATGCCCTCCGGGTCCTTGCGCACCACCTTGCGCCAGTCGTCGACCCAGCCGATGGCGCCGAAGCCCATGGTGACCCACAGCACGATCCACACGAACCGGTTCGAGATATCGAACCACAGCAGCGTGGCGAAGGCGATGGCGAACAGCACCAGCACGCCGCCCATGGTGGGCGTGCCGCTCTTGGTCAGGTGCGTTTCCATGCCGTAGCCGCGCACCGGCTGGCCGATCTTCAGCGCGGTCAGGCGGCGAATGACGAACGGGCCCGCCACCAGGCCGACCACGAGCGCGGTCACCGCGGCCATCAGCGCGCGGAAGGTGAGGTACTGGAAGATGCGCAGGAACCCGAATTCGGGCGACAGCGTCTGCAGCCATTGAGCGAGGCTCAGCAGCATGTGTTTTCGCGCGGCTCATGCGTCATGACCGGCCTCCTTTTGTTGTTTTGATTGCGCCTCGATGGCTTGAACCACGCGCTCCATCTTCATGAAGCGCGATCCCTTGACCAGCACGCTGCCGACCTGCGGCAGCCGGGCCAGCACCGCCGCGCACAGCGCGTCGAACGCGTCGAAATGTTGTCCGTCGCCGCCGCCCTGGAAAGCGGTGGCGGCATGCGCCGTGGCGGCGCCCAGCGTGTAGACGGACTCGATGCCGCGTTGCCGTGCCCAGGCGCCGACTTCGGCGTGGAACTCCGGCGAGCGGTCGCCCACCTCGCCCATTTCGCCAAGCACCAGCAGGCGCGGGCCCGGCAGGGCGGCGAGCACGTCGATGGCGGCGATCACGGAATCGGGGTTGGCGTTGTAGCTGTCGTCGACCAGCGTGAGCGCATGGCCGCCGGGCAGCACGACCTCGCTGGCGCGCGAGCGGCCCTTGACGGGCTCGAAGGCGTCCAGGCCTGCGGCAATGGTGTCCAGCGACACGCCCGCCGCCAGCGCGCAGGCGGTGGCCGCCAGTGCGTTCACGACGTTGTGGCGCCCGGCGATGTGCAGGCGCGTGTCGAAGGCACCGATCGGCGTGCGGACGCGCACGGCCCAGGCGCCCTGCGCCCATTCGGCGCGCTCCAGCGAGATGTCGGCGTCCTGCGGCTCGCCGAAGGTCATGCAGCGGCGGGCACCCCCGTCGCGCGCCATGTCGGTCCACAGCGAGGTGAAGGGGTCGCCGTACGGGAACACCGCGGTGCCGTCGTCGGACAGCACCGCGAACACGGCGGCGTTTTCGACGGCCACCGCCTCGACGCTGGCCATGAACTCCTGGTGCTCGCGCTGCGCGTTGTTGACCAGCGCGATGGTCGGGCGCGAGATGGCGGCCAGCCGCGCAATTTCGCCCGGATGGTTCATGCCCAGCTCGAGCACCGCGCGGCGGTGTTCCGCGCGCAGGCGCAGCAGCGTGAGCGGCACGCCGATCTCGTTGTTGAAGTTGCCCGCCGTCGCCAGGGCGCGTTCGGCGCTGCCGGCGAGCAGCACCGCCGCGATCATCTGCGTGACCGTGGTCTTGCCGTTGCTGCCGGTGACGGCAATGAGCGGCAGCTCGAACTGCGCGCGCCAGCCGGCGCCGAGCGCACCGAGCGCGGCCAGCGAATCGGGCACTTCGAGCCCGGCCAGGCCGGCGGCTTCGAGGCCGTGGTGCGCAATGGCCGCCACGGCGCCCTGCGCCTTCGCGTCGGCGAGGAAATCGTTGGCGTCGAAGCGCTCGCCCTTGAGCGCGACGAACAGGTCGCCGGGCGCGAGCGTGCGCGTGTCGGTGTGCACGCGGGCGATGACGGTCGAGGCGTCACCCACCAGGCGTGAACCCGGAATCCATTGCTGCAATTGGGCCAGCGTGAGGGCGAGCGGTGTGGCGCCGGTCATGCTGCGTTCCCTCCGCTGCTTCGCAGGGCCAGTGCCTGCAGCGCATGGGCCTTGTCGGAGAACGCGATGCGCTGGCCGGCAATCTCCTGCCACGCCTCGTGGCCCTTGCCGGCGATCAGCACCACGTCCTGCGGGGCGGCCTGCGCGAGCACGTCGGCAATGGCGGCCGCGCGGTCGGGCTGCACCTGCGCCGCCTCGGGGCGCGAGAAGCCGCGCAGCACCTGCGCAATGATCGCGTCGGGCTTTTCGCTGCGCGGGTTGTCGCTGGTGACGACCACGTGGTCGGCCTGGCGCTCGGCCACGGCGGCCATCATCGGGCGCTTGATCGGGTCGCGGTCGCCGCCGCAGCCGAACAGGCACCACAGCGCCCCGCCGCGCTGCTTGGCGAGCGGGCGCAGGCCGATCAGAGCCTTGTCGAGCGCGTCGGGCGTGTGGGCGTAGTCGACCACGGCCAGCGGCGCGCCGTCGCCGGTGCTGGCGCGGTCCATGCGGCCCGGCACGCTCGTCAGATGGGCGCATGCCGCCACGGCCCGCGCCAACGACAGGCCCAGCGCGCGCAGCGTGCCGAGCACGCCCAGCAGGTTGGCCACGTTGTACTGGCCGATGAGGCCCGTCGACAGGCGCTGCACCGCGTCGGTGCCCTGTTCGGCCACCGAGAACTGCAGGCCCTGCGCGTCGTAGCCGATGTCGCGCGCCATGAGGCGGGCCGGCTTGCCGTCGGCCGACACGGTCCACACGTCGAGCGCGCCGATGCCCACGTCGATCAGGTTGGCGCACAGGGTCGCGCCGTGCGTGTCGTCGATGTTGATCACCGCCGCGCGCAGGCCGGGCCAGCGGAACAGCTCGGCCTTGGCCTGCCAGTAGGCGTCCATGCTGCCGTGGTAGTCGAGGTGGTCCTGCGTGAAGTTGGTGAACACCGCCACCGCGATCTGCGCGCCGTCGAGGCGGCGTTCGGCGATACCGATGGACGAGGCCTCGATGGCGCAGGCGCCGAAGCCGCGCGACACCAGCGAACGCAGCTCGCGCTGCATCATGACGGGGTCGGGCGTGGTCAGGCCGGTGTAGGTGAGTTCGGGCGGCACGCCGATGCCCAGCGTGCCCATCACGGCGCAGGGCGACGGCGCATCGCGCTGCACGGTGCCGTCGGGATTCATCGCGCGCACGCCACCCGCCGCGCGCAGCGTGGAGAGCGATTCGGCGAGCCACCAGGCGGTGGACGTCTTGCCGTTGGTGCCGGTCACGGCCAGCACGTCGAGCAGGGCCGAGGGGTTGTCGTAGAAGGCCGAGGCGATCGGGCCGGTGGCGGCCTTCAGGCCGGGGTAGCTCACGATGCGCTCGTCGCCTTCGAAACCGAAGGCCTCGACGCCCTCGTGCTCCACCAGGCACGCCGCCGCGCCCTGCGCCAGCGCGGCCGCCACGTGCTTGCGCCCGTCGGTGGCGGCACCGGGCCAGGCGATGAAAACATCGCCCGCGCCCACGGCTCGGCTGTCTGCATGCAGCGCGGCCTGCGGCGCGCGCTCCTTGAGCCAGGCGGCGGCCATGGAGGGGGAAGTGAAGGTCAGCATGGTCAGAAGCTCTCGTCGACGCCCTGCGTCATCACCAGCGGTTTGACCGCCAGGTCGGGCGGTACGTTCATCATGCGCAGCGTCTGCTGCACGACTTCGCTGAACACGGGCGCCGCGGCCACGCCGCCGAAATACTGGCCGTCGCTGGGCTCGTCGATCATCACGGCCACGATGATTCGCGGCTTCTCGATGGGTGCCATGCCGGTGAACCAGGCACGGTACTTGTTGCTGGCGTAGCCCTTGCCGACCTGCTTGTGCGCCGTGCCCGACTTGCCGCCGACCGAATAGCCGACGGTCTGGGCGCGCGTGCCGGTGCCGCCCGGGCCGGCAGCCATCTGCAGCATCTTGCGCACGGCCAGTGCGTTGGAGGGCGAGAACACCCGCACGCCGACCGGCGCCTCGGTGTTCTTCAGGATGGTCACCGGAATGAGCGAGCCGTCGTGCGCGAACGAGGTGTACGAATGCGCCATCTGGAACAGCGACGCCGACAGGCCGTAGCCGTAGGCCATGGTGGCCTGCTCGACCGGCTTCCAGGTCTTCCACGGGCGCAGCCGGCCGGTGACGGCGCCGGGAAACTGGATCTGCGGCTTCTGGCCATAGCCCAGCGCGGTGTAGGTGTCCCACATCTCGTGCGGGGTCATCTTCTGCGCGATCTTGAGCGCGCCGACGTTGCTCGACTTCTGGATCACGCCCTCGACCGTCAGCGTGCCGTAGTTGTGCGTGTCGCTGATGGTGAAGCCGCCGATCTGGAAGCGGCCCGGGCCGGTTTCGATCAGCGTCTGCGGCTTCACGCGGCCGGCTTCGAGCGCCATCGCCACGGTGATGGGCTTCATGGTCGAGCCGGGCTCGAAGGTGTCGGTGAGCGCGCGGTTGCGCAACTGCTCGCCGGTGAGGTTCTGGCGCTTGTCCGGCACGTAGCTCGGGTAGTTGGCCAGCGCCAGCACCTCGCCGGTGGTGCTGTCGAGCACCACCACGCTGCCGGCCTTGGCCTTGCGCGCCGTCACGGCGTCGCGCAGCTTCTGGTAGGCGAAGAACTGCACCTTGCTGTCCACGCTCAGCTGGATGTCCTGGCCGTCGAGCGGCGGCACGGTGTCGCCCACGCCTTCGACCACGCGGCCCAGGCGGTCCTTGATGACGCGGCGCGAGCCGGCCTTGCCGGCCAGCTCCTTGTTGAACGCGAGCTCGATGCCTTCCTGGCCGTTGTCTTCCACGCTGGTGAAGCCCACCACGTGCGCGGCGGCCTCGCCCTCGGGGTACTGGCGCTTGTATTCGCGGCGCTGGTAGATGCCCTTGATGTTCAGCGCGGCAATCTGCTTGGCGATGGGCTCGTCGACCTGGCGCTTCACCCAGACGAAGGTCTTGTCCTCGTCCTGCAGCTTCTTGTCGAAGTCCTTCTGCGGCATCTCGAGCAGCTTGGCGACCTGCTTGAGCTTGGCGCGCACCTCGGGGTCGTCGCGCTCGATGTCTTCAGGAATGGCCCAGATGCTGGGCGCCACCACGCTGGACGCGAGGATGAGGCCGTTGCGGTCGAGGATGCGGCCGCGGTTGGCCGGCAGCTCCAGCGTGCGCGCGAAGCGCACTTCGCCCTGGCGCTGGAAGAAGCTGTTGTTGAACACCTGCACGTAGGCGGCACGCCCCGCCAGCATGACGAAGCCGAGCGCGATGCCCGCCACGATGAACTTGCTGCGCCACACCGGCGTCTTGCTCGCAAGCAAGGGGCTGGTGGTGTAGCGCACGCTGCGGCGGCTCATCGCGGGGTCCTCGCTGCGGCGACAGGCTTGGCCGCAGGCTTCGCACCCATGGCGGCGGGCACCGCCGGCGCCACCGGGGCCACGGCCGGAATCACCGAGCCGTCCGGGCGCACGTACTGCGTGATGGCCGGCGAGGTGGTGCGCATCTGCAGCTGCTCCTTGGCGAGCTTTTCCACGCGCAGCGGCGTGGCCTGGGCGCGCTTCTCGACCTGCAGGCGGTCATGGTCCAGCTCCAGGCGGCGGGCTTCCTGCTGCACGCGGTCCAGCTCGGTGTAGAGCTGGCGCGACTGGTACTGCGTGTGCACGAGGTACAGCGCCGTCGCAACGACGGCCAACAGCAGGAGCAGGTTGATGCGGGCCATGGTCAGCTGGCCTCGGTACGTTCGGCCACGCGAAGAATGGCACTGCGCGAACGCGGGTTGCCGCGCACTTCGTCGTCGGACGGCTTGATGCGCTCCAGCGCATTGAGCTTCATCACCTTCGGCGCGGCAAAGGGCGCGCGGCGGTCGTAGACCTCCTTGGAGTGCTTGGCGATGAACTGCTTCACGATGCGGTCTTCCAGCGAGTGGAAGCTGATCACCGCGAGCCGCCCGCCGGGCTTGAGCACCGAGAGGCTCGCCTCTAGCGCCTGTTGCAGCTCTTCAAGCTCGGCGTTGATGAAAATCCGAAAAGCCTGAAATGTGCGCGTTGCAGGGTTCTGGCCCTGCTCGCGGGTTTTGACCGTGCCAGCCACGAGCTCGGCCAGTTCGGTGGTGGTTGAAATTGGGCCCCGTTCTTGTCGGCGAGCAACAATCGCCTTTGCAACCTGAACAGCAAACCGTTCTTCGCCATAGTCACGGATCACCTCTGCAATCTGCTGAAGTTCGGCTGTTGCCAGCCACTCGGCCACGCTCTCGCCGCGCGTGGTGTCCATGCGCATGTCGAGCGGGCCGTCGAAACGAAAACTGAAACCGCGCACCGGGTTGTCGATCTGCGGCGAACTCACGCCCAGGTCCATCAGCAAGCCGTCGACGCTTGCATCGGGCAGCTCACCGAGCGAGCGGAATCCCTGGTGCCGGATGGAAAAACGCGCATCGGAGATGCGCGCTGCTTCGGCCACTGCTTCCGCATCCTTGTCGAATGCGATCAGCCTGCCTTCCGGCGCCAGCCTGGAGAGGATGGCGCGCGCGTGACCTCCCCGGCCGAAGGTGGCATCCACATAGGTGCCGGGGGCTGCCGTGCTGCCTGAAAGAAGGGCTTCCACCGCTTCGTTCAGCAAGACGGTCGTATGGGTCCATGGAGTGTTCACGTGAGTCCTCAGAACGCGAAGTCCTGAAACACATCCGGCATCTCGCCCTGGGTGGCCTCGGCCTCCTTGGCCTCGTACGTGGCCTTGTCCCAGAGTTCGAAGTGGTTGCCCATGCCCAGCAGCAGCGTGTCGCGTGCGATGCCGGTGGCGGCGCGCAGTTCGGGCGAGACCAAGATGCGGCCGGTGCCGTCCATCTCGACGTCCATGGCATTGCCCAGGAAGACGCGCTTCCACCACTGCGCCGACATCGGCAGCGCGGCGATGCGCTCGCGGAATTTTTCCCATTCGGGACGGGGGAACACCATCAGGCATCCGTGCGGATGCTTGGTGATCGTGAGCTGGCCGCCTGCCGTGGCGCTCAGGACGTCGCGATGCCGGGTCGGCACTGAGAGCCGCCCCTTGGCATCCAGACTGAGCGATGAAGCGCCTTGAAACACGACCACGAAACCCCTGTGGTGGGAGGTGCTGCAGCACCCGAAGGGGGCACTACCCGCACTTTTTCCCACTTAACTGCACTTTTTTGCACTGTAGCAGGAAACACTTAGGAAGCAACTGGCCGTCGGTGGTATTTTTTGTAATGGAATCAACGACTTAGCGCCGATTCCAAAACCTTGGAATCGGCGAATTTCGTTGCAAATGAAAGACTTAGCTCACGCACTGAAAGTGATGCGTGAAGCATTGCCGCCGTTACAGGGGCAGAAGAAGCGACTTCAGAGGATGAAGCGCGAAAGGTCTTCGTCGTGACTTAGTGCCGCAAGGCGCTGGTCGACGTAGGCGGCATCGATGCGGATCGATTGGCCTTCGAGGCGGGTCGCGTCGAAGCTTACCTCATCCAGCAGGCGCTCCATGACGGTCGACAGGCGGCGCGCACCGATGTTCTCCGTGCGCTCGTTCACCTCGTAAGCGATGGTGGCCAGGCGGTTCACGCCGTCGGGCGTGAACTCGAGCGTCACACCCTCGGTGGCCAGCAGCGCCTGGTACTGCTTCACGAGCGACGCACGCGTCTGCGTGAGGATGCTCTCGAAGTCGGCCACCGACAACGACTGCAACTCGACGCGAATCGGCATGCGGCCCTGCAGCTCGGGAATCAGGTCGCTCGGCTTGCTCAGGTGGAACGCGCCGCTCGCGATGAACAGCATGTGATCGGTGCGCACCACGCCGTACTTGGTGGTGACTGCGGTGCCCTCCACCAGCGGCAGCAAGTCGCGCTGCACGCCCTGGCGCGACACGTCGGAGCCCTGCGCATCGCTGCGCGTGGCCACCTTGTCGATCTCGTCGATGAAGACGATGCCGTTCTGCTCGGCGTTGGTGATGGCCTGCGCGCGGATCTCGTCCTCGTTGATCAGCTTGCCCGCTTCCTCGTCGATCAGCAGGCGCATCGCCTCGGCGATCTTGAGCTTGCGCGTCTTGCGCTTGCCGCCGCCCATTTGCCCGAACATGCCGCGCAGCTGCTCGGTCATTTCTTCCATGCCGGCCGGGCCCATGATTTCCAGCGGCGTTCGCGTCTCGGCCAGGTCGAGTTCGATTTCCTTGTCGTCGAGCTGGTGCTCGCGCAGCTTCTTGCGAAAGGCCTGGCGCGTGGGATTGGGGCCGTCCAGCGCGGGCGTGGCGCCGTCGGCACCGCGCGCCGGAGGCAGCAGCACGTCGAGGATGCGTTCCTCGGCCGCGTCCTCGGCACGCGCACGAACCTTGATGCTTTCGGACTCGCGCGTCTGCTTGACGGCGATTTCGGCCAGGTCGCGAATGATCGAATCGACGTCCTTGCCCACGTAGCCCACCTCGGTGAACTTGGTGGCCTCGACCTTGATGAAGGGCGCGTCCGCCAGGCGTGCCAGGCGGCGCGCAATTTCGGTCTTGCCCACACCCGTGGGGCCGATCATGAGGATGTTCTTGGGCGTGATCTCATGCCGCAGCTTCTCGTCGACCTGCTGGCGGCGCCAGCGGTTGCGCAGGGCGATGGCCACGGCGCGCTTGGCGGCCGGCTGCCCGACGATGTGGTTGTCGAGCTCGGAGACGATTTCCTGGGGGGTCATGGACATGGTCAGAGCGCTTCCACCGTGTGGTTCATGTTCGTGTAAATGCAGATTTCTCCGGCGATCGCCAGCGATTTGCGCACGATCTGCTCGGCCGAAAGGTCGGTGTTGTCGATCAGCGCCTTGGCCGCCGACTGCGCATAGGCGCCACCCGAGCCGATGGCGATCACGCCGTCTTCGGGTTCCAGCACGTCGCCGTTGCCGGTGATGATGAGCGAGGTGGTCGCGTCGGCCACGGCCAGCATGGCCTCGAGCTTGCGCAGCACGCGGTCGGTGCGCCAGTCCTTGGTGAGTTCGACCGCGGCGCGGGTCAGGTGACCCTGGTGCTTTTCAAGCTTGGCCTCGAAACGCTCGAAGAGCGTGAAGGCGTCGGCCGTGGCGCCGGCAAAGCCGGCGAGCACCTTGCCGTGATACAGGCGGCGCACTTTGCGCGCCGTGCCCTTGATGACGATATTGCCGAGAGTGACCTGCCCGTCCCCGCCAATGGCGACCTGATCGCCTTGGGGGGTCTTGCGGCGCACGCTCACGATGGTGGTGCCGTGAAACTGTTCCATCGAAGCCATCTGGGGATGGCGACAGGCAATGCAACCCGCGCAAGGGCGGGCCGGGGCCTTAGTTTTTTCTAACCGCCACCGTCGCGTGATCGGCAATGCCTACCAGGTTGAACAGCGCGGCAATCAGGCGGTGGGCGTCCACGAACTGCACCCGCTCGCCGTTGGCGTCGCGTGCGCGCACCCACGCCAGCAGGGTGCCGGCGGCCGCCAGGTCCATGCGCAGCAGCGCGGCGCAGGAAATGACCGGCGCGGCGGTGTGCCGCAGGTCGTGGTCCAGCCGCTGCCAGCTCGACAGCGATTCACCCCGCAAGTCGCCCGCCAGCGCGGCAAAGCCGGTGTCGGTGGACGGAAAGCTCTCCGAATCTCCGCCGACCGACAGCAGCGACCACACCGAGCTGTGCCGGTTCGCCGGCGGCGCGGCCAGCGCGGTGCATTCGCCGCGCGGGTCCTGCCACGACGGCGGCGACACCTCGTAGGTGATGCAGTAGTTCAGCGCCACCAGCTCGAAGTCGTCGGGCAGGTGCATCAGCCGCAGCGCGGCCAGGTGCAGTTGCCACCACACGTCGTCGGTGCCGCGCTGGTTGTTGGGCGCCGCCTCGGACAGCACGGCCAGCAGCTGCGGCGAACCCATGAAGCGCAGCTGCACCGGGGAATCGGCCCAGTGGTTGAACAGCACGCGCAGCGGCGCGGCCGCTTCGATCTCGATGCCGGCCAGCCCGCGCCAGTCGAGCGTCCAGACCGAGCCCGCCTTCGACAGCGCGCGCGTGAGCTCCACCAAGCCGTCGCGCGCCAGGCGCGCCGGGCTGGCCCAGTCGGCGTGCGCGCCGCCCTCGGCGGAGGCCTCGGCCGCTTCTTCGCTGGCCGTGACCGCCTTGACGCTGCGGGCCAGATCCTCGAGCGAGACCCAATCGGGGCCCATGCGCCGCATGCGCTGGGCGTAGCGCATGCGGGCGGCCGCGAACTTGGCGGCGTCGCCCGTGGCGCGGTAAAGATCGAACAGCGCGCGCCAGCGGTCGTCGTCGAGGTCGGCCGCGGGGCCGTGCCCGGCCTCATCGGGCGGTGCGCTGTCGGAGGCCAGGGCCTGCAGCAGGATGGCTTCGGCGCCCGTGTCGTCGCCATGCGCGAAACGGATCACCGCCTCCTCGAGCGCGCCGTCGTGCGCGAGGTGCGACGAGGTCAGGGGCATGTCGGCAGGCACCGACACCTGCGCGTCGACGTGGGGCTGGGCGGCGGGAGGCGGGACGGCAGACTGCGCCATGGGCGCGGCGGCAGCCGCCGGCCGCCGGAGCTCCTCCCCTGCAGGCTCGTCGTCGTGCACGGGCGGCAGCGTCTCGGCGCCGGCGTCCGGCGGCGGGCTGACCAGGGGTTCGCCGTTCGGCCCGCGCCCCTTCCACCACTGCTGCGACATCTGCTCTTCGATCTCGTCGATCTTCTTGAGCGTGAGCGCGCGGCCTTCGAGCTTCTCGGAGGAACTGTTGACGTTGAACGACGACGGCGTGACCGTCGCATCGGAGGCGTGGGAGGCGGCCTCGCGCTGGCGCAGCTTGCGCAGCATGTCGAACTCGCGCCGGCGCACGAAGTCGTTGCGCTGGCGCCGCTCGATCATTTCCTTCAGCATCTCGCGGCTGTAGGTCTGGTCGGGCAGCGAAGAATCGGACGCGGCCGGCGCGTCGAGCTCCGACCAATCCTTCAGGGGATTGCGAACAAACTTGGCCACCTTGGAAAAAAGGCGACCCGATTCTTCCTTGGCCATGCGGTGAAGACGATCGAGCGGAAAAGTGTCCTGGCTTCGTTCCCGGTCAGTCCCCGAACATCTTCTGCTTGAGCTCGCGGCGCTGCTGCGCTTCGAGCGACAGCGTGGCCGTGGGGCGTGCCAGCAGGCGGCCCACGCCGATGGGTTCGCCGGTTTCGTCGCAGTAGCCGTAGTCGCCCGCGTCGATGCGCTGGATCGACTGCTCGATCTTCTTCAGCAGCTTGCGTTCGCGGTCGCGCGTGCGCAGCTCGAGGGCGTGCTCTTCCTCGATGGTGGCGCGGTCGGCCGGGTCGGGCACGACCACGGTGTCTTCACGCAGGTGCTCGGTGGTCTCGCCGGCGTTCTCGAGGATGCCGCGCTTGAGCTCGACGAGCTTCAGGCGGAAGAACGCCATCTGCTTTTCGTTCATGTACTCGTCGTCCGGCATGGCGATGACTTCGGCATCGATCAGCTCGGCGGCGGTCTTGGTCTTCCAGTTGTTGGCCAGCTTCGGGTCCTTCTTCACGGCCAGGGGCGGCGGCGGCACCAGCGCGGTGGAAGGTGCCTGCGAGAAGCTGGACTTGGCGGCGGTCGATGCCACGGACTGCGGCATCGAGGGAACGGTCAATTGCGACAGCCGGGACACGCGGCCACCACGCGCGGGAGCGGGCGTGGCGGTTTGAGCGGGCATCGAGGGTGTCGCCGGGGCGGAAGTGGAGGCGGCAGCCGTTTTTTTCATGGGACTCTGGGGGGCAGAAGGAACGGCAGCAGGGCGGCCGACAGGTTTGGATGACGATGGACCCGCGCCTGCGGTCTTGGTTGCAGCAGTGGCAGGCTTGACGGACTTCTTCGCAGCGGTCTCGGCCTTGGCCGGTGGTGCTGCGGGCTTTTTGGAGGCGCTTTTCTCGTTCGCGGTGGAGTCGATTGCAGCAGCGGAAACCTTTTTTGCCGCAGGTACAGCCTGCTTCGCAGCCGGCGCCTTCTTGGTGGCGGGCTTGGTTGCTGGCGTGGCCTTGGCGGCGGGTTTCTTCACGGTGACTGGCTCCTTTGACGAACTGGAACGCGCTTTCACTGGGTGTCTCCTCCCATGGAGACCCTGCGGCCTTCAGGCCGCGCGGTGTCTCCGTTGTCGGGTGCTCGCCAGTGACGAACCCCGGGGTTATACCCCCGAAAGCCCGCCAGAAACGTGCGGAGCCCCGTGCCACAAGTCACATCTCTTCCATGTGGACGAGGCGTGGCTGGCGGAACAGGCGCGCGATTGTATAGAGAACTCGCCGACACGCGCGCTGTCCGTGCCCGCCGGTCGGCGCCGCCGGCAACTCCGTTAGCATCGCGCGGCGTTGTCGGGGGGACAACGCAGGCCCGCGCCCTGCCCTGGTTTGCCCATTCGGCAGTGGGGGCTTATCCCATCATTCGACATAAAAGAGAGAAGAACCTTGAGCAAGAAAGCAGTTTTGGGCGTCCTGGCCGCAGCCATCGTGGTGGCCTACGGCGGCAGCACCTGGTACGCCGGGTCGCAGGTCAAGTCGCGCTACGACAGCGCCTTCGCAGAGCTGCCCAAGCAGACCGCGCTGGTGCGCGTGATCGAGCGCCAGTACGAGCGCGGCTTTCTCGGCGCCGTCAGCACCGTGACCCTGGAGATCGGCTGCGCGGCCGATGCAACCGCAGCCACCCCCGCCACCCCGGCCAAACCGGCCGAAGGCGAGCAAGCGGACGCCGACGACGAAGAAGAAGCCGACGCCAAGCCGCCCAAGCCGCTGCGCATCACCATCCGCGACACCATCCACCACGGCCCGATCGCCGGCGGCTCGCTCGCAGCCGCCACCATCGACAGCGAACTGGTGCTCGACGCCAAGACCCAGGACGACCTGAAGAAGCTGTTCGGCGAGGCCAAGCCCCTGACCTCGCACACCAAGGTCGGCTTCGGCGGCGCCTTCACCACCGACCTGGTCGTCGCTCCCGCCAAGCTGACCGAAGAGGGCAAGGGCCAGTTCGCCTGGCAAGGCGCGCAGGCCCGCATGGAAGTGAACGCCGCGCGCACCCAGGTGCGCTACGACATGACCATGCCCGGCCTGGACTTCAGCGACGCGCGCACCGGCACCACCATGAAGATGGGCAAGCTCACCGTCAAGGCCGACATGGACAGCAGCGCCGGCTGGTTCCTGTCCACCGGCAAGACCGAGGGCAAGCTCGACACGCTGGAGCTCGTCGTCAGGAAGACCGGCGGCCCGCTGGGCGCCTCGGCCGTGCCGGCCGACACCCCGCCCAAGATCGTGACCACCGTGCTGCTGCAGGGCCTCGACCTGCTCGGCGAAGCCAGCATCAAGGACGGCCTCTACGCGTCCGGCGGCACCGTCAAGGGCACCGGCAAGATCGGCGAGACCAAGATCGACAAGTTCGAGCTGACCAGCAGCGCGCGCCGCATCCACGCCGCCACCTACAAGAAGCTGGCCGACGCCTGGATGCAGTCCAGCGCCGTCAACGGCTGCGGCAAGGGCGGCAGCAAGGCCGCGCAGGCCGCGATGCAGGCCCTGGCCGACCAGCTGGCCCCCGACCTCAAGGCCATGGCCAAGTACAGCCCTGAAGCCGGCATCGACAAGATGGTGGTCGAGATCGACGGCAAGCGCGGCGAGATCAGCTACATGGCCGGCATGGCCGGTGTGACCGACGAAGACCTGCAACTGCCCGGCACCGCCTTGCTGATGAAGCGCGGCGCGCTCAAGGCCAATGCCCGCCTGCCCATGAAGTGGCTCGAGAAGCTGGCCGAAACCGGCGCCGAGAGCGGCCAGACGCCTCCGCCCGAAATGGTGGCCGGCCTGGTCGAGCAAGGGGAGGAAAAGGGCTTCGTGAAGCGCGACGGCGACGACGTGACCGGCCAGATCGAGTTCACCGACGGCAGCCTGAAGATCAACGGCAAGCCGCTGGGCGCCCCGGGCAACTAGCGATCTCTCCCTCCCCCGCTGGGGGAGGGCCGGGGTGGGGGCACGACGGCCTCCCCGGAAAACACAGCGCCTGATCGAAGGCCTGCCTCCATCCCAACCTTCCCAACCTTCCCCCAGCGGGGGAAGGAGCAAAGCAATTCAGGGCCTCACACCAGGCACTGCTCCAGCCCCTGCTCCAGAATTTCTCGCGGCAGCTCGATGCCGATGAACACCATGCGGCTCTGGCGCGCTTCGTCCTTGCCCCATTCCGGGCCCAGGTCGCTGCCCATCAGCTGGTGCACGCCCTGGAAGATCACCTTGCGCTCGGTGCCCTTCATGCTCAGCACGCCCTTGTAGCGCAGCATGCGCGGGCCGTAGATGTTGACGATGGCGCCCAGAAAATCTTCCAGCTTGGCCGGGTCGAAGGGGCGGTCGGCCTTGTAGACGAAGCTCTTCACGTCGTCGTCGGTGTGGTGATGGTGGCCGTGGCCTTCGTGCTTGTGCGAGGGGTGGTCGCAGGCCTCGCCATGCGCGTGGTCATGGTCGTGGTGATCGTGGCCGTGGTCGTCTTCCTTCAGGAAGTCGGGGTCGATGTCCAGCTTGGCGTTCAGGTTGAAGCCGCGCAGGTCGAAGATGTCCTTCAGCGGCACGTCGCCGAAGTGCGCCTTCTGCTGCGGCGCGCGCGGGTTCATGTGCTTCAGGCGGTGGATGAGCGCCTCGGTTTCCTCGGCCGACACCAGCTCGCTCTTGCTGATGAAGATCTGGTCGGCAAAGCCCACCTGGCGGCGCGCTTCCTGGCGGTCGTTGAGCTGCTGCGGCGCGTGCTTGGCGTCCACCAGCGTCAGGATCGAGTCGAGCAGGTAGCTCTCGGCGATCTCGTCGTCCATGAAGAAGGTCTGCGCCACCGGGCCGGGGTCGGCCAGGCCCGTGGTTTCGATGACCACGCGGTCGAAGTCCAGCAGGCCCTGGCGCTTCTTGGCGGCCAGCAGCTGCAGCGCTTCGCGCAGGTCTTCGCGGATGGTGCAGCACACGCAGCCGTTGCTCATCTGCACGATCTGCTCTTTCGACTCCGTCACCAGGATGTCGCTGTCGATGTTCTCTTCGCCGAACTCGTTCTCGATGACCGCGATCTTCTGGCCGTGGGCCTCGGTCAGGATGCGCTTGAGCAGCGTGGTTTTGCCCGAGCCGAGAAAGCCGGTCAGGATGGTCGCGGGAATGAGGGCCATGGGGGGAGTGCTCCGGAAGCGGAAAACAGGAAAAGAGCCGAAAAAGGCGTGGCGGGAAGTTTAGCCAATGCCACTGAGTTGCGTTGGCGAAGGGGTCAAGGAAGTGTCAGACCCTGTGTCAGAGCGGCTTCCTGACCACCACCAGCCCCTTCAGGTACTCGCCCTCGGGGAACTCGATGGTCATCGGATGGTCGGGCGCAGCGCCCAGGCGCTCGCTGATGTAGCCGTCCACCCCCGCGTCCAGCCCCGCCGAGGCCACGATCTTGTGGAACAGGTCGGCGCCGATGCCGCCCGAGCACGAGAAGGTCAGCAGCACGCCGCCCGGCTCCAGGATCTTCAGCGCCAGGCGGTTGATGTCCTTGTAGGCCCGCGCGGCACGCTCGGCGTGCGCCACGGTGGGCGCGAACTTGGGCGGGTCGAGCACGATGGCGTCGAAGGTGCGGCCCTGGTCGACGAACTCGCGCAGCAGGGTGTTGACGTTGGCGTCGAGAAACTCCGTCTTCACGCCCGAACCCTCGCCGCCGAAGCCGTTGAGCGCGACGTTGGCGCGCGCCAGGTTCAGCGCCGGCAGCGACGAATCGACCGACACCAGCTCGGCCCCGTCGAGCGCGCCCGCGGCCTTGAGCCCGGCCAGCGCCGCCACGGTGAAGCCGCCCGTGTAGCAAAAGCAGTTCAGCACGCGCTTGAAGCGCCGGTGCTTCGCCAGTTCGGCAAAGCGCTGGCGGCTGTCGCGCTGGTCGAGGTAGAAGCCGGTCTTGTGGCCGGTCGCGATGTTCAGCCCCAGCTGCCAGTCGTGCTCGCGAATGGTGATCTCGGTGGCGCCCTCCCCGCGCAGCCAGCCCGTGACGGGCTTGAGCCCTTCGCGCTCGCGCCCGCTGGCGTCGGAGCGCTCATAGAGCCTGGTGAGGCCCGTGGCGGCGAGCAGCGCATCGGCCAGCACGTCCTTCCAGCGCTCCACGCCGGCCGAGAGAAACTGCGCCACCAGCACCCCGTCAGGTCCGCTGCCGTAGCGGTCCACGATCAGCCCCGGCAGGCCGTCGGCCTCGCCGTGGACGATGCGCACACCGTCGCTCTGCAGGTCGAACAGGCTCCGGGCCCTTACCGCGCGCACGCACACCGACGCCAGAAACGCCGCGTCGATGCGCTGCGTTTCGACAAAGCTCCACGCCCGCGCGCGGATCTTCGATTCGGCGCTGAACGCGGCCCAGGCCAGGAAGGCGCCCTCGTGCGATTCCACGCGCACCGTTTCGCCGGAGTCGGCGCCGCCGCGCGCAATGGCCGATTCGAAGACCCAGGGATGTCGGCGCAGGAGCGAGCGCTCCTTGCCGGGTTTGAGGCGAAGGGTTTTCATGGGTTCTTACTTGTCTTTGTCTTCGCGGGATTTCGCCCGCGGATGGGCCTGGTCATAGACCTTGGCCAGGTGCTGGAAGTCCAGCCGTGTGTAGATCTGCGTGGTCGCGATGCTCGCGTGCCCCAGCAGCTCCTGCACCGCGCGCAGGTCGCTGCTCGACTGCAGCACGTGGCTGGCGAACGAATGGCGCAGCATGTGCGGGTGCACCGGCGCGGCCAGGCCGGCCTTCAGGCTGCGCTCGCGCAACAGCTTCCACACCGCCTGCGACGACATGCGCACGCCCTTGGCGCTGATGAACAGGGCCGCGGCGGCCTGCGGGTCGCGCACCTGCGCCACGATGATCGCCGCGCAGTCGCCGCGCACCGCCAGCCAGTCGCGCACCGCCTCGGCCGCCTTGCTGCCCAGCGGCACGATGCGCCGCTTGCTGCCCTTGCCCAGCACGTTGGCCTCGCCCGCGTCCAGGTCGATCCAGCCGCGCGCCGTGTTGCTGGCCTGCGCGTCGAGCCCCGTGAGCTCGCTCACACGCAGGCCGCAGCCGTACAGCACCTCGACGATGGCGCCGTCGCGCGTCTCGGTCCAGGGGTCGGCCTCGGGGTCGTACAGCTCGGCCAGGCGCACCGCGTCGTCCACACCCAGCGCCTTGGGCAGCGGCCGGCCCGCCTTGGGCGCGTGCACGTCCTGCACCGGGTTGAAGCCGATCAGGCCTTCATGGCCCAGCCAGCGGTAAAAGCTGCGCCAGCACGACAGCACCAGCGCAATGCCGCGCGGCTCGCGCCCGGCGCTGTGCAGCCGGGTCATCCAGCGGCGGATGTGGGCGGTCTGCACGCGGTCCAGCGGCAGCCCGGCCTCGGCCGCGTTGTCGGTCAGCGCCTTCAAATGAAAGGCATAGAGCTCGACCGTGCGCGCCGCAAGCCGGCGCTCCACGCGCACATGCGCGAGGTACTTGTCGATCCAGCCCGAATCGGCCGGAAGCGCGGCTTCAGAAGAGGAATCCACGGAAGGCATTGTTCACGATGGCCGCCGGCTCGCGCAACGCGCCCTTCGACAACGGCCCCAGCGCGTTCCAGCACGAGGTGGGCGCCGCCGCGTACTGCACATTGAAGCTGCGGTCGAAACCGCTCATCTTCACCAGCCGCTGCACGCGCCACAGGTGGAAGGGCTCCGACACGATCACCACGCTGCGCACCCCGGCCACCTGCAGCAGCGGGAGCGACAGCGACAGGTTCTGCCGCGTCGAGGTGGACGCGGGCTCCAGCAGCATCGGCCCGGCAAAGCCCTGCGCCGCGGCGCGCTCCTGCATCACCTTGGCCTCGATGCGGCCGTCTTCGGAATCCACCCCGCCCGTGAAGGCGAGCTGCTTGACGACACCGGCCTTGGCCAGCGCCACCGCCGTATCGACCCGGCCCGACAGGCAGGGGTGCGGCTTGCCGTCCAGATAAGCGCGGCTGCCCAGCACCAGCGCCGCGTCGGCCGCTCGCTGCGGCGGGTTGGCCAAGCGTTCTTCGGCCTGCCACCACACGAAGGCCCCGATGGCGGCGTACGCCAGCACCCCGCCCAGCAGCACGCCAGCCAGCAAGACCTGCAAGCGGCGCCGCAACCCGCGCGGACGGTTCAAGGACGCAGCCGCGACAGTCCGCCCGAGGCCAGCTCGGCGATGCGCTCCAGAAAGTCGGTGCCCATCTCGGCGTTGAAGCGCTGCGCGTCGGGCGACGCCAGCACCAGCATGCCGAAGGCCGGCGACCCGGCGTCGGCACGCAGCGGAATCAGCGCGATCGACTGGGCCGACTTGGGCTCGGGCAGCCAGTCGGCCGCCTCGAAGCCCGAGTTCAAACCGCAGTAGGGGGAGGTCAGCGAAGTGGCCAGCGCCTTCACGTCGTCGCTCACCCACTGGGCATAGGCTTCGTTGAGGTATTCGCTGCTGCAGTCCCACACCTTGATGGCCGTCTGCGGCACCAGGAACAGCGACTGCAGGTCGACCGCGATGCGGTACGGCAGGCTGCGCGGGTCGCGCGTGGTCAGCAGGCCCTTGGTCCAGCGCTGCAGGCGGTCGGCAATGACCACGTTCTCGGTGCCGTGGCGCACCATATCCATCAGGCGATGCTCCAGCGCCTTGATCTTCTCGCGCAGCATCTCGGCCTGGCGCTCCTGCAGGCTCACGGCGCGGTTGCCGTGCGGGCTGGTGAGCTGCACCTGCGCCAGCAGTTGGGCGTGGCGCTCGAAGAAGTCGGGGGTGTTCGCCAGGTAGTTGGCGATGTCGTCCTCGGTGATCGGGTTCATGGCGTTGGCGTCGTTGTTATTGGAGGAGGAAGTCATGTCAAGTCGGGAACCTCGATGTCGCCTTCGAAAACCGTGGTGGCCGGGCCCGTCATCAGCACCGGCTGACCCTCGCCCTGCCACTCGATCGTGAGAATGCCGCCGTGCGTCTGCACGTCGACCCTGCGGTCCAGCAGGCCGAGCCGGATGCCCGCCACCACCGCCGCGCAGGCGCCCGTGCCGCAGGCCAGCGTTTCGCCGGCGCCGCGCTCGAACACCCGCAGCCGGACATGCGTGCGGTCCACCACCTGCATGAAGCCCGCGTTCACCCGCTGCGGAAAACGCGGGTGGTGCTCGATGAGCGGGCCCTGCTCGGCCACCGGGGCGGTGTCGACGTTGTCGACCACCTGCACCGCGTGCGGGTTGCCCATCGACAGCACCGCTACCGAAACGATAGCGCTGCTCGCATGTGTACCAAGGGCAAGGTGCCACTTTTCCCATGAACCGTCGGGCTGCGCATCGAGCCCGGCCGCATCGAAGGGCACGCGCGCGGGCTCGAACACCGGCGCGCCCATGTCGACCGTCACGCGGCCGTCGGCGCCCATGCGCGGGGCGATGACGCCGGCCAGCGTCTGCACGCGCACTTCGCTTTTGTCGGTGAGCTTGTGTTCGCTGACGAAGCGCATGAAGCAGCGCGCGCCGTTGCCGCACTGCTCCACCTCGCCGCCGTCGGCGTTGTGAATGACGTATTGGAAGTCGATGCCTTCCGCGGGCGATGGCCTCACGGTAAGGATCTGGTCGGCGCCGACGCCGAAATGGCGGTCGGCCAGAAAGCGGTATTGCGCGGCGCTGAGGCCCAGCGTGCCGCGTGTTTCGTCCAGCACGACGAAATCGTTGCCGGCGCCCTGCATCTTGGTAAAGCGGATTCGCATCTCGGGATTATCGCCACCGGCACCGCCCTTTACGATCGCAGGCCCAAACGAGACCCCGAGGGAGAGGCCTGCATGAACCACTGGAAAGCGCTGGAACCGTTGATCGTCGAGGACGCCCTGCGCGCACTGCGCGAGCTGATGGCGCAGAACCCCGACGACCGGTTCTACGTGGCCGCCTTCCATGGTGTGTACCGCGAGTGCGACGGCGTCATCACCCTGCCCTCGCTGGGCGCCAACGCGGTATCGGCGCGCGAGAACGAAGACCAGTCTTCCGACGACTTCTGGGACGCCGACTGGAACCCCGCCGACTGGGCGCACGAGCTGGTCGATTTTGAAAGCGACGCGCTCCAGCAAGCCGCCGACGCCGCAGACAAGGCCGCCCGCCAAGGCTCGCGCGCCGACTGGCTGCAGGCCGAGAAAGACTGCTTCGACATGCTGGTGTCCGCCTCGCAAAAGGTGCGCGAAGCCCTCGGCGACGCGCCCCAGCTCACGCCCGATTTCGTCATGTTCGTGAACGACGAGGAATACGCCACCGCCCTGGCCCGGCGCTGCCTCGGCGATGCGAGCTTCGAGCGCATCTTCAAGAAAGACGCCCGCGACGACCGCGAACGCGCCCGGGTTGCCGCGCTGCCCGTCGCCGAGCGCGTCGAGTTCCTGGTCGCCCGCCTGGACCGCGAAGTCGGCGCCATCGGCTCCGAAGAAGCCAGAAAGCAGCTGGCCGCCATCGGCGCGCCCGCCGTGCCCGCACTGCTCGCGCGCATGGGCGACGGCAAGGGCAAGGGCAAGAGCAAACGCGGTTGGGACAGCGCCCTGCTGCTGGGCGCCATCGGCGTGGCCACGCCCGAAGTGCTGGACGCGCTGAAGACGCAAATGGCGAAATCACGCGATGAACCCGCTCGCGCGTGGGCCGCGCGGGCGCTGGCGTACCTGGGGCAGAGCGACTGGCTGTTGGCGCAACTGGCGCAACAGCCACAGCGCGCAGACAGCCTGCCGGACGCCGCCAAGGTCGCCGTCGAAGGCCTGTGCGCGCCCTACTCGTCGTTTCGCGACCCCACGCCGCTGCCGCTGGACTACGGGCCGCTGCAGGCCTTGCTCGAGGGCCCGCCCGCCACGGTCGCCCTGGCGCTCGACATCCTCAGCCCCGGCAGCGGCTACTGCGCCATGCGCGCAGGCGAGGTCGACGAGGTGTTGCGCGGGCTCGCGTCGCCGCACGCCTTCATGCGCCGGCACGCGGCCAACCTGTGCTGGGAGCGTGGTGCGGGCAGCGCCATCGGCCAGCGCGTGCTGCCCGTGCTGGCCGAGCGCCTGCTGAAGGACGACGACGCCGACGTGCGATGGACGGCCGCCATGGCCATCGGCGAATGGAAAGCCGAAGGCTTGCCCTGGCATGCGGCGGTGGCACATGCTGCGCAGCACGACACCGACGAGCGCGTGCGCACGGCCGCGCAGTCGGTGCCGAAGGGCGAGGACTAAGCCGCCAGAGCGAGCGCGCCCCGCCAGCCACGGACCCGAGGTTTTTCTCCCTCCCCTCCCGGGGGAGGGCTGGGGTGGGGGCAAGCGGCGTACCCACCAGGCGCTCTGCCTGCCCCCATCCCGGCCTTCCCCCAGAGGGGGAAGGAGCAAGGCAAATGCAAACGCGTCGCCCGGCTACAGCACCTTCACCGCACGCCCGATGAACTGGATCGGCCCGGTCGGCCGGTCGGTCGGCGAGCCGTTCTCGGGCTCCAGCGTCAGCTCGAACAGCTGGTTGGGTTCCAGTGGCGGGAGCTTGTCGATGGGAATGCGCAGCGTCTGGCCCTGCTGCTTCACCAGGCCCAGCGACACCGGGCCGCGCCACTGGTCGGCCTTGGTCCAGAACTGCAGCGTCCTCTGCGGCGGCACCTCGAAGGTGCCCAGCGGCACCAGGCTCAGCTGGCGTGACGAACTGGTCTGGATCACCCAGCCGGGCGCCTTGTCCTGCGGGGCGACCAGCACCACCATGTACTGCGGCGAAGGCAGCGGGCGCGTGACCATCACGGCCACCATCAGCGCGGCGGCGGCAAAACCGCCAGCGGCCAGGCCGCGCCACAGGTTCAGGTTGTTCCACCAGTTGGCGAGGCCCGACGGGCGCGCCGGTGCGACTTTGGGTGCCGTAGCGCTGCTTGCCACGGGCCCTAGGCTCTGCTCGATGCGCGACCACAGCGCGGGCGACGGCTCGGCCGGCGGCGCTAGCGCGGTCAGCGGCAGCAGGCGTGCTTCCCAGGCCTGCACGGCGTCGCGCAGCACGGGCTCTGTGCGCATGCGGGCATCGACCGCGGCACGGGCACTGGCCGACAGCGTGCCCAGCACGTACTCGCCCGCCAATGCGTCGATGTCTTCGAAATCTTGGCTGATGCCGTTGCCAGGGGTCGTGCTCATGCCATGCACTCCCGCAGCGTGCGCATGCCGCGCTGGATCCACGACTTGACCGTGCCCAGCGGCGTCTGCAGCCGCTCGGCAATCTCGCCGTGCGAGCAGCCTTCCACGTAGGCATACAGGATGCAGTCGCGCCGCGCCGGCTCCAGCCCGCCCAGGCAGCCTTCGAGCTTGCCCAGGTCGGCGCGCAGCTCGAACGGGTCGGCCGACGAGGCGTAGGCCGCCAGCGCGGCCTGGTCGTCGATGACCTCCGCCGCCTCTTCGCTCACATGCACCTGGCGCGCGCCGCTGCGCACCATGTTCAGCGCGGCGTTGCGCACCACGCTGTAGATCCAGCCGCGGCCTTCGCCGCGGGCAGGGTTGAAGCTTTCGGCGCGCTGCCAGATGCTGAGAAAGGCGTCGTGCAGCACGTCTTCGGCCTGCTGGCGCTGGCGCACGATGCGCAGCGCCACGCCCATCAGGTAGCGGCCCTCGCGCTGGTACAGCTGCTGCAGGGCCTGGCGGTCGCCGCGGGCGCAGGCCATGAGAGCGGCGTCGTAGTCGAAGGGTTCTGCGGCGGGCAAGGTCGGCGGCGGGGGGGTGGGCAAGGCCCCGATGGTAGTCGGACCCGGCGCCCCCGCCGCACATTCACCCCCGGATCAGGACGCCTTCCAGAAGATGTAGTCGGCCTGGTACTGCACGACCTGCTTCTGGCCCTTGGTGGCCGGGGTGCAGGGCATGGCCGCCGGAGCCACGCCGCCTTGCAGGGCCACGCGCTGGATGTAGGTCACGCCGGTCATGGCGCCCGAGCCCACGGCGGGGTTGGCCTTGACGAGCTGGAACGGCAGGCTGGTCGGGCCCGACGGCGCAACGGCCAGCTGGGTGGCCGTCAGCTTGGAGCCGTCCATCGATTCCCAGGTAGCGGGCGGGCCGTAGTACTTGCCGACCTGCTTGCCGCTGCGGTCCATGAGCTTGGCGTCGGGCCCGACGAACACCCATTCGGTCTGGCCGGGGGCGTTGGCCTTGTCGCGGCATTCGTAGGTGATGTCGCCCTTGCCGACGGTTTCCATGGCGACCTTGTTGCCGGCCGGCACCTGGATGGTGGGCGGCAGGCTCGACTGGTTGAACGTGGGGGCCATCGACATCGAGCCACAGGCCGTCAGGAAAGCTGCGGCGGAAACGGCGCCGAGCACGGCGATCGAACGGGTGGTGTGCATGGAAATACTCCTGAGGTTGTAGAGGGTCAGCAGCTCCTCGCTGCTGTAGGGTCTACACACCGGATGCTTGTTTGGATGCAGCCTGGTTGAAAAAACTTCTGCTGTTTTTTGTCCGCTGTTGTTCGGGGCGGGTGCACAGGCCGCCGGGTACTCCCCTCCGCGAATGTCCCCCGGCCTTCGGCCTCCTCCTTTATTTCGCTGCGGGGAGCACCCGACGCCCTGCGCACTGGGGCACGCGGCTGGTGTGCGGGGGGTGCGGGGGGCTCGGCGGCAGAATTCAACGCCGCACGTTGCTACAGCCTCTTGGGGCAACCGGGCAGCGACTTGAACGCGGAATCAATATGAAGAACGTCGAAAGAATAGTCCTCCACTCGCTTCGCGGCTACCAACCCGAGCTCGATGCACTCGTTGCGGGCTGGATTCGCGAAGGGGTGAAGTACGTCGGCGTTGTCGGGGTGGAGGCGTCCCGGATCGAGGACGTCATCGATGACCTATGCGTCGGCGACGGATCGGCTCCCTACTTCATGCTCACTGCATCGCACGGTCCCGATGAGAGCTTCGACGATGCGATGTTTCTGGCGCATCAGATCACCGAAGAGTTCGGGACAGGCGTGCGTGTTGTCGAGCTTGAGTCGTGCAGCGCGCTCGCAAGCTGGGTAGCAAGGCCGCCGGGCGGCCCGGCAACCTGAACGTCACGTCACGGCGTGCAGCTTTTGAGTTGCAGCGCTGTGCGCAAGGCGGACGCCGCCGCGTTGACGGCGCCGATGCGGCTGGTCAGCGCTTCGTTGAGCAGGCGCAGTAAGGCGCTCAGCTCGGTGCGTGTGGTGGCGAGCTCTTCACTGTCGTTGACGGCGCTGGTGTCCACCAGCTTTTCAAGAGCGGCGTAGGCGCACATGACGTCGTTGAGGCTGTCAGCGTCGTCGCAGGTTTGAAGGGCGAGATCGTCGAGGTCGGATGACGGGGACGTGGGACGGGCGCCGGGTTGCGCGGGGGCGGATGCAGATTCAGCCATGAGAGGCCTTTCAGAACTTCGGTTTTGCAACAACCGCCGCACCCGCTTCCAAACGGTGGCGGCAGCTCGAACGGGTTGGAAGACCGGGAAGCTCTGACGAGAACCGGCAAGGCTTGCGCCTTCCCGTTCGAGCCGCCAAAAACTGGAGGCGCAAACAGAAAAGCCGCAGGCCATGTGCGGTGACTGCGGCTTTCGACGCAGAACTTCGACGGGCTTCCAAACCCGGCCACGCTTTTTTTGCGTGGCCGGACAGTATATCTATGCGAATCGCTCTACCGCCCTATGCCGCCGGTGAGACGCGACCAACCGTTCAAAAACTTTAGGCACGGCCTGCCTCACAGCAGTTTCGATACCAGCCTCGACCAATGGCTAGACCAGTGACGCTCACACATCGCTTCCAGATTTAAAGCAAGCAACTCTTAATGGTTTCCTCGATAGACAGAAAAAGCGATCCATGTAACCATCTGTTGGGAGGATTTTGAGGAACAGATTTACAGAGGATCAACATGCGAGTAATTGGAATAGAATTTTCCGCCAGCAATTTGTACTATGTCTTAATAGAGCTACAAGAAGGAAGTGCGATAGCAATCCTTCAGTCAAATAAACTAATGCTAGGGGAAACGCGATCGCGCGACGCCTTGGTTTCTTTTCAAAGCGCGGTCTCGGCTCTTTTTAATTCCGCACAACCCAGACTTATTGGAATCAAAGCAAAGCCAGAATCGGGTCAAATGCGCGCAGGAGCTGCGTCATTGAAAATGGAAGGAATTGTTCTTTCGAACTCTCCTTGTCCAGTCGATTTTGTCTCAGGCGCAAGAGTAAATGGATGTGATGTGGAAGATAAAGCTCTACGCGCATATTTACAACCCGCCTTGAAAACCGCGCACTCAGCTCTGGCCAAGTTTTTAAAGTGAAATGGCAAACGTACCCCCAGTAGTTCAGGCGGCTCTGGATGATCTGTCCACTCACTACGAAAACTTCGAATCCAACGATCGCGGAGCAAATGGCTACTTATTTTTTGCCGAAAATAAAATTACCAAATCTGCCATCGCTATCAAGTTCTATGCAGGAGAGCCGGGAGCCGCCCGTCACGACGAGCCAGCACAACTCAGCGCCATTAGATCAAAAAATGTCCTTCCGATTTTGGATGCGAGAAACGTTTCAGACGAATGGGGTTACTTTATTACGCCTCGCTGCTTTGAAGGTGATTTAGACGACCTGATAGCTGAACTACCTCCCGCTCATGAAGCGATTGATGTTGCGCTAGGAATATGCAACGGCGTAAGCGCGATTCACGCGGTTAAAATGCTGCACCGAGATTTGAAACCGGGAAACATCGTCTTACTCAATAAAAATCCACAAATAGCAGATTTTGGAAGCGTAAGAATTCTTGAGGCAGGCGACGATACGGTCAATGCTTCAAGGCATAGCATTTTATTTCGCCCTCCTGAATCTTTTGCTAGTTCAAAATACAGCATGAAAGGCGATTTGTATCAAATTGGGCTAGTGACCTTCCAAATGCTTGGAGGCAGCCTGCCTTATAACGGCGAAGACTATCTTTCCCCAAAGCAAATAAAACAATACAAGGACTTAACGGATATTGTTGATAGATCGATTTTTATCGACGAAGCGTTAAAAGATAGAATTATCAAGGGCGATTTAGTTGATTTTAAAACCTTGCCGCCTTGGATCGGCGGCGGCGCAAAGCGCGCATTGCGAACCATCTTGAATCCAGACCCCGCCTCGCGAGTTTCAACAATTGCGGATGTCGCAGCAGCTTTAACTCAAATACGCGCATCGATATCTAACTGGCAATGGGACGGCGATACAGCTCGACTATCAATGATTGATCGGACGATAGAGATTCGTCAAAATGATGATGGAAATGACTTATGCATTGCATATGTCTCAGCCAAAGAAGGCGCGCCGTTTCGAAAAGCGACCGGGTGTAAGGCTGCGCCGTTATCCGAGCTAGTAGAAAAATTTTCAACCTGAATGTTCCTTCACTGGTGTGGACCGATTAGGCACAAGATCAACTAAGCATTGACTTCAGAGCAACTATCTTCTGCACTATCCCCCCTTAATCCGCAAAGGTAACCGCTACACACTCCTCCCATCCCAAGAAGGAGTGCCCATGCCAATCGCCTTACTAGCGCTGACCCTCAGCGCCTTCGCCATCGGGACGACCGAGTTCGTCATCGTTGGCCTCATCCCCACCGTCGCTGCCGACCTCGGCATCGGCCTTCCCTCGGCCGGCCTGCTGGTCAGCCTCTACGCGCTGGGCGTCGCCATTGGCGCGCCGGTGCTCACCGCCCTCACGGGCAAGCTGCCGCGCAAGGCGCTGCTGCTCGGGCTGATGGCGCTGTTCACGGTCGGCAACCTGCTGGCATGGAAGGCGCCCAGCTATGAATCGCTGGTGGCCGCCCGCGTGCTCACGGGCCTGGCGCACGGCGTGTTCTTCTCCATCGGCTCGACCATCGCCACCGGCCTGGTGCCCAAGGAAAAGGCCGCGAGCGCCATCGCAATCATGTTCACCGGCCTCACGGTGGCGCTGGTCACGGGGGTGCCGCTGGGCACCTTCATCGGGCAGCACTTCGGCTGGCGCGAGACCTTCCTGGCCGTGTCGGCGCTGGGCGTGGTGGCGTTCATCGGCAGCTGGATCTTTGTGCCCTCCAACATCCGCCACACGCCGCCGGCCTCGCTGGCGCAGCAAGCTAAGGTGCTGGCCGAGCCGCGCCTGCTGCTGGTGTATGCCAAGACGGCCATCGGCTACGGCGGCTCGTTCATTCCGTTCACGTTCCTGGCGCCCATCCTCACCGACGTGTCGGGCTTCAGCGCCGGCGCCGTGGGCTGGGTGATGCTGGTGTACGGTGTGTCGGTGGCGGTGGGCAACATCTGGGGCGGCAAGCTGGCCGACAGGCTGGGCCCCGTGCCGGCGCTGAAGATCATCTTCGCGCTGCTGGCCGCGGTGCTGCTGCTCTTCAACTTCGCGGCGCCGCACAAGTGGCTGGCATTGGTGGCGGTGCTGATGTGGGGCGCGGTGGCCTTCGGCAACGTGCCAGGCCTGCAGGTGTACGTGGTGAAGCAGGCCGAGCGCTTCACGCCGCAGGCGGTGGACGTGGCCTCGGGCCTGAACATCGCAGCCTTCAACCTGGGCATTGCCCTCGCGGCCTGGGCCGGCGGCCTGATCGTGACGCACCTGGGCCTGATGCACACCCCCTGGATCGGCGCGCTGGTGGTGCTGGTGTCGCTGGGCCTCACCTACTGGAGCGGCGCGCTCGACCGCCGGGCCGGCATTCCGGTGCGGGCCTCGGGGCCGGTGCCGGTCGGGCACTGAGCCGCCGCTCTGCTTTTTTTCCTCATCTTTTTTTTTCAACGCACAAGGACAACACATGAACACGAACAACAACGCCCCCTCGCCTGTTCCGGCCTTCGGCCTCGGCACCTTCCGCCTGAAGGGCCAGGTGGTCATCGACTCGGTGAAGAACGGCCTGGACGTGGGCTACCGCGTGATCGACACGGCGCAGATCTACGGCAACGAAGCCGAGGTGGGCCAGGCCATCGCCGAAAGCGGCGTGGCCCGCAAAGACCTGTTCGTCACCACCAAGATCTGGACCGACAACTACGCCGCCGCCAAGCTGGTGCCCAGCCTGAAAGACAGCCTGGCCAAGCTGCGCACCGACCATGTGGACCTGACGCTGATTCACTGGCCCTCGCCCGGCAACGCGGTGCCGGTGGCCGAGTTCATGGGCGCGCTGGCCGAGGCCAAGGCGCAGGGGCTCACGAAGCACATCGGTGTGTCCAACTTCAACATCGCGCTCATGAAGGAAGCCATTGCCGCCGTGGGCGCGCAGAACATTGCCACCAACCAGATCGAGCTGCACCCCTACCTGCAGAACCGCAAGGTGGCGGCCTTCGCTGCGAGCCAGGGCATTCGCATCACTTCTTACATGACGCTGGCGTACGGCAAGGTGCTGAACGACCCGGTGGTCGAGGCCATTGCCAAGGCGCACGGCGCCACCGCCGCGCAGGTGGTGCTGGCGTGGGCGATGCAGCTGGGCTACGCGGTGATTCCGTCGTCCACCAAGCGCGCGAACCTCGAAGGCAACCTGAAGGCCCAGCAGCTGAAGCTGACGGACGCCGACATGGCGCAGATCGCCGCGCTCGACCGCAACGAGCGCCTCACCGACCCGGCCGGCCTGTCGCCGGCGTGGGACTGAGCGGCACTGCCATGAACAACGCCATGGCAAGCGCCTTGCCTTTCGCGGGTCGCACCTTCGAAGTGCGCTACGGCGACACGATGACCGCGCTGAACATCTACGCGGCCGACGACCAGACGATGCGCTACGAGGTCACGGCCGGCCCCTTCACCGGCGCGACCGCCGAGGTGCGCTACCAAAGCGAACAGCTCGCCCCCGGGCTCTACGCGCTCTCGTGGCAAGAGGCCGACAAGGGCACGGTGGTGCACGTCGACGACTTCGAGGCCGGGCAATCGCGCTCGTACTACACGACGGCCGGGCACGACTTCGTGCGCATGGCCGGCACCTTGCGCGAAGTGAAGGCGCCGTGATGCACACCACGCTGGAAGCGCTGGCTGAAGGCGCGGGGGTCAGCAGGCCGCTTCCGGCGTCTCGACCCCCTGCACGACAAAGAAGCGCTTCATGCCGTCGAGCGTGTCGAAGAAGCCCTTCTTCGATCGGCGCAGCGGCGTGCCGTCAAGCAGCCTGTAGCTGGTGGCGCCTCTGATCGCCGGGTACCGCTTCGAAATGCTCACGCGGTACAGGCACTCCGTGTACTCGAGCACGGTGGCTGTCTTGTCGCGCGCATCGACGACTTCGAAGCGGCCCGTCTCCTGCAGCACTGATTCATAGGTAGACATGGCTCCGTTTTCTGCATCGCGCGAAAACGAGAAAACTGCCAAAAGCGCAATGCTGGAGTAGGACAGTTGCGCATGTCTGGTGCCAGCCGCAGCCACGCCGCGGGGCTGTGCGACCATCGCCGGCCACCCTCCTGCGGAACACCTCGATGGACATCAAGTTTTGCGGCAACGGCGCCAACGCGAACCCCTCGCAGGGCCTGTGCGACGAGTACCGGTTGAGCGACATCGCCAGCCTTGACGAGCTGGCCGTGGCCCGCCGGCAGATTGCCGCCGACCACCCCGGCTGCACGCCGCTTTTTTCGCTCGACGACTTCGGCCAGGCGCGCTACACCTCCGGCCACGCGCGCATGAACATGGCGCTGGAGGACGTCGCCGGCCTCGACATTTCGGGCCTGCCCGCGGAGTGCTTCGAAGACGGCCAGTACCTGGGCTACCTGAACACGAAGGCGGAGTTCTTCATCTGCCTGCACAACTTTCGCAAGCACACGGCAACGGTCTCGTTCGACGACGCCTGCGCGCACGGGCTCACGCTGGACGACGAAGGGCTGCAGGAATGGATCGGCTACCAGAACGATCCGCTGTCGCTGCTCGACCAGCCGGTGTCGGCGCTGGTGGTGCCGGTCGCGCAACCGCATGAGGCGCTCGCGGCCTTTCCGAACGGCTACTTCACCTGCGACCTGAGCCCGGCGCTGAACTTTGCGGTGGCGCGCCATCTGCACAGCGCGCACGGCTATGAGCTGATCGGCGTGGGTGCGTCGTATCTCGGCTACCTGCGTGCGGCGCCGCCAGACGCGGCGGCAGCCAAGGCCATTGCGGCGGACCTGTGCGCGCTCTACAACGCGGACGACGAAGACCGGCAGGCACTGGCCGATGTGTTCACCCAGGCCATCGAAGGCCGAACGCACCTTTGGCTGCGTTACGTGGAGTGACCATTTCGCACCGGGCCTACCCCGCGGCGACCTGACCTTCCATCTCGCGGGGCATGGCTTGCGCAGCGGGCAGCGGGCACACGTTCAGCGAATCGCATGCGGCGCTCAGCGCGGCCGCGACCAGTTCCGGCGACTGGCGCAGCTCGGCAATGTCGCGCTCGCCGACGCAGTGGCCGTGCAGCCGCACGTAGATGCGTTTGAAGTCGCCGCCGAGGGCGTTGGCCACGTCGCTCAGGCACTCGGCGAGGGTGGCAAAGCCGCAGTCTTGGTACGAGCTGGGCGGTACTACCCCCTTGTAGCGGGGCGCGCGCACGGAATAGGCGTAAAACGCCCCCTCTTCCCGAAGCTCCACCACGGGCTGCAGGCTGCGTTGTGCTTCCCCTGTGCGTTCCATCGCCCCAGTCTACGTGCGGCACGCCGATTCACCGCACGCGGTGCAGCCTGCCGGCAACAAGGTCTGTAAGCAGTGCCAACACGAGGGCGCCCGCGCCCAGTGAGAAGAGCAACGCATGGTTACCACCCGAATGCCCGAGCAGCCACGACATGCCGTAGGCCGCGCTGGCCTGCAGCACGGCAAAGCCGGTGGTCGCGCGGCTCCAGGCCGCCTTCTGCAGCGACGGATGGTGCGCCAGCAGCTCCTGCACGCGGCCCAGCACCAGCGGCACGATGCCCGGCGTGAAGGCGCCGACAACCGCGCTGGAAACGATGAGCCCGCCGTGGCCGATGAGCCCCAGCGCAGGCAGCGCGAGCGCCACCGCCTGCACGCCGAACGCAATGCGCAGCGCGGCGCCGAAGCCGACGCGGTCGGCCAGGTAGCCGCTGAGCACCGGGCCCACGATGGCCCCCAGCCCGAACACCACCCAGTACTGCGCGCCGACCGCCAGCCCCTGCCCGAGGCCGCGCGCGACAAAGTCGACCAGAAAGATCATGTGCGGCACGAGGCCCACCGCGTTCAGCGCATAAGAGATCGTCAGCGTGCGCAGCGCGCCCTTGGCGACAGGCGGGCGCGAGACAGGCACATGTGCCGCACGCGCGGCAGGGGCAACAAGCGCCGCCTCCGACGCAGGCCAGCCGTGCCACGCGACCACCGTGAGCAGCAGCGCAAGCACGGCCAGCCCGACCCAGGTCGCCGAAAGGCCCTGGCGCAGCAGCAAGGGCACCAGCGTGCCGGAAGCCGCAATGCCCAGACCGATGCCCGCGAACACCATGCCGCTGGCCAGCCCGCGCTGCTGCGGCGTGACGTGCGCAAGCACGGTGGGCGCGGCCAGCACCATCAGCGCGCCGCCGGCAATGCCCGAGACCACGCGCCAGCCGAAGAACCATGCAAAGTCGATGGGCCATGCGCAGGCGAGCAGCGAGGCGGCCGTGGCCAGCATCATGGCGCGCAGCACGGTGCGCACCGGCCAGCGCGCCGACATGGGCCCGCCGAGCAACGCGCCCAGCAGGTAGCCCACGAGGTTGGCCGCGCCGAGGTAAGTGGCGGCCGAGGCATTGAACCAGTGCGCCTCGATGATGGCCGGCAGCAAGGGCGTGTAGCCGAAGCGCGCCAGCCCCAGCCCCACCAGCGTGGCGCAAAAGCCCGCGAGGATGGCGCGCCACGGCGGCGCGGCGCGATGCAGCTGGTGCGGGACAGTCACCGTATCGGCGGCGGCAATGCGCGGGCCTGCGGCCATGGAAGCTCTCCAGTGAATCGATGCTTCGATGCTATGGATTGCCGCCCTGCGAGTGAATCCCTATGCTTGGGCATTCAGTATTTCGGAACAAGGAAGAATCGTGGACCGCATCGACGCCATGAAGGTCTTCGTCGCAGCGCTGGCCGAAGGCAGCCTGGCCGGCGCGGGACGCAAATTGGGCAAGTCGCCCGCCGCGGTGAGCCGCGCCATCGCGTTTCTTGAAACGCATGTGGGCGCCGAGCTGCTGCACCGCACGACGCGCTCCATTCGCCTGAGCGACGCAGGCGAGCGCTATGCGGTGGCGTGCCGGCGCATTCTCACCGACCTGGAAGAAGCCGACATCGCCGCCGCAGGCGAACGCTCGGCCCCGCGCGGCCGGCTGACGGTAACGGCGGCGGTGGCGGTCGGCGAGGCGCTGCTGCGGCCCATCCTCGACGAGTTCATGAACGCGCACCCCACCGTGTCGGTGCGCCTGCACCTGCTCGACCGGCCGGCCAACCTGATCGACGAGGGCATCGACGTGGCGCTGCGCATTGCGCACCTGGCCGACTCCACGCTGGTGGCACTGCCGGTGGGCGAGGTGCGCCGCGTGGTGACGGCGTCGCCGCGCTACCTGGCGCGGCACCCGCGCATCGAACAGCCGGCGGACCTGGCGCAGCACCAGGTGGTGGCCATGACGCACTTCGGCATCGACTCGTGGAGCTTCACGCCGCAAGCGGGCTCCACCATGCCGCGCACGGTGCAGTTCGCGCCGCGCTTCGTCGTCAACAGCCTGCGCGCGGCGGTGGCCTCGGCGGCCGAAGGGCGCGGCGTGCTGCGCTCGTTCTCGTACCACGTGGCCGACGAGGTGGCGGAAGGTCGGCTGCGCATCATCCTGGCCGGCGACGAGGCGCCGCCGCTGCCGGTGCACCTGGTGTCGCCGCACGGGCGGCTGTCGGTGCCCAAGGTGCGGGCCTTCGTCGACTTTGCGTTGCCCAAGCTGCGCGCGGGCTTCGCGGCGTGGAGCGAGGCTTGTGCGCCCAAGGCCAAGGCTGTGCCGAAGGCCAGGACCAAGACGGTTTCCAAGCCGCGGCGCGGCTGATTCGCTCGCTGCACGGAAGAGTGTTTGCCGAACGTCGGGCATTCACTCTTTGCGCGGCTGAATCCACACTTCCTTCCACGACGGCGCCGCATGTCGCGGCCCGCTAATCGGAAGGAAACTCATCATGACTGCACAGAACCCCAAGGGCGGCCAGACCGCCGTCGTCACCGGCGCCAGCAGCGGCATCGGCTTCGCCATCGCCCGCCGCCTGCTCGCCGACGGCTGGAACGTGGTCGGCAATGCGCGCAGCGACGCGCGGCTGCAGGAGGCCGCGCGCCAGCTGAACGCCGGCGACCGCTTTGCCGGCGTGGCCGGCGACATTGCCGACCCGCGCACCGCGCAGGCGCTGGTCGACCATGCCGTGGCGCGCTTCGGGGCTGTCGATGCGCTGGTCAACAACGCGGGCGTGTTCCTGCCCAAGCCCTTCATCGACTTCACGCCCGAGGAAATCGAAGAGCAGATCGCCATCAACGTGAAGGGCACCATCTTCGCGTCGCAAGCGGCGGCGCGGCAGATGGTGGCGCGCGGCTCGGGCGCCATCGTGAACATCACGGCGTCGATCGCGCTGCAGCCGCGCAGCAACGTACCGGCCTTCATGGCGGTGCTGCTCAAGGGCGGGCTGAACGCCGCCACGCGTGCGCTGGCGCTCGAACTGGCGCCGCACGGCGTGCGCGTGAACGCGGTGGCGCCCGGCATCATCGACAGCCCGATGCACCCGGCCGAGTCGCACGCGTTCCTGAAGACGCTGCAGCCCACCGGTCGCCTGGGCACGGTCGACGAAATTGCCGATGCGGTGCTCTACCTGGTGAACGCGGGCTTCACCAGCGGCGCGGTGCTGGCGGTCGACGGCGCCGCGGCGGCCGGCAACTTCTGAACCCGAGCGCAAGGAGACCACCATGCCCTACGTCAACGTACGCATCACGCGCGACGGTGTCACGCGCGAACAGAAGGCCACCGTGATCGCGGAAATTACCGACACGCTGCAGCGCGTGCTGGGCAAGAAGCCCGAGCTCACGCATGTGGTGATCGACGATATCGACACCGACAACTGGGGCTATGCCGGCGAAACGACAACCGTGGTTCGCGCGCGGGAAAGCGCGAACCGCAATGCCGAGCGGTAGCAGCCCCGCTCAGCGCAGGTCGAACAGCGCAGCCGCGTTGCCCCAGGCAATGCGCTGCGCCACGTCGGGCGGCAGGTCGCCCAGCCACACGCGGTAGCCGCGCATGATCTCGTCGTAGGCGCTCCAGCGCTGGTTGACCCAGGTGTCGGAGCCGACCAGAAAGCGCTCGGGGTACTTGAGGATGAGCGCGCGCCACTCGGGGCACAGCGTGCCGCCATCGCAGGTGAGCCCGGGGCGGTAAGACAGCTCGCCCATCAGCAGCGGGTAGCGCTCCAGCAGCGCCTGCACACGCTCGATGGGCGCGCCGCCGATGCCGGTGTGGGCCCAGATGAGGCGCAGGTTGCGGCCCTTCGACGGCGCGTTGGCCATCAGCAGGTCGATGGCCTCGTCGTCGACGTGCGCGAGCACCGCGAGCTGCTGGCGCTCGGCCAGCGCGATGAGCTTCTTGGCCACGGGGCCGTTGGCATTGGCGCTGTCGTACAGGTGGAACTCGCCCAGGCCGCGGTACGGCCCGCTCGGGGTGCCGCGGGCGAGCTCGGCCTGCACCATGTCGTAGATGGTGTCGTCGCGGAACCAGTTGCTGTAGTCGTCGCGGTTGCGGTACAGGCGCACGAAGGGCACCACGGCCACGCCGGCGGCGCGTGCCTCCTTCGATGCGGCCAGGGTCTGCGTGCCCGCGTTGGGGCGCGAGTTGGCGACGATGGCCTTCACGTGGTTGCGCTGCATGCGCGCCAGGGCCTCGGCGGGCGGGTACGGCCCGGTGTTGCCGTCCCAGGCTTCCTGGTTGTAGTGCAGGTGGGTGTCGAACAGCGGGCCGGCGTAGCTGTTGCGCGCCGCAGGTGCTTGCGCAAATGCCTGCGACGCCAGGAACGAGGAGGCGGCCAGCAGCAAGGTGGCGAGGGTCGCAGGGGCGCTCATGGTGTCCTCGGGTGTTGGAGCTGGGATTATCTGGCGCCTGCATGCAGGCCATCGCCATACCCATTCACATCGAACACCCTGAGGCGCAACGGCAAAAGGCATGCTGCGCGAGGCAGCATGCCTTTCAGGTCAGGTCAGGAAGAGGCCGAAGCTCAGCCGGCGTTCTTCAGCGACTGCTTGGCCTTGTCGGCCGAGGCCTTCGAGCGGTTCTTGTGATAACCCGACTTGACGTTGTTCACGGCCTTGCCGACGGGACCGCTCTTCTTGGCCTTGCTGTCGGCCTGCTTTTCATCGATCTTGTGCTGGGCGGCGTCGGTCGCTTCGGAGGCGGCCTTGCCAATCTGGGCGCTGGCGGTGCCGGCTGCAAGCAGGGTGAGCGACGTGGCGATGGCGATCAGGGCTTTGTTCATTGAGCGGGTCCTCCAGTTGTTGAAATCAGCCTCGATGGTTGCACCGGCTTCAGCGCCGCCGTGTCAGCCGTGGCCGCGCATGGCGTGGCGGACAAGCCCGACAAAGGGCTCCGGGTCCTTCAGCGGATCGACCCCAGGTACGCATCGACAAACCCGCCCCAGAGCCGCTGCACGGTGTAGGTGCCGTGGCCGTCCAGCCCCTTCGGCGGCACCAACACCTCGAACGTCCCTTGCCCGCCGGCCGACTGGAATGCATTGAAGTTGCCCCGGCTGTGCGCGATGGGGTAGTACGGGTCTGCCTCTCCATAGAGCCAGAGCGTAGTCCCGGGGAAAGCGGCGCCGCGCTTGAACAGTTCGCCGTTCACCTTGACCGCGTCCGGGCATCCGGCGCCGATCCAGCCGCCGACGAAGTTGATCGCCCCCACCACCTCTTGCGGATGCAGCCCTGCATAGGCCGTCGCGAGAATCCCGCCGCGCGACACGCCGCCGATGACGACGCGCCGGGCGTCCACATCGCTGCGCTGCCGGATGTGCGCCATGGCCACCTGCATGTCTGCCAGCGCGCGGTCGAAACCGGGCAGCGACAGCGCGGCCTGGCATGAATAGCGCGAGCGGTCTGCTTCGAAGCCCTCGTCGTACAACCCTTCCGAGTGACCCCGGCCGCGGCGCTGCGGATAGACGACCTGCCAGCCGCGCGCGACAAAGAACGCGCTCACCTCGGGGCTGACCCACGTCAACCCGAACCATTCCGGGCGATTGCCCATGCCGGTCGATCCGTGGTTCATGACCAGGGTGGGAAAGGGTCCGTCGCCTTCGGGCCGGTGCACGACCATCTCGAGGCGCACGGGCTTGCCGTTCTCGGTGAACGGGGTGTCCAGCCATTCGACGCGGCGCACATAGGCAGGCGGGCGCCGCGACAGCACGCCCACGGACAGCAGCTGCGACTCCGGCCGCCACACGCCCATTTCCATGTCGCCGTCCTTGCGCAGGCGCAGCACGAGCTTGGCGCCCGTCTTCAGCCGGACGTGGAGTTCGTCTTTCTCGAAGCGGCCGGGGGCTTCGTCGACCACCGTCTGCAGCGGGCTCGCAGCCACATAGGTGACCGTCGCGCCCGTGGCGGAGAGGTCGCGAATGGCGATCTTGACGTCGCAACCCGCGCCGCGACAGGCCCAGCCGCGCCAGATGCCGCTCCACTGCGCGACCTCGGCCGGCGCGGTGGTGTCCTCGGCCAGCGCGGCCACCTGCGGCGGCAACTCGGCCGCCACGGCACTTTCTGACACGGCGCGCGGAAGATCGCCGATGTAGCTGGGCCAGGCCGTCTGGGCCGATGCGGCCATGCAGACGCCGAGCAGGAACGCAGCCAAGAACAATCGCTTCACCAGGATCTCCCGAAGTTTTTCGGGCGATTGAATCACACGCGGGGCCGCAGCCGCCGGGTCAGCCTGCCGGGCGAGCGCGGCGCGTGGCCGCCCAGTCCGAAAGAATCTGCACCGCCTCCGCAGCCAGCTTCTGCTCGGCAGGCAAGCTGCGGCCTTCCAGCGCGGCACCCGCTTCGATGCGCAGCACCTCGACATCGATCGGATGGCGCGCCGCCACGCTCACGCCCTCGAACGCCTCGCCCGACTGCGCGAGCGACGCCGCGTAGTACAGCTTGCCGATGCCCGCGATGTGCATGGCCGCCACGCACATGGCGCAGGGCTCGCACGAGGTGTACAGCTCGCAGCCCGCGAGGCTGACCGTGCCCAGCTTGCGGCAGGCATCGCGAATGGCTTCGACCTCGCCGTGCGAGGTGGGGTCGGCGTGCGCGACGGAGTGGTTGAAGCCCTCGCCGACGATGGCGCCGTCCTTCACGACGACGGCGCCGAAGGGCTCGGTGCCGGGCTCAGTCAACGCCATGGCCGAGAGGGCCAGCGCGCGCTGCATGAATGGCTGGTGGTACATGAGGGGTCAGGCCTTTCCTGCGCTGTCGAGCGCGTTGAGCGGTTGCAATGCATGGGGCGCCTGCGGTGCGAAGAGCCCGGCCATGGCCGCAGCGTAGCGGCGCGGGTCGAAGCACAGCATGAGCGGCAGCAGCACCACGACCACCACCGCCAGGTACGCCCATGCGAGCGTGAAGCCGCCCGTGTGCTCGCGCACCCAGCCGGTGACGAAGGGCGCGAGCGCCGCAATCATGAAGCCCACGCCCTGCATGAAGCCCGCGAGCGCGCCAGCCTGCGCCGGGTCGCCCAGGTGGTCGAGCGCCAGCACCATGCACAGCGCAAAGGCACCGCCCAGGCCGAAGCCCAGCACGACGGCGATGGCCGGTGCAGGCACGGGCGCCTCGAACGTGAGCGCGGCAAAGCCCGCGAGCTGCGCGAGCAGCGTGAGCACCAGCCAGGGCCGCATGTCGCGCCCCCGGCTGCGCGCGATGGCCGGCATGGCCAGCGCGGCCACCACCTGCGCGAGCGTCATCAGCGCGAGCACCGAGCCGCCCTGCTGCGCGCTCCAGCCCTGCTGGGCATAGAAGTGCGGCAGCCATGCGACCAGGCTGGTGTAGCCGCCGTTGATGAGGCCGAAGCACACGGCCAGCAGCCATGTGCGGCGGTTGCCGAAGCAGCGCAGCCACGAGAGGTTCTGTCGCGGTGCGTCGGCGGTGAACTGCATGCGCCGCATGTTCAGCCAGTACAGCAGCGCGAAGGTGGCGAGCAGGGCCCAGATGGCCAGGCCCGCGTGCCAGTCGGGCTGCGCGCCGCCGAACGCGTGCGCCACCCACGGACTGGCCAAGGCGCCGAGCCCGCCGCCGCCCATGATGGCGGCGGAGTACAGGCCCGTCATCACGCCGATGCGCGCCGGGTAGGCCTGCTTGACCACGCCGGGCATCAGCGCCTGGACGAGGCCGACGCCCGCGCCCGCGAGCGCCGCGCTCCACAGCAAGGCCGCTGCGCCACCCGCCACATAGCGGCTCGCGCAGGCGACAGCGATGGCGGCCAGGCCGGCCGCAATGCCGGCACGCGCACCCATGCGCTGGCCCACGGCCGCGCCGACCAGCGACATGGCGCCCATCGCGAACATCGGCAGCACCGTGAGCAGGGCCACGGCGTGAAAGCTGATGCCCGTGGCCTGCCGGATGGCCGCCAGCAGCGGGCTGCTCGACGTGAGAAAGGCGCGCAGGTTCAGCGCCACCAGCACGATGACGACGGCGAAGGCCATGCCGCCATCACGGCTGCTTCTGGCGCTCACAAGGCGGCCACGTCCGCCTGCAGCACACCGTTGCGCGCCACGATGCGCCCGCCCGACACCACCAGCCGGCGCACGGGGCGCGACACCACGGCCTGCGCGACGGTCTGCGCGTCGAGCAGCACCAGGTCGGCGCGGTTGCCGGGCACCAGCCCGTAGGCCTCGAAGCCGCAGCCGCGCGCGCCGGAGTGCGTGACGGTGTCCAGCGCCACTTCGATCTCGTCGTCGCGGCGCAGGTTGTAGCGCAGGCCGATGATCATGGCGCGCTCGAGCATGTCGGGGTTGCCGTACGGCGACCAGGTGTCGCGGATGCCGTCGTTGCCGCCGAGCACGGTCACGCCGGCCTGGCGGCAGGCCATGAGCGGCGGCACGCTGCGCGAAGGCGGCGCGCTGGTGACCAGCACCACGCCCAGCTTCGCCATGCGCGCGAGCAACGCTTCGCGCTCGCGCTCGCTCACGTCGCCCAGGCAGAAGCCGTGGCTGATCGCCACCCGGCCCTGCATGCCCAGCGCCTCGGTGCGCTGCAGGATCAGGTCGAGCGAAAACGCGCCCATGGCGCCGGGCTCGTGCAGGTGGATGTCCAGCGGGCGCTGGTGCTTGTGGGCGATGCCGAACAGCACGTCGAGCGACTTCACCGGGTCGCCGTCGATGGCGCAGGGGTCGAGGCCGCCGAGCACGTCGGCGCCCATGGCGAGCGACGCATCGAGCAGCTCGGCCGTGCCGGGCCGGCCCAGCAGGCCCGACTGCGGAAAGGCCACGACCTGTATCTGCTGCACCTCGCGCAGCGCCTCGCGCGTGCGCAGCGTGCCTTCGAGGTGGCGCAGGCCGGCCTGCGTGTCGACGTCGACGTGCGTGCGCAGCCGCGTGGTGCCCAGCGCGAGAAAGGCCTTGGCCAGCACCAGCGACTGCACGGCGGCGTCGTGGCCGCTGGCGTGGCGGAAGGCGCGCTCGTTGTCGATCTTGTCGGTGAGGTTGGTTCCGACCTCGTTGCGGTACCAGTCCATGCCCCACAGGGTCTTGTCGAGGTGGGTGTGGCCTTCGACCAGGCCGGGCAGCAGCAAGGCGCCCTGCCCGTCTTCGACGGTGGCGCCGGCAGGTGCGGCCAGCCCCGCGCCCAGCTCGGCGATGCGGCCGTCTTGCACGCGCACGTCGGTGGCGGCACCGCCCATGGGGCGCACGTTGCGGATCAGGAGCGAGGACATGGGTTGTGTTCTTTCAAGGACATCGAACGGCGGATCAGGCCGGTTGTGCGGAAACGGTGCGCGGCACGATGCGCGCCGTGAACAGCGCGACGATCACGAACACCAGCGCATTGGTCGCCAGCGCCACCAGCCCGGTGTTGAGCGACTTGAACACCACCGGCGCCGCGGGGAACAGCGTACCCAGGTTCGAGCCCGTCGTCATCATGAAACCCAGCACCGCGCCGCCCGCCAGGATGCCCGCGAAGGCCGCGTGCTTGTTGCCGAAGGGCTTCTTCATGAGGCTGAACAGCAGCGAGGGCAACAGCTGCGTGAGCAGGCTGGACGCGAAGATGGCCACGGCCACGATGGTGGTGCCGCCGCGCAGCACGAAGTACACCGCCACCAGCGCGAACAGCGGCAGCACGCCGCGTGCCACGCGCGACACCTGCTTGTCGGTCGCGTTGTGGGCGAAGCCTTCCTTGTAGACGTTCTTGCCGATCACGGTCGATGCGGTCAGCAGGATCATGGAGCCCGGCACCAGCGCCGTGAGCACGCCCGTGCCGCCGATGACGCCGACGAACCACGGGTCGAAGGTGTGCTTCACCAGGCCGAACAGGGCCAGGTCGACCTCGGAGCCCTTCAGGCCCGGCACCTGCAGGATGGCCGCGAAGCCCACCAGGAACAGGAAGGCGATGACCACCTGGTACAGCGGCATCAGGATGGTATTGCGGCGCACCGCGCTCGCGCTCTTGGCCGCGTACACCGAGGTGAGGTTGAACGGGTACAGGTAGTAGCCCAGCGCCGTGAGCAGCACGGTCGAGTTGTACCAGGTGAGGTTCAGGCCCTCCTTGGGGAACTCGAAGAAGCTCGGGTTGGCGGCATGGATGGCCGTGAACATGGGCGTGACGCCGCCGTAGTAGTGCCACGGCAGGTAGATGCCGAGGAACACAGCGAGCGCGAGGATGAGCACGTCTTTCACGATGGCGATGCTGGCCGAGCCGTGGATGCCCGAGAACAGGATGTAGCTCACCATGACCACGGTGCCGATCCAGATGGCCACCTGCGGCGCGATGGTGCCGTACGAGGCCTCCGACACGATGATGCCCAGGCCGCGCAGCTGGATGGTCAGCAGCGCCACCATGCCCATGAGCGCCACCACGGACACCAGCACGCCGAGCGGGCGGCTGTTGTACTTGTGCGCGAAGAAGTCCGAGAACGACACCAGCTTGTGCGTGGTCGCGTAGCGCCACACGGCCGGCAGCATCCAGAAGGCCATGAGGTAGGCCAGCCCGCCGTAGGCCAGGATGTAGAAGGCGGGCGTGCCCTTGCTGTACGACCAGCCGCTCGCGCCCAGGAAGGTGAAGGTGGAGAACGACTCGCCCGCCATCAGCAGGAACACCATGATGGCGCCCAGCCCGCGCCCGCCGAGCGCCCATTGCTCCAGGCTCATGGTGCGCCCGCGCCGCGCGAGCACCGCGAGGCCCAGTGCGCCGATGACGAACAGCGCAATCACTGCCAGCGCGGCGTTCATTGCGTGCCTCCCGCTGCGGGTGCGTCGATGTCACCTTCGGCGCGGTCGATGACCACCATGATCAGCGAGGTCAGCACCAGCCAACTGACGTTCCACACCATCAGGAAGGGCATGCCGAGCACGAAGGTGGGCGCGACGGACGAGAGCCACCCGCCGCTGAAAAAAGCGACGACGGGCAGCGCGGCCAGCCATTTGACGGATTTCATCGGGGAGCCTCGATTCCAGGTTTGGTTGAGAGTTGAATTCTTTTTTGGTTGACCATACATATTTATTTTGGTTAACCAAACTGGGCGAATGGTACGGAGCCGAGCCGCCTGCGTCAATCCGGGGGATTTCCCGGAGGCGACAGGGCGCGGGCAATAATCGCCACGCCTATGCCTTCCACCGCACGCAAATCACCCGCCCCCACCGAACCGCCGCAGCCCTCGGACGCCGACGACGCGAACGTGGACGAGCGCGTCTACGCCGCCGTCTCCAAGGCCCTGCTGAGCGGCAAGCTGCGCCCCGGCACGCCACTGCGCGAGCGCGCCCTGGCCGAGGCGCTGGGCTGCACGCGCGGCGCGGTGCGCAAGGCGCTGGCGCGGCTGGGGTCTGAAAAGCGGCTGGTGCTGGAGCACAACCGCGGCGCCTTCGTGCCCAACCCGTCGATAGCGGACATGCGCGGCATCTACCGCGCGCGGCGCATCGTGGAGGCCGGGCTCATCACCACGCTGTTCGGGCAGCTCGCGCGCGAGCAGGTGGCCGCGCTGCGCAAGCACGTGCAGGCGGAGCAGAAGGCGTTCAAGGAAGGGCGGCGCGAAGACTCGATTCGCCTGGCGGGCGACTTCCACCTGCTGCTGGCGCAGATGGCGGGCAGCGACGAGCTGCTGTCGTACATCCAGCGGCTGATTTCGAACACCGAGCTGTACAAGGCGCTGTACGACTCGGCCGAGGCCGCGAGCTGCGCGCCGCGCGAGCATGAACAGATCATCGAGGCGCTCACCGGCAAGTCGCTGGACAAGGCCCTCGCGATGGCGCTGGAGCACCTCGACGAACTGGAGCAGCGCGTGATTGCCGGCGCGGCGGCCGAGCAGGAGGTGGACCTGGCGGCGCTGTTGAACGGCAGTGCGCCGGCACGCAGCCACGGGTACGATCACAGCCACTGAGGCGTTCAGGTTTCGCACGCAGGCGGAGCCTGCATCTTCGAAGGCCGGCGGAGCCTGCATCTTCGAAGGCCGGCGAAGCCTGCACGTTTCGCTCGGCGGCGAAGTGTCGGCAGGCCGGTCTCGCGAAGATCGGCGCACCATGCACACCACCTCCGCCGCCGCCGCTTCAGGCAAACCCCACGCCCCCGCCCTCGAATGGGCGCTGCTCGCGGTACTCGCGACCTGCTGGGGCGCTTCGTACACCTTCATCAAGATCGGCGTGGCGACGATTCCGCCGGTCACGCTGATCGCGGCACGCACCCTTGTCGCTGGCCTGCTGCTGCTCGCGGTGCTGCGCATGCGCGGCGTGCGCCTGCCCAGGGACGCTGCCACATGGCGGCGCTTCGTGCTGCAGGCCTGCCTGAACAGCGTGCTGCCGTTCACGCTGATCGCGTGGGCCGAACGCAGCGTCGACGCGGGGCTGGCGACCATCCTCAACTCGACCTCGCCGATCTTCATCTTCCTGCTGGGGCTGGGCGTGGGCGGCTCGGAGAAGCCCACGCTGCGCCGGTTGTTCGGCGTGGGCGCGGGGCTGGCGGGCATCTGCCTGATCGTGGGGTTCGAGGCGCTGCACGGGCTCGGGCATTCGCTGCTCGCGCAACTCGCTCTGGTGGTGGCCGCCGTCTGCTACGGCTGCGCCGCGATGTTCGGCCGCGTGTTCAAGGGGCTGGACCCGATGGTGCCCGCGGCCGGCTCGCTGCTGAGCGGGGCGGCGCTGCTGCTGCCCGCGAGCCTGCTGATCGACAGGCCCTGGACGCTGTCTCCTTCGGCCGAATCGATGCTGGCGGTGCTGGCGCTGGCGGTGCTGTCGACGGCGCTGGCCTTCACGATCTACTTCCGGCTCATCAAGACACTGGGGCCGATGTCCACCGCTGCGCAGGCTTACCTGCGCGTGCCCATCGGCGTGGTAATTGGCGTGGTGTTCCTGGGCGAGACACTGGCGGCCACGGCGTGGGCCGGGCTGGCGTGCGTGGTGGCCGGCGTCATCGCGATGACGATGCCCGAGGCAAAACTTTTGCGCCGAAGGCTTCGATTTTTACGCGGCTTTTAGACGCTCGCTCCTACGCTGCCGGCTCCTCCATCCGTTAGCGAATTCTTTCGATGAAACACCTCCTTCGCATCGCCTTGCCGGTGCTCGTTCTCCCCACCCTTGCCGCCCTGCCGATGCTCGCGAACGCGCAGCTCACGGGCAACGTGGCGCTCACCACCGACTACAAGTTCCGCGGCCAGGACCAGGACATGCTGGGCAAGAACGACTACGCGAAGACGAGCGCCTTCAAGCCCGCCATACAGGGTGGCTTCGACTACGCCTTCGGCGACAGCGGCTTCTACGTGGGCAACTGGAATTCGAGCGTCAACTGGCTCAAGGGCAACAGCCTGGAGAGCGACATCTACGGCGGCTACAAGTTCAAGGCCGGCCCGTTCGACATGGACGTGGGCGCGCTCACCTACATCTACCCGGGCAACTCGTCGGGCAACACCACGGAGCTGTACGGCAGCGCGGGCTACACCGACGAGGCCATCGGCTCGTTCACGCTGAAGTACTCGCACACGGTGTCGAAGGACTACTTCGGCTACGCGGGCAACAAGGCCGGCTCGGGCCTGAAGGGCACGAACACCGGTTACCTGAACCTGGCGTACAGCAAGGAGATTCTTCCCAAGGTCACACTGAAGGCGGCGGTCGGCTACACGAACATGTCGAGCGACATTCGCAGCCTGGGCTACAAGAGCTATGTGGACTACAACGTGGGCGCGTCGTACGACTTCGGCAACGGCCTGTCCTTGGCCGGGTCGGTGCAAGGTGCGAACAAGCAGAGCGCTTATCTAGCGGTGAGCAACCCCGGTGTGGACCTGGGGTTCGGCGCTTTCGGCCGCCAGACCTACTCGCCCAACAAGGCGCGCTTCATCCTGACGCTGACGAAGACGCTGTAGCCCTGGCGACGGCCCGTGCACCGGCGCCGAACAACGGCGCCGCAAATCAATCGATGCTGATGTTCGCCGCCTTGGCGACCTCGGCCCACTTCACCCGGTTGTCGTGCACGGTCTTCTTGAACTGTGCCGGCGTCTCGATGCGCACGGTGTTGCCCTGGCTCTCGAAGCGCTCGCGGATCTCGGGGGTTTCCAGCACCGCCTTCACCGCGGCGTTGAGCTTGTCGACGATCTGCGGGTCGGTGCCCTTGGGCGCGAAGATGCCGAACCAGATCGAGCTGTCGAAGCCCTTGGTGCCCGGCAGGCCGCTGGAAGCGATGGTCGGCACCTCCTTCACGGCCGGCACCGGCGTGGCGGTGGTCACGCCCAGCAGGCGCACCTTGCCCGCCTTGTAGTGCGGCAGCACCGTCTGCACCTGGTTCATGATGCAGCAGGTCTCGCCGCGCACCACCGACGTGATGGCCTCAGGGCCGCCCTTGTAGGGCACGTGCACCATGCTCAGCCCCAGGCGCGAATTGAACTCGGCAAACGCCATGTGCGTGCCCGCGCCATTGCCTGTAGACGCATAGTTGTACTTGCCCGGGTTGGCCTTGACCAGCTCGACGAATTCCTTCAAGGTCTTGACGTTGATCACGTCCGGATTGATGGTGAGCACGTTCGACACGTCGAGCACCGGCGCCACCGCGATGAAGTCGGCCTCCACGTCGAAGGGCAGCTTCTTGTACAGCGCGGCGTTGCTGCCATGCGTGGCGGCGGTGCCGAACGCGAGCGTGTAGCCGTCGGGCTTGGCGTGGGCCACGTAGTCGCTGGCGATGTTGCCGGCAGCGCCCGACTTGTAGTCGATGATGACCGGGCGGCCCAGCTGCTTCGACAGCGGCTCCTGAATGGCGCGGGCCACCACGTCGACGCCCGAGCCGGCCGGGAAGCCCATGATCAGCGTGACGGGTTGCTGGGGCCAGTCTTGCTGGGCGAAGGCAGCCGGCACAGCGAGCGATGCCGCGGCGAGCAGCACGGCGCGGCGGGCAAGGCCTGCGCAACGGGCCCAATGGGCCCAGTGGGCAAAAGCAGAGGAACGAGAATAGGCCATGTCAGTCTTTCTTCGGAGCAGGCGGTGCAAATCGCGAAAGAGCGAATTGTGGAGCGCGGCTCATGCCCGTTTCCCCATGAGCTTATGCACGCGGCCTGCCGTTTCAAGCACCTGCCGCGCCCGCTCCCCATAATCTCCCCATGGTCCGCCCCACCCAACAACTCCACCCCCATCGCGAGCCCGCGACGGTGCGCGCAGCCGCCACCGTGCTGCTGCTGCGCGACACCGACGCCGGCTTCGAAGTGCTCATGACGCGCCGCTCGGCCACCGCCAGCTTCGCACCCGGCGCCTATGTGTTTCCCGGTGGCCACATCGACGCGGCCGACGAAGCCGCCAAGCGCATCGCCACGCGCCGCTCCACGCAAAGCCGCGTGCAGCGCACGCAGGCCATCGCGGCCATTCGCGAGGCCTTCGAAGAGCTGGGCGTGCTGCTCGCGCGCCATGCCGACGGCCGCCCCGTGAGCGCCGACGACATCGCCGCGATGGACCGCAACGACACCGCGGGCACCGCCTTCGCCGACCAGTGCGCGGCACGCGGCCTGGTGCTCGATTCGGACCAGGTGTTCACCTTCGCGCACTGGATCACCGACCGCGACCTGCCCCGCCGCTTCGACGTGCCCTTCCTGGTCGCGCGCATGCCCGAAGGCCAGGTGCCCTCGGCCGACGAAAGCGAACAGTTTGAGCCCTGCTGGGTGCGCCCGGCCGACGCGCTCGCGCGCCATGCGGCAGGCACCTTCTTCATGATCTTCCCGACCGTGCGCACGCTGCAGCGCATGGCGGCGTACACCACGGTCGATTCGGTGCTCGCGGCCTGCGCGCCCGGCGGCGCCGGCGGCGCAGGCGAGGGGCCGCTGTGGACCAGCTGCCCGCGCGGCGGCTTGCTGAAAGGCCAGGACGTGCGCTACATGGAGCACGAGCAACCCTTCGGAGAGCTCGCGCTGGTGTGCCCCGACGGCCAGATGCTGCACACGCTCGACTGGCAGAGCGAGCAGCCGGTGCCGCTGCTGAAGAACGTGATGCGCCTCACCGCGCCCAACCCGAGCGCCATGACCGGGCCTGGCACCAACACCTACATCGTGGGCGATGCGGCCACGGGCTACATCGTGATCGACCCGGGCCCGAACGACTTCGACCACATCGGCCGGCTGTGGCGCGCCACGCACGGCGATGTGCGCACGATCGTGTGCACGCATTCGCATGCCGACCACTCGCCGGGCGCGGCGCCGCTGCAGGCGCTGTGCAAGGACACGAAGCCGCCGATCCTGGGCCTGTCGTCCGCGCCGACCGCGCGCTCGTCCGCGCGCTTCGTCGCCGAGCGCGAACTGCAGGACGGCGAGCGGCTGGTGCTGTCGGGCACCGCGCCGGAAGGCAACCCGCCGACCCACACCCTGCGCGTGATCCACACCCCCGGCCACGCGGCCAACCACCTGTGCCTGGTGCTCGAGGAAGACGGCCTGCTGTTCTCCGGCGATCACATCCTCAACGGCAGCACCACGGTGGTCGACCCGCCCGACGGCGACATGACGGCCTACCTCGATTCGCTGGACACGCTCGATGCGGCCTGCGAGGCGGGGCACGTCGAATTCATCTTGCCCGCGCACGGCTACGTGATCGGCGTTGCGCGCACCGCCATCGGCATGCTGAAGGCGCACCGCCTGAAGCGCGAAGCCAAGATTGCCGCGGCCATGCGCAAGCTGCCCGACGGCACGCCCGAACAATGGCTGCCCATCGCCTACGACGATGTGCCCGAGCGCATGTGGCCGGTGGCCGCCCGCTCGCTGGCTGCGCATGTGGCGCGCATCCGGCAACTGACTGCAACTTGATGAACAAGAACGACCACAAGAACTCCCCCCGAAACGACGGCGCCGACGAAGGCATCCGCCTGGCCAAGCGCGTGGCCGCATTGGCCGGCGTGTCGCGCCGCGAAGCCGAACTGCTGATCGAGAACGGCGCGGTGCGCGTGGACGGCGTGCAGCAGATGCTGCCGCAGTCGCGCGTGCTGGCGCACCAGCAGGTCGAGATTGCCGCGGGTGCGAAGCCCGAGCCCATCGTGCCTGTCACATTGCTGCTGTACAAGCCTGCAGGCATGCCGACCGACAACGCACACCGCCTGCTGGTGGCCGCGAACCACCACGAACCCGAACGCGCCGGCCAGCGATTCCTGGCGGTGCACACCAAGGGGCAGCGCTGCATGACGCCGCTGGAAACCGGCGCCAGCGGCCTGGTGGCGTACACGCAGGAGTTCCGCATCGAACGCAAGCTGCAGGAAGACGCGGGCATCCTCGAACACGAGGTGATGGTGGACGTGGCCGGCCAGGTGAGCCCCGAGACACTGGCGCGGATGGAGCGCTCGCCCGCCCGCGTGAGCATCGGCCGCCAGAGCGACGAACAGACCGGCCTGCGCTTTGCGCTGAAGGGCGCGCAGCCGGGGCAGATTGCGCACATCTGCGACAACGTGGAGCTGCGCATCCTGGCGATGCGGCGCATCCGCATCGGACGCGTGCCGCTGGCGGGGCTGCAGCCCGGCCAGTGGCGCTACCTGGCGCCCGACGAGCGCTTCTGAAACTCTTCGGGCTCGTTCGGGGCGCTTTCGGGCCCCTCGGGCTCGTGGGGCTCCTCGGGCTTTTTCGAATTCTTCTGACAAGGGACGACAACAACGATGCATCTACGCGCTGCCCTCGCCTGCTCCATGCCCCTGGCCCTGGTAACGGGCTGCTCGTTCTTTCCGCTCTTCGAGCCCACCCCGCCGCCCGCACCTGTCTCTTATACACATCTGACGCTGCCGACGAAGCGCCACACGTGTAGATCTCGGTGGTCGCCGTATCATTAAA